>JBFYKG010000009.1:0-29783 GCA_041311015.1 Rhodocyclaceae bacterium | reverse complement strand
CCCCCCCCCGAAACTCTAAGAGAGAGATTAACTTATTTACCGAGCTTTCTGTGGAAGGCGAACTTCGCGTAGGCTTGCTCGGTCACGTTGAACCACTGGAATTCCAGGTTGCGGAACTGACGCCACGGTTCGTAGATCTTCTTGAAGTCAGGGTTACGGGCGGCAGTTTCTTCCAGAACGTCATTGGTGGCTTTGAATGCAGCCTCGAGGATTTCGTTAGAGAACGCGCTGATTTTGGCGCCGGACTTCTGGAGTTTGGCGAGTGCTGCGGGGTTACGGTAGTCATACTCAGCGAGCATGCGGACATTGGTTTCGGCCGCGGCAACTTCCAGAATTTGCTGGTAGTTCTTGGGCAGCTTATCCCATTCTTTCTTGTTGATCATGATCGAGAACTGGGTTGACGGCTCCCACCAGGCCGGGAAGTAATAGTTTGGGGCAACCTTGTACAGGCCGAGCTTTTCATCATCGTGCGGACCGATCCACTCGGCGGCATCGATGGTGCCTTTTTCCAGCGAGGCGTAGATATCGCCAGCCGGAATCTGCTGCGGCACAACGCCCAGCTTTTCCATACAGCGACCGGCGAAACCTCCCACGCGCATCTTCAGACCCTTGAGGTCGGCCACAGTCTTGATCGGCTTGCGGTACCAGCCGCCCATCTGGCAACCCGAGTTACCGGCAGCCAGGCTCACGATGTTGTACTGGGCATAGAAATCAGCCAGCAGCTTCTGGCCACCACCAAAGTACATCCAGGCGTTCTGGGCACGGGCCGTCATGCCAAATGGAACCGAGCAGTCAAAGGCAAAGGCTTCGTTCTTGCCGAAGAAGTAATACGGAGCCGTGTGGCAGCACTCAACCGTGCCGTCCTTGACGGCATCCATGACCTGCAAGGCGGGAACAATTTCACCGCCGGCAAAGGAGCGGATTTCGAAGTTGCCTTCGGAGAGCTCGCCGACGCGTTTACAGAAATCTTCACCACCGCCATAAACGGTGTCGAGCGTTTTAGGGAAGCTGGAAGCCAGACGCCACTTGACCTTGGGTGTAGCAGCAATTGCAGGCGCTGCGGTGATCAGGGTAGTGGTGCCGGCAGCAGCGCCGATGCCGACATTCTTCAGAAACTTACGACGATCCATGATGTGTCTCCTGAGGGATTATTTTGATTGAGCCTGATTACTTCTTCTCACCGGGCTCTTCGGTTGAGAATTTGAGATTCGGGGCGGTATCACTGCCGGGTGCCTGTGGGCTATCAGCATCCATCTCGATCACGATTTCAGCGTTCGTGTCATCAAAGACTTCTTTCTTCTCAACAGACACCAGATCCGGGAAGGCGATGATGAGTGCGACCATGATGATCTGGATCACCACAAAGGGGACGGCACCCCAGTAGATCTGGCTGGTGGTGACGGGTTCCATCGATTTGCCGGTGATCTTGTCAATATATTTTTTGCCCGGGGCGACCGAGCGCAGATAGAACAGTGCAAAGCCAAACGGTGGATGCATGAACGATGTCTGCATATTGACGCCGAGCAGCACGCCAAACCAGATCAAGTCGATACCCATCTTGTCGGCCACGGGGCCTACCAGCGGCACCAGAATAAAGGCCAGCTCGAAGAAGTCCAGGAAGAAAGCCAGAACAAAGAACATGATGTTAACGGCGATCAGGAAGCCCAGTTCGCCACCTGGCAACGAAGTCAGCAGGTGTTCAACCCACAGATCACCGTTTACGCCGCGGAACACGAGGCCGAAGACGGTTGCGCCAACCAGAATGAACAGCACAAATGCCGACAACTTGGCCGTCGAATCGACCGCCTGGCGCACGAGGGCAAAGTTCAATTTCTTCTTGGACATCGCTAGCAGGACTGCGCCGCTAGCCCCCATTGCGCCGCCTTCAGTCGGTGTGGCAATGCCGAGGAAAATGGTCCCCAGCACGAGGAAGATCAGGAAGAGCGGGGGTACCAAGACGAAAAGCGAGCGAAGCAACAGCTTGGTGCCGGTCATCGAACGGGCTTCTAGTGGTAACGCCGGGGCGTGGCTCGGTTTAAAGAAGGCGACCAGCGCGACGTAGCCTACATACAGGCCGGTGAGTACCAGCCCCGGGATCATGGCGCCGGCATACATATCGCCGACTGAGCGACCCAGCTGGTCGGCCATGATGATCAGTACCAGGGATGGCGGGATGATCTGTGCCAGCGTGCCCGACGCGGCAATGACGCCTGAGGCAAGGCGGCGATCGTAGCCGTAGCGCAGCATGATGGGTAGCGAGATCAAACCCATCGAAATCACCGAGGCCGCCACGACGCCCGTGGTAGCAGCAAGCAGGGCACCAACAAAGATGACCGCGAAGGCGAGGCCGCCACGGACCGGGCCAAACAGCTGGCCAATGGTATCGAGTAGGTCTTCTGCCATACCTGAGCGCTCAAGGATGAGGCCCATGAAGGTAAAGAACGGGATGGCCAGAAGCGTATCGTTCGCCATAATGCCAAAAATACGGTTCGGCAATGCCTGCAGGAAGTCGGGCGTAAACATACCCATACCCATGCCCAGCAGACCGAACATGAGGCCGTTAGCGGCGAGGGAGAATGCGACGGGGTAGCCAGACAGCAGAAAGACGATGAGGCCGAGGAACATGATCGGCGCCATGTAGTCGCCGATGATCGGGGTGAGAAACTCAAGTGGCATGTCGGCGCTCCCTATTTGTTGCCGGTCGTGGCTTCGGCAACATCGACTGCGTCAGGGGTGGCGCCGTGACCACCGCCCTTTTCGAACTCTTTGCCATCAATCAGGCCATCTAGAAACGCGAAGCGTTTGATGATTTCAGAAATCCCCTGCAGCAGGAGCAGACTAAAGGCAATGGGAATCAGGATTTTGGCTGGCCAGACAATAAGGCCGCCTGCGTTGCTGGAGTTTTCCCAGGTGACGATCGATTCCCAGGCAAAGGGCACTGCGGACCAGAGAATCACCAGGCACATGGGGATCAGGAAGAAGATGCCGCAAATAATATCGATCCAGGCGTGTACGCGCGGCGAGAATCGACCCGTAACGACGTCAATGCGGATGTGCTCATTACATTTGAGCGTCCAGGGGGCGCAGAGCAGGAAGGTGCCCGCAAACAGGTACCACTGCAGCTCCAGCCAGGCGTTGGAGCTCGTGTTAAAGGTGTAACGGATCAGGGCGTTGATGGTACTGACCAGAACCGCAACCAGAATCAGCCAGGCAGCCGTCTTGCCAACCTTTTCATTAAGGGCGTCGATGGCCCTTGAGAATGCGAGGAGTCCGTGCACGGGATAGTTCTCTGAGGAATGTAAGTGTTGTCATACTCAACGAGCCCCAGATCGTGCGCAAGTTGCAGTGCAAAAACATTTTGCGGGGTGATTTTGGTCACGAGGGGCCCGGAACCCCAGTGGGTTGGGTCTTGCCGCAATTTGACCCATGGGATGGTTGCTGACAAGTTGCAAAATCTTTCAGCCAACGTTGGTCTGGAGTAAAAATATTCAGCAATAAAAAAGAAACCCCGACCATTTGGCCGGGGCTCTCACCGGATCTCGATCTTATGGGTATAAGTGGGTGAGACCGGATTCTCCTCGTCCGGGCTGCAGCTTTACCGGACTTTACATCCTCTCCCTGGATGTGTCCGTGACTGTACCCCGGAATTCTTACAGCCTAATGACAGGCTTTTCATATGCTTATAACTTGCCAATGCCGTTTTGCTATCCTAGAGCTGTTATTCTGGAAACGCCCGCCCGCTGATATCGATGCCACTAACTGACCGCAAATTCTGGACCCTGCCACGCCTGATCATCGTGGGCGTCGTGCTTGCTGCTCTTGGGGTCGCCGTCTGGCTCCCCAGTCTGGTGGACGCCCGGGCGGTTGTCGATATTGCGATTCGCGCGGTCAAGGAGAGTACCGGGAGAAGCCTTGAGGTCAAAGGACCCGTTTCTGTCCGACTCTGGCCTCGATTGTCCGTCGTTGCGGAGGATGTTCATCTGGGTAACGCGCCCTGGGCGGCGGATCCCGAAATGGCAACAGCCCGGCGTCTGGCACTCTCGCTGGATTGGTTACCGCTGTTACATCAGGCGGTAGCAATCAATCAGGCCGAGCTGGATGGCCTGACCCTGAACCTCCAGCCGGGGAATAAAGCGGCCGACGGTGCGGGAAATTGGGTTTTTACGCAACCTACGACGGGATCATCAGGCGCGGGCGATCAATCTGCCTTCAGGATTGAAAAGATCCAGGTCAACGATGTCAGCGTTCAGGTACGAGATCGCAAGGGCGATATCACGGATGGCCTCTCAATTGACCGCGCCGTTGCCCGTTTTTCAGGCGACTCCGTCAGCTTCAAGGGCGGGGTTGTCTGGCGTCAGCAGCCCTTGAATCTGCAGGGCAAATTCGAATATCCGGACAAGCTGCCGTCTTCGCTGACCTTATCGGTGGATGCGCGAACGCTGGATCTGAGCCGGCAAGCGGTTGCTACCACGCCTAAGCCACCCACGACTGGGGCCGCTAATTATTTGCCCTTCTGGCAGGATGACCGCCCGATTGATTACTCGGGTCTGCCGCAGATGAACGTGCAAATTGATCTCTCGGCAGATCAGTTGCTGCTCCCTAACGGCATTAACTTACCCAAGGTGAACCTCCAGGCCCGGCTGAGTGATAGCGCATCGGGGCGTCTGAGTCTGGAGCGATTTGAATCCGGCTTCGGAAAAGGCAAAATTTCGGCTTCGGGCACGATCAATGGGTTTGCCGGTCAGTCGCCCGCAATGTCGCTGAAGGCTCAGGCAGATGGTTTCGAAATTGCCAAGCTCTTTTCCATCCAGAATCTAAAGACCCCGAGCGTCAGTGCCCAGGGCGGTGTGGTTCAGGTCGATGTCGATCTCACAGCCACTGGACGCTCGCCCAAGCAACTGGTGGCGTCGTTGGCCGGCCATGCCAATGCCAGTGTGGGTGCCGGCTCGCTCACATTCAATCAGGGTGATGCCGCCAACGCTGGGGCTGTTGCCTTGCAGTCGTTTGCCGGTCAGGCAGATTTCACGCCGGGTCGTTCGCCCCGTTTCTCGATCGATCTGAATGCGAGCAAGATCAATCTGGAACGATCAGAGACCACCAATACTGCATCGGGCAAAGCGAAAGAGACTTCGAACCAACGCTGGCTGTTCGGTACCGACGTCCTGCCTTTCAACCAGATACCGCTGATGAACGGGCAGATCAATCTGGCGGTAACGTCATTGGTGATGCCCAGCGGCATTGTGCTGCCCAATTTTGTACTCAAAGCCAGCATGCAGGATGCCGGTGGTGGGGTGATGCAGGTCAACGAACTCAAGTCGACGCTGGGGCAGGGTGAACTGATGGCAGATGGCATGATCAGCCAGTACACCACAGCCAACCCGGGTCTGCGCCTGCGGGGCCATGTGCGTAATTTCCGGCTTGATCATCTGATTGCCCAGATGGATCAGAAGAAAAAGTTCGGTCAGGTGCAAGGGGGCCAAGGCGAAGTGGCCTTTCATTTCACGGGCCAGGGGAATACATTGCGATCTCTGGTGTCTGGAATGAACGGAGAGTTCCAGTTCTCGGTTGATAAAGTGACCCTGCCCAGATCCCTAGTAAATTCTTCGGGTGACTTCCTTCTGTCGGTCATCAATACGGTGAATCCGCTGGCATCAAAATCGGCGGTGAGTCAGATCGAATGTGCCGTTGGCTATCTGCCAGTACGTAATGGGTTGTTGAGCATCGATAACTCGGTGGGCATCGAGACCGATCAGCTCGATGTTGTACTGAGCGGTCAGGTCAATCTCAAGCAGGAACAACTGAATATCAATATCCAGACCGCACAGAAATCCGGTCTGACAACGGGTCTCAATACGGCTGGGCTCGTGGTTGTTCAGGGCACCTTACTCAACCCGTCGCTGGGTGTGAACAAGACTGGTGTCGTCAAGCAGGCGGCAACGGTGGGCTTGGCCGTGGTGACCAGCGGGATCTCGCTGGCGGCGCAGAATGTGATGTCTGTCGCGACCAAAACAAATCCATGTCAGAATGTTCTCAAGCCTTGGTCCAGTATTGATGAGCAGTTAATGGCCGGGGCCGGGAATGCCAAATAATCGACAAGACGGGTTGAAGCAGATGACATTACGCTACGTACTGGTGGGGGTCGGGTTGGTTGCCTTGCCGGCGTTTGCTCAGGGTACGGCAACCGAGCCGGCAGAGGGTCCGGTCGAGATCAAACAGGTGTCGGTCAACGAGATCCCGGAACAGTATCGGGCAACGGCGACCAAACCACGCAAACCCTTTGCCGTTCGTTATACCTGTCCCGAATCCGGGCGACTTTATGTGGTGTTTGATAACGCCGAACAGACCGCCACCGTCGAGATGGGGCAGACCACCCGATACCTGCGTCAGGTAGCTAGCGCTGATGGCGGCCGTTATGCCAATTCGAACGAATCCTACGTATTCTGGGTGAAGGGCAAACGGGCAACGATTAATGGCCGCGAAGTCTGCGAGGCCGACTGATCGGTTCGACCCGAACTAACGGTGCCGGTCATCCCGCCGGCGTTCGCTCTTTTCCAGATGCCGTGCGTAGCGACTGAAGTCTAGGCCCAACCGCTTCTCCAGTTCCCTTGCCTGCTGGTGCACCAGTTCCCAGCGTGGTGGAAAGTGTGTGTTCTTGAAGGCAAACGCAATCTGGTTACCACCATCGCGGACCCTGATTGTGAGGACGCGATCATCAAATACCTCGGCCAGACGGCTGAGTGGATCATCGAAGCCGGCTTTGTCCCCAGCCAGATTCATGACCAGAATCCCATTGGCGGAAAGGCGCGCATCCATACGGCTGTAAAAATCCGGATCCGTCAGTTCGGGCGCAATGCCGAGGCCATCGAATGCATCCAGCAGAATAATGTCCGTGCGGGCGTGATGCGAGCGGATAAATTCGGTGGCATCGTCGCAGAAAATCCGGAATCGCTCGTCGTCATCCGGGATGCAGAACGCCTTACGAAAGCCGATGACGTGAGGATCGATCTCGACGGCCGTGATATCGGCGCGCGGCAGGTGCTTGTAGCAGTATTTGGCCAGTGAGCCGCCGCCCAGTCCGAGGAGCAGGATCCCTTTCGGTCGGGGATAGAAGAGCAGGAAGCTCATCATCTTCTGCGTGTAGCTCAGATCCAGCGCCGTCGGGTCGCTCACCATCATGGTGCTCTGAATCAGGCTCAGGCTCAGATGCAGGGTCAACCGGTCATCGTGGCCGATCAGGAAGGGTTTGCCATAAGTGCCATCAAGCAGTTGCTGGCGAAGCCGTTGCGGGTCGCTATCGGCAGGTTCGAGCAGGCTGACCGTGCCGGTCTCGATATCGAAGGGGCAGGGCAGTTCGAAAAGCGGCGCAGTCATGGTGACAGTATAATCGTCGGCTATATCAATCTGTTTTATGCCGAACATGCACCCACACGCTAAAAATCCCGGTAAACCCAATCCGATGGAAAAACTGATCTTTGCCAGCCGCTGGCTGCAGGCACCTCTCTATCTGGGCTTGATCGTCGCGCAATGTATCTATGTCTATCAGTTCATGGTCGAACTGAAACATCTGATCAGCGGCGCCGTGGCCGAACATGTCAGTGAAACGGTGATCATGCTGTCGGTGCTGGGTCTCATTGATGTGGTCATGATCGCCAACCTGCTGATCATGGTCATCGTGGGTGGTTACGAGACCTTTGTGTCGCGTCTGAATCTGGAAGGCCACCCCGATCAGCCCGAGTGGTTATCGCATGTCAATGCCGGGGTGCTCAAGGTCAAGCTGTCTACGGCCATCATCGGGATCTCGTCGATCCACCTGCTCAAAACCTTTATCAATGCCGAGAACATGAGTGATCACACCATCCTTTGGCAGGTCGTGATTCACATCGTTTTCCTGTTCTCCGCGCTGGCCATGGTGCTGGTGGATAAGCAGATGAATCAGTCGCTGCTGCTCAGCAAGGCAGCGCATCCGGAGCACTAGGCATGTCACCTTCGTGCTATCGATCCTTCGGCACTATGTTCAAGTGCCTGGCAGCAGGTTTATTCCTCTGTATGGCAACGCGGGCATACGCTGCGGACGTAGATATGCCGGCGCCGGGGGCACCCATCGCCGGCCTGACACCGGCGGCAATTACCGTCATTGAACCCCGTGAATCCACATCTCTCAAGCCGGTAGAGCATACCTATAAAGGTTATCCGGCAGCCCCGGTGCTGGATCAACTGCTGGGTACCCGCTGGCGCGCCGCTGACGTGCTGGTCACCTTCGAAGCCCGAGACGGCTACCTGTCGATGGTGCCATCGTCGCGTTTGGCGCATTTCCCGGCATATATGGTCTATGCCAGTGCCCAGGGCGCGGATTTCAGCATCGAAATTCCGCCGCTCAATGAGCGAGTGCCATTGGGTCCCTGGTATCTGGTCTGGGACAATATCCTTAACCCGGTGCTTCGCGCTGATGGTGCTACCTACTGGCCGTATCAGGTGACTAAGGTCGGTGTGATGGCGCCGGAGAAGCTGCAGGCCTTATTCCCGCCCATGTTGCCCGAGAAGTATCGCGACGGCGCTCAGCTGGCTCGGCAGTATTGCCTCTCTTGTCATCAGGTGAACGGGGTGGGGGGGAGCATGATGCCGATTGATCTTGCCCAGTGGACCGCCCATCAATCCTTCGCTAGTTTTGCGACCTGGGCGCTGGATCCGTCGGGCAAAAACCCGCTGACAGCGATGACCCCGCTGGCTGTGGGGCGCCCGGCTGCCGAGCGCCAGCGGATGGCCCGCCAGATCTATGGCTATCTGCGGGCAGTTGGTGCGCTGGGGCGACAGCCGCAGTAAATTACTGACTGGTTTTAAGGACGATGACGCCGCCGATGATCATGGCGGCCCCAAGCCAGCGGAGCAGGGATGACTGTTCCCCAAAGAGCAGGATCCCCAGCATAAAGGTGCCGGCTGCTCCGATCCCGGTCCAGACTGCGTAAGCAGTCCCGATGGGGATTTCCTTCTGAGCCAGCCAGAGCATCCAGGCGCTGAGAACGATCGAGACCCCCGAAAACACGAACCAGCCAATCTGGCGCAGACCCTCGTTGGCCTGAGCGAGTTTGTAGCCCAGCGGCCAGCCGATTTCACAGATGCCGGCCAGGATGAGAAGAATCCATGCGTGGTTCATGACCGGATGATACCCGAGCCGGGCCGGGCAGGCTTCTGGCTGGGGCTCAGGTGGTATTTGTTGCCCCGCAAAAATATTCTGGATTTTTCCTTGACATGGCCAATCTGGCCCCTATAATCAATATTGTGCACCGCAGCAAAGCCGTCAAAAGCGACTGCTGTCAGCAAAATACGCTGTCCCGGACAGCAACAAAGATTGAGACAACTTTTTTTATTTTTAACATTTCATCTGGAGCAAACCATGACTGCACTGAATAACGAAAACCTCCTCTCGGCCAACAAGGCTGCCATCGACACCCTCCTGTCGGTTGCTAACACGGCGCTGGCAACGGCCGAAAGCCTGGCTGCCCTGAACCTCGGTACCGCCCGTGAAGCACTGAGCGATGGCATCAAGAACGCCAAGGCCGTGATGAGCGTCAAGACCCCGCAAGAAGCCGCATCGCTGAATGCCTCGCTGGGTAAGCCGGCTGTCGAGAAGGCTGTTGCCTACTCGCGTAGCGTTTACGAAATCTCGACGGGCGCTGCCAACGAAATGACCAAGCTGATCCAGTCGCAGTTCGCCGAGCTGAACAAGGCTGCTCAGGACCTGGCCGAAAAGACTGCCAAGGCCTCGCCGTTTGGTTCGGACGTGGCGCTGGCTGCCGTTCGCCAGGCTGTGACTGCCGCCAATTCGGCTTTCGACAATCTGAACAAGGCTGCCAAGCAAGCCGCCGAATTCACCGAAGCCGGTGTTTCGGCAGCGACCTCGGCAGCGAGCAAGGCAGCAGGCACCACCAAGCGTGCACCGCGCGCCAAGAAGTAATGTCGCTTTGATGGGTTGATGCGCACCAGTCTCAGCTGATCACAAGAGAGCAACAGCCCCGCCGGAGCAATCCGCGCGGGGCTGTGTTTTTATGGCGATAATGTGGGTATGACCCTGTTTGATTTTGACCAGCCTATCGACCGCCTGAACCCGCCGCACAACGATTCCATGAAATGGGGGCGTTATGCAGGCAAAGCTGCCGCCGGGCGGGATGTGATTCCCATGTGGGTGGCCGATATGGATTTTGCGGCGCCCCCCGCCGTGCGGTCGGCGCTCACTGCGCGGGTAGCGCATGGGGTTTTCGGTTACCCGCATGTAACGGCAGACGTACGGGATGCCGTGCTGCTGCATCTGGAACGCGATCTAGGCTGGCAGGTTGATGCTGACTGGCTGGTCTGGCTGCCAGGTCTGGTGACCGGACTCAACGTCGCCTGCCGGGCCGTCGGCGAAGCGGGGGATGGCGTAGTCACGGCCGTGCCGATCTATCCGCCGTTCATGTCGGCACCGAGATTGAGTGATCGCCAATTACATACCTTGCCGTTGCAGGATCACGCCGGTCGCGCTGTCTGGGATCTGGCCGCGCTGGAGTCTCTCGCGGCATCGCCGGCCGGGCAACGCATCCGGTTACTGATGCTGTGTAATCCGCATAACCCGATCGGGCGTGTCTGGCAGGAATCCGAATTGCGAGCCCTGGCCGAACTGGCCGAGCGGCATGACTGGATCATCTGCTCCGATGACATCCATTGCGAGCTAGTGCTTGAAGAAGGGATGGCCTATACACCACTGGCACGGCTGGATCCGGATATCGCCGCAAGAACCATGACGCTCTTTGCGCCGTCCAAGACCTATAACATTCCCGGTCTGGGTGCGGCCTTTGCCGTGATCCCGGATCCGAAGCTGAGGTTACGTTTCGAGCGTGCCATGGCCGGCATCGTGCCGCATATCAACGTGCTGGGTTATACCGCCATGGCCGCCGCCTACCGTGACGGAGTGCCCTGGCGTAACGCGATGCAGGACTATCTGCGCGGCAACCGCGATTTGTTGCTGTCGTCGCTGAACGCGTTGCCGGACCTGCATATCACGCGACCTGAGGCGACCTACCTGGCCTGGATAGATGCAGGGGGGCTCAATCTCCCCGCAGGCCAGACAGCCGCCCGGTTCTTTGAATCGATCGGGGTGGGGCTGTCAGCGGGTGAAGATTTCATGCCGGGTGCGCACCATTATGTGCGGCTTAACTTTGGCTGTACCCGTGACACCCTGACCGAGGCCATCGCCCGCATTACGAGCGCGCTTCGTTAGCGCCGGTTTCTGACCGTCTAGATTTTTTTACGCAGGGCGTCGGTCAGGCGAATCAGCGCAGGGCTGTATTTGCCCTTGGGAATCCGCGCGCGGATGATGCTGAGCGTGTCGGTCGCGACTGATTTCTTGAGTGCCTCGTGCAGTTCGGATTCGGTGTCGCACAGAAAACCCTGGCCCGTGCCAAAGACGGCGGGTAGATGTTCGGCAGCTAACGAGGGCACGTCATTAAAGGGGCCGTCCAGCATCGGCCGCTGTGTGCCGTAGCCGCCGTTGTCGGCAATCACCACAATCGGATTGATGCCATGATGCACGGCGCTCAGCAATTCAAGACCCGTCATCAGGAAGGCGCCATCGCCTACCAGAATCAGCGGTCGACGTTTCGGGTCGGCCAGGCCGGCACCCAGTGCAGCAGGGACGGCATAACCCATCGTGGCGTAATAGGCGCTTGAGAGGCCCCAGGCGGGTGCCGCAAGTTCAACAGAGGCAAACAGGCTATCCCCCGGTTCGATCAACAGACCGAAACGGTCATCGATCACCGAGGCAACGCAGGCCATAACGCGTTCAACGGTCAGCGCAGGGTTGCCGTCGGCCGGTGCAAAGGTGGGCTGGTGATGCAGCCCAGCACCGTTACGATGGTACTGGCGTGCCGTGGCCGCTTCGATCAGTGCCGGCAGGAAGGCCCAGAGCGGGACTTCCTGATAACTGTGATAGCCAATATTGACCTGGGTGTCCGTACATTCGATCAGGTGGCCCCGATCCAGATGATGGGTAAATCCGCCCATGACCAGATCGGCAAAAGGCACGCCGAAAGTAATCAGTGGTTCGGCGGCCTCGACCCGTTCGACGACTTCGGTGGGGCTGACGGCCCCCATGTAAACCCCCAGCGACATCGAGTGCCGTTCCGAGAAGGCGCCCCGCGACAGCGAGGTCTTGGCCATCGGGATGCCGAACTGTTCGGCAAAGGCGACCAGTGAATCGCCCAGATGGCGGCGTACCGCCATGACGCCGGCAACAGCCACCGGGTTCTGGGCTGCTTCAAGCAGATCCAGGGTTTCATTGACGGCCAGTTCCAGGCGCTTGGGATGCACCGGAGGCATGCGAACCTCTAGCGCCTCCTTGCGATCAAGCACGACGAGATCCACCATGTCACGCGGGATCTCGATATAGCCCGGCCGTTGTGTCGCCAGCATCTCACCCAGTACGCGGTCAATTTCTTCGGTGGCCGTCAGCGGGTTATTGATGACGGCCTGGGCAATAGTGATGTCACGGAAGACATCCAGTTGGGTCTCGAAGTTCTTGACCTTGTGGTGAAGCATCGGGTCGCCCTGACGCTCCTTGATACCGGGTGCACCGCTGATGATTAGCAGGGGGACCTGTTCAGCCCAGGCGCCGGCTGTCGCATTCACCACCTTGAGGCCGCCCACCGAATAGGTAACGGCGCACACGCCAAAGCCACGCAGCCGGGCGTAGGCATCGGCGGCAAAGGCCGCACCCTGTTCGTCGGCTGCCACACAGATCGGAAATCCCATATCGTTGAGATGACCGAAGAGCCGCAGGGCGAAATCACCGACTATGCCGAAGCCCTGGTCGATCCCCAGTTCACGGAAACGGCGGACCAGAAATTCGGGGACAGTGGTGGCGTTGCTGGGGTCGATGTGCATACGGTGCCCGAAAAAAATTAACGTGGATCGTGTCGGTTATCGATGAGCCGTTCACGTAGGAACAGATGACGGGCAACATCGCCATGCACCATGGCACGGATTTCCTCATCGCTCTGGCGACCCTTGAGATCAAGGCGTTCGCCCAGAATCTTGCAATCGGTGCAGTCGGCGGCATTCAGTGGTTCTTGGATAATCAGCAGCGGGTAACGCTCGCGCAGAATGTGCAGCGGTATCCCCGCATCGCTACGGTAGCCGCGGATTTGTGCCCCGGGCAGCAGGAAGCGATACTGTTCATAGGCCGCATTGAAGCTGTAGGGCACCCATACGGTCTGGCCGGCTACCTGATTCTGCGTTCTGGTGCTGTAACGACCCATCGGGCCATCGAAGACGCCGAGGAAACCGGTGAGTGTGAGATAGGCTGCAAAAACCCCGGGCAGCGTGAGCCAGGGCAGCAGTTTCGGGATGAGCAGGGAGAGAACCAGCACAGCCAACATGATCACCAGCAACACGGCGTCGGTACCGCTATAGATCTGTTGCCCCACATCGTGTTGCAGCAGCCAGCCCAGATAGCCGATGATGCCGATGGCCAAGGTGCAGAGCAGGGTGGTGACAAACAGCACCCAGCGGCTCAAACGGAACCAGACCAGTGCCATCAGCACCGCCAGGGCAGGCATGGCTTCAAGTAGGTAACGGCTGGAACGCTGGCTAGGGAAGCAGAAGACCAGGAAGAGAATCAGCACCCACCACCAGAGAAACTTCTCGTCGTCAGAAAGATCCCGCAGGCGGATCGCACGCCAGAGCCCATGCCCCATAACCGCAAAAACGACCAGCGCCAGCAGCCCGGCGTTAAGTGCGTAGCCGGTGGCCAGCACCCAGATGCTGCCATCGCCCCAGAACATCTTGCTCAGGTAGCTCGGGCCATGCGGGTCGAACTTGCCGGCGTTTTCACCAATGACGAATTCATTCCAGATCGATTGCGGGTCCGGATCCATTGCAAACCAGAGCGCGAAGACGCCCAGCGATATCAGCGCAATCAGGATCAGCTTGACCACATCCCGCTTGAGAAACTCGCCCGGGCGGAAGTGCCGGTAGCGCCAGTACCAGAAGGCCAGCCCCAGCCCCACCGGCAAGAGCAACGCAAAAGATTTGTAGAGCAGGCCGATACCGGTGCATAGGCCAATAAACAGCGGCACACCCCAGGGCGAATCGAACCCCGGCTTGCCCCGATAGAGCAGCAGGAAGAACGGAAGAAACAGCCAGAAGACTTCGCCAGCGTTGGTCAGAAAGGGGCGGCCGAAGCGGTAGGTGCTAAAAAACGCCAGCCAGAGCGTCGCGGCGAGTAAGCCGGTGGCGATGTGGCGATGGCTGCACTTCCAGCCGAGCAGGCCAACCAGAAGGGCGGTAGCCAGCGTGTAGAGCACATTCGGGTAGCGCAGTTGCCAGAGCGTCCAGTCCTGCCCCCAGTGCGTGCTGAGGATGCCCTGCCAGAACAGCATCGGTGGCTTGGTATTGCGCATGTTGTCGAGCGTCGACTGCAGCGGTAGCCAGTGGCCGCTTTCCGCCGTCAGGCGGGCAATGTGGGCGTAGGGAAACTCGTCACCGTTCTTGGGGATCTGCAGGCTGTCGAGCCCGGCAAAGTAGGTCAGTACACCCAGCAGCAGGGCGGCTCCCAGTGCAATGAGCTGCCAGAGCCGGAAGCCGTGCGGGCTGGGACGGCTGCCACGCTGATCGAAGTCGAGAGATTTCTGGCGGGCGGCTTTAGATCGCATCAACGCGGCTCTCGCGTTCGTGGCGGCGCAGCTTGTGGCGCCCGAATGTCCAGAAATCATTGGCGACGAAGTTGAACAGACTGGCGATGACGACGGCGATCAGGTTGGCGGCCAGATAGTGCAGGAACAGAGCAAATAGATTGGTCAGGCCGAACTGGATGACAATGCCGACCCAGCAGGCCACGGCGTATTGGCCAAACTGCACAATGATGGGCACGGAGCGCAGAGCGCGGCGGTCCTGCCAGGTCCAGCGCCGGTTCCAGGTGAAATTACTGATCGTCGCGATAAAGATGGCCAGCGCCAGCGATAGATTCAGGCGCAGCGTTTCCGACCCGACATGGCTGAATAGCATCTCTTGGCCGATAAACAGCACGCTCAGGTTGACCACCACGCCAGAGGCGCCCACGATGCCAAACTTGATGAAACGGGGGCGGAACAGGGCGCCGATCAGGGGCAGCTGCTGCAACGTCTGGATGAGTGCGTGCATGCGTTACTGGTTCGGTTGCAGCGTAAATGAAACCGCCTGCGCTGCCGGCGGCAGCCCCAGCAACTCGTGGGCCTTGGCCAGTACCTGCTCCGGTGTGATCTGCTTCAGACACTGGTTGTCGCCATCGCAGGGTGACATCCGGTGGTTGTAGGCGGTCAGGCAGGGGGAGCAGGCCAGCGGCTGATGGAAGAAGTAGGCGTTCTCTGCCCAAGAGCGGTACAGACGCGGGGTCTCCGGGCCAAACAGAATGATGGTCGGGATCGGTGTCATGGCGGCAAACTGTCCCGGGCCGCCATCATTGGTAATGAGGAGCGCCGCGCGGTGGAACAGGGCCAGCAGGTGACGGACAGATCGGGTGTAGCCCGTCAGATCGATGCACATCGGGTTGCGGCAATGGTTCAGGACCGATTGACCAAAGGCTTTGTCGCCCTTCAGGCCGATCACACCGACGGCATAACCCTGTTGCAGGAAGTGGTCAGCCACCCGGTAATAGCTTTCCAGCGGCCAGGCTCGAATCGGCAGGATGCCACCACTCGGGTATATAAGAACCAATGGTTTACCGGCGATTGTTGGGAAATCACTTTCAAGTTTGGCGGCTTCGGCATCCACTTCACCCGGATGAAATTCCAGCGTCGGCGGGATGATGGGTGCGTCCGGTGGCAGCGTTTTACCGGCCGGGTGGGTCGTCGAATCGATGGCATCCACCATGGTCAGCAACTGGTGGCTGAGATGCCGGTACGGGTTGTACATCACCGGGTTGGTTAGATAGCCGCCCCGATAGAGGCCTTCCTGGGTATGCGGCTCGAAACCGACCAGGACCGGGGCGCCGGACATGTAGGCGATCAGGCTGCTGACGCGGGCAAAGAGTTCGCAGTCAATGACCACATCAAAACGCAGCGCCCGCATTTTCTGCAGGGCTTCCCACAGATCCCGGGCAAAATCCTTCAGATCGGCATCGTTCAGGGTGATCACATTCTGCGGCGGGACCACATTGAGCAGATCCAGCACCTCGCGGTTCTTGGCGAAGAGCATCACATGCAGTTCGGCCCCGGGGTAACGGCTGCGAATGGCCTGGAACATGGGTTCAGCCAGCACCAGGCTGCCCATTTCGGAGAGCAGAATGACCAGAATGCGTTGTGGCGACGCGGCGCGCTTGCGGCGCAGACCCAGCTTACGCAGACACCAATCCCAGGCGGTGAAGAGGGCGCAGAGGGGAACCCCTGCATACTTGTCTACGGCGCGTTGGAAACGGATATCCATCAGTCGGTCGGGCAAAGCCGGGGGTAGTGGTCCGGCGAAGACTGAATGATACCTGTCCTTGGGATAAAATGCCGGTATGTTCCCGCTTTCCGCCGTGCAGCCCGCCGGGCAGTCACTTCCTCGATACCCGCGTTCCGGGAGTTCCCGTGCTTAGCCGGTGGTTCCCGACGATGCTTTTTGCCGGCGCCCTGATTCTGGCCTTTGCCGGTCAGCGGGTTCCGGGTTCAGCCGATGCACCCGCCTTTGCCGTGGCGGCGGTGGACCCCGCTGCCGAAAAACTGGCCCGTCAGCAGGCGGCCAGCCTGCCTGCACGATTCAGCTGGTCGGATCTGCCTCGGCCCACCCCCTCGGCGCATGCCGCCACCCTGACCGAAGTGCTGCCAGCCAAGGGCGCTCAGGTTGATAGTCCGGTGCAGCTATTGGCCGCCTGGTTTGGTGGTAGCCGCGAAGGGGCGGCCGATGTATCGCTGTATCAGTCGGATTGGACGACCGGGTCGCCCTGGCAACCGGCCGGCGTGCTGATGACCCGCGAAGGCGTGCAACAGCAGATGGGTCGTAACATCCGCAAGCTCGGTAATCCACTACTGGTCGCCGAGCCCGGCAGACTGCAGCTCTATTTTGTCAGCGTCTCCTACGGGGGTTGGGCGGGGAGTGCCATCAACCGCAGTCTGTCGGCGGATGGCGGGCGCTCCTGGTCGCCACCGCAACGCCTCATTACCAGCCCCTTCTTTAATCTGAGCACGCTGGTGCGTAACCCCGCTGTCGGTTACGCCGATGGCAGCCTGGGCTTGCCCGTGTATCACGAGTTCATCAACAAGCATGGCGAGTGGTTGCATCTCACGCCGGATGGACGGTTGCTGGGCAAGTCACGGATGTCGATGCCGCGCGCCACCTTGCAACCGGCCGTCGTGCCGCTCGACCCGCAACACGCCGTCGCCGCCCTGCGGGATGCCGGCCCCGGAGAGAACCGCATCCAGTGGAGTGAAACGCGCGATGCCGGTCAGAGCTGGGTGCAGAAATCGCCCCGCGAAATCCCTAACCCCAATTCAGCCGCCGCCATGATCGGCCTGCGTGATGGCAGCCTGCTCATGGCCTGTAACCCGATTCCGGGTAACCGGAACCGGCTCTCGCTCCTGCGCTCGACGGATCGTGGCGACACCTGGACCCTGGTCCGTATCGTCGAAGATAGCCCCGATGACCGCGATGAATTTTCCTATCCCACCTTATTGCAGGATCGGCGCGGCACCATCCATCTGGTCTATACCTGGAAGCGTCAGGGGATCCGCCATGCCGTATTCAGCCAGGCCTGGCTGAATCAACCCGGTAACCCCATTGTGCCGGCGGTGCCCCGATGAATCTGCCCCTTACTTCGATCCGTGACCGCTTCAGCACTGGGCCCGCGCGCACCCGGGCGTTTCTATTGCTGGCCGCCGCCCTGTTGCTTGTGCCGGTCGGCGGCTTGCCACTCTGGCGCCATGTTTATGGTTTTACCGGTGATCTGGCCCCGGTGACCTGGGTCGTCTTTTTTGTCTGGTTTGGTTTTCCGGGGGTGTTCCGCTCGTGGGTCACGGCGGAATTGCCTTTCCGACGCCGTCTGTGGTTGCTGGCCGGGCTGGTGCTGTTCTATGTGCTGGCACTGGGTTCGGGCCCGGTGGATCCGTATGCCTATGGTTACCAGCCCCGCTTGTTACTGCTCTTGCTGGGGGCCTGGGTGCTGTGGCGTGGCCGCGCATTGCCCGGGCTTACCTTGCTGCTGGCGCTGAGCCTGGCCGTGTATGGCCTGCACGGACTGACTTCGGACAATCTCTTCGACTATCTCTTTGATCCGGTCCTCACCATCGTGCTCGGGATCAGCGTGATCCGTGGTGTAATGTCGCGTCGTTTTTCTTCTTCTGCCTAGTGTCGGGTTTTATTCATGTTTGATCTTGTTAACAAGCACCGTAAATTCGTACAGATTCTGCTGGCGCTCATCACGCTGCCATTTGCCTTCTGGGGCATCGACTCCTACTTCAAGGATGCCGCTTCGACGGATGAAGTCGCCCGGGTCGGCAGCAGCAAGATCACGCTGCAGCAGCTTGATGTCGCCATGCGTGAGCGGGCCGACCAGATCCGTGCCCGTCAGGGCGGCTCGGTTGATGCCCGTCTGTTCGAATCACCGGAGTTCCGCCAGAGTGTTCTGAACGAACTGGTTGAACAGCGCCTCTTGCTGGTCGAATCGGAGCGTCTGGGCATTGCAGCCAATGATGTCATCCTGCGCGAACTGATCGCCCAGATCCCGGCCTTCCAGGAGAACGGCAAGTTCTCGCCGGCCAAATACGAACAGGTGCTGCGTGCCCAGGGTATGACCCCGAGTAGTTTTGAGCAGAATCTGCGCCGTGATCTGACCCGTCAGATGCTGGTCAGCGGCGTTGCGGCCACCACCCAGATTTCGAAGACCCAGCTCAACCAGATCATCGATGCCGAAACCCAGGAACGGGATGTTGCCGTGTCACTGGTGCCAGCAGCCGACTATCTCAAGTCGGTGAGTGTGGATGATGACGCGGTCCGCCAGTTTTATGAATCGAATGCGCGTCAGTTCCAGCTACCCGAGCGCGTGAAGGTTGCCTACGTCGTGCTGAACGACCCGAAGGTCGTGGCCAAGGAATCCGAGAACTTTAGCAATATGGTGTACGAGCAATCGGATACCTACAAGGATGTGGCCAAGGCGCTCAATCTCAAAGTGGAAGAGAGCAACTGGATCAGCGCCAATGGTCAGGGTGCCCAAGGGCTGCTCGCTAACCCCAAGGTGCTGCAGGCCATCTTTAACCCGGCCAGCCTGAAAGATCGTCGTAACAGTGCGGCCATCGAGGTGGCGCCGAATGTGCTGATCTCCGTTCGTGTCACAGCGTACGAACCGGTATCGCTGCGCCCGTTCGAATCGGTCTCGGGCGAAATCCGTTCGTATCTGCAGCGCAAGGCTGCCGTCGAAAAAGCCACCAGCGTGGGTGAGGCGCGTCTGGCCGAGCTTCGTGACGGCAAGGCTGCTGATGTGAAGTGGTCGCCGGTCAAGAGCGTGTCGCGTCTGCAGCCTAATGGCCTAACGCCCGAAGCAGTCCAGAAGGTCTCGGGCGTTGATGCCGCCAAACTCCCGGCCTATACCGGGGGGCAGGCGGGTGCCGAAGGCTATGTGCTGTTCAAGGTCTCGGCAGTACGTGCCGGTAGCAAACTATCCGATGAAAAACGTGCCCAGATCGCGGCGGCGTACCAGCAGAGTGTGCAGCAGGCCGATGTGGTGAGTCTGATGGTGGCGCTGCGTCATCAGCATCCGGTGAAGATTGCCAAGCGTCCCGAGGCCGACAAGCAATAGCAACCGACTGCGCCGAGCCCGCTCGTGACGGTCGTCTAGTCTTCAGGTTTAGGGCACAAAAAAATCAGGGGGTCTCCCTTCTTTTTTGTTGATGCGCGCCAGTTAGACTTCTTCGGCGCCGAGAGCAGTTATGTTGAAACCGGAGTCAACGTAAGTGATTTCCCCGGTCATGCCGCTGGCCAGATCCGACAGCAGGAAGGCGGCCACGTTACCGACTTCATCGGTGGTCACATTACGGCGTAGCGGGGCCACTTTGGCGTTGTGAGCCAGCAGCTTGCCGAAGTTGCCAATCCCCGAAGCAGCCAGCGTCTTGATCGGGCCGGCCGAGATGGCATTCACACGAATATTCTGCGGGCCAAGCGAAACGGCCATGTAGCGCGTAGCGGCTTCCAGGCTGGCCTTGGCCATACCCATCAGGTTGTAGTTGGGCATCACACGCTCGGCGCCCAGGTAGGTCAGTGCCAGCAGGGCCGGATTGTTGCCTTTGAGCAGCATCGGGCGGGCAGCTTTGGCCAGTGCGGCGTAGCTGTAGGCCGACACGTCGTGGGCGATGCGCGAGGCTTCACGGGTGATGCCATCGAGGAAGTCACCTTCCAGCGCTTCAGCCGGGGCGAAAGCGATCGAGTGCACCAGACCATCCAGGCCTTCCCATTCTTTACCCAGTGCCACGAACAGGTTGTCGATATCAGCATCGACACTGACATCGCACGGGAAAACCAGCTTGCTGCCGAATTCATCGGCAAACTTGGCGACGCGCTCCTGGAAACGTTCGTTCTGGAAGGTAAAGGCCAGCTCGGCCCCTTCACGATGGCAGGCCTTGGCAATGCCGTAGGCGATCGAATGTTTGGAGAGCAGACCGGTAATCAGAATGCGCTTGCCAGCGAGGAAACCCATGATGACTCCTAAGCACTAGTAACAATCCCATGATTATACGTTGAAGCGGGGGCAGATCAGTTAGACTATCAGCATGCTTTTTTTGCCCAGTGTCTTGCGCCGGATGGCCGATCGAATCACCTGCCTGCCGGTTATGGTGGCGCTGCTGATGATTCTGGGCCTGAGTGGTTGTGGTTCGGAGTGGAACGATCCCTATCCGGCCGACGAGCAGGGCGGTAACCGGCTCTACAGCGCATTTGCCGAACGACCCAAGCATCTGGACCCGGCGATTTCTTATACCGACAGCGAAATCGGCTTCATCGCCCAGATCTACGAGCCGCCGCTGCAGTATCACTACCTCAAGCGCCCCTATGTGCTGATGCCGTCGACCATGACGGCCATGCCGCAGATCCGTTTCTTTAATAAAGCCGGTGCCTTGTTGCCTGAATCCGCCCCGGCTGATCAGGTGGCCAGAACGGTATACCGGATGAGCTTGCGTCCGGATGTACGCTATCAGCCGCATCCGGCCTTCAGTCAGAATGCAGACGGCACCCCCCGGTACATGGCACTCAGCGCGTCTGAGGCCCGCCAGGTGCAGGGCCCGACCGGGCCGATGGCGTTGCCCGAACCTGGCACCCGTGCGCTGAAAGCGCAGGACTATGTGTACCAGATCAAGCGGCTGGCCAATCCGGCGGTGCATTCGCCGATCTACGGCACCATGGCCGCCCACATATTGGGGCTTGAAGACCTGGCCGGCCAGATCCGTGCGGCACAATCAACGCAACCGGGCGCCTGGATCGACCTCGATACGCTGGCCTTGCCCGGTGCCGTGGCTATTGATGACCGGACGCTGGAGATTACGCTGGTCGGCAAGTACCCGCAGTTCACCTACTGGCTGGCGATGAACTTCTTTGCGCCGGTGCCGCGTGAGGTGGATCAGTTCTATGGCCAGCCAGCACTCCGCAGCGGCAATGTCCGGCTCGATACCTGGCCGGTCGGTACGGGCCCCTACATGATGGTGCACAATAATCCCAATGCGCGGATCGTACTGGCCCGTAACCCGAACTTCCATGAAGAACGCTATCCCTGTCAGGGAGAGGCCGCGGATGCCGCGGCCGGGCTGCTCAAGGATTGTGATGCCCGGTTGCCGCTGATCGACGGTGTGGTCTATAGCCGCGAGAAAGAAAGTCTGCCGTACTGGAACAAGTTCCTGCAGGGCTATTACGATCTTTCCGGCATATCTTCCGACAGCTTTGATCAGGCGGTGCGCGTCAATATCGATGGCGACGTTAATGTCTCGCCCGCCATGGCAGCACAGGGCATCGCACTGCAAACGTCGGTGCGTACCTCGATCTATTACATGGGTTTCAATCTGGCCGACCCTGTGGTCGGTGGCAAGAGCGCCGATGATCAGCGTCGTGCCAAGTTGTTGCGCCAGGCCTTGTCGATCGTGCTCGATCAGGAAGAGTTCATTTCCATCTTCCTCAACGGTCGGGGCCAACCGGCCATGGGCCCGATCCCGCCGGGGATCTTTGGTTATCAGAGTGGCGAGGCCGGCATCAACCCGGTGGTTTATACCTGGAAGGACGGCGCCCCGCATCGCCGTAGCCTGGACGAAGCCAGGGCGCTGCTGGCCAAAGCCGGCTGGCCCGATGGGCGCGATGCCCAGACCGGCCAGCCGCTGGTGCTGAATCTGGATACCACGTCGGGTGGGCTCGGTGACAAGGCCACGATGGACTGGATGTCGCGGCAGGTATCACAACTGGGCATCCAGCTTGTGGTCCGCAGTACCGACTTCAACCGCTTCCAGGAAAAACTCCGTAAGGGCAGTGCCCAGCTGTACTTCATGGGCTGGAATGCCGATTACCCTGACCCGGAAAACTTCTTCTTCCTGCTCTATGGGCCGGAAGGCAAGATCGCTCATGGCGGCGAGAACACGGCCAACTATCACAACCCGGAATTCGACCGATTATTCCCGATGATGAAGAATCTGCCGAATGGCCCGGAGCGTCAGGCCGTCATCAACCGGATGCTGCAACTGGTGCGTGACGATGCCCCCTGGGTGTACTGGTTCTATCCCAAATCCTATGTGCTGCGTCAGAGCTGGCTGCAGAACTTCAAACCCAATAACGTGGCCAACAACACACTCAAGTACCAGCGCATTGATGCCGCCTCACGGGCCGCTGCGCGCACCGCGTGGAACGAACCGCTGCGCTGGCCATTTGTGCTGATCCTTGGCGGCGTGCTTGCGCTGCTCTGGCCGGCGATCCGTGCGTATCGTGCCCGCGCCGGGCTCGATGCCTATGGACAGAAGGCGAGGTTGCCCTGATGTGGCGCTATCTGCTCCGGCGTGTGCTCTACGCCATACCGATTCTGATCGGGGTGAACCTCATCACCTTCGGTCTGTTCTTCATGGTGAACAGCCCCGACGATATGGCGCGCATGCAGCTGGGCGTCAAACGCGTCACGCCCGAAGCGATCCAGCAATGGAAAGCCGCCCGCGGTTATGACAAACCACTCTTCGTCAACGACGCGGCTGCGGGCGTACAACAGCTCACCGACACTATATTTTACGAGAAGTCGGTCACGCTCTTTGCCGGTGATTTCGGTCGCAGTGAAGACGGGCGTGATATCGGTCGAGAAATCCGCGAACGGATGGGCCCCTCGCTGGCCATAGCCGTGCCCACCTTTGTGGTGGGCCTCGGCCTGACGGTAAGCCTGGCATTGCTGCTTGTTCTGTTCCGCGGCACCTGGCTAGATCGCACCGGGGTGGTTGTGTGCGTGACCCTGATGTCGATCTCGTCGCTTTTCTTGATTATAGGCGGGCAATTCCTGTTTGCCCGTATGCTCAAGCTGGTGCCCATCACCGGTTACGACAGCAACCCCTGGGTGGCCTGGCATTTTCTGGTGCTGCCCGTGGCGGTGGGTGTGATTGCCGGGTTGGGCGGCGCGACCCGCTGGTACCGCACGCTGTTTCTGGAAGAAATCGGTCGCGATTACGTGCGAACCGCCCGCGCCAAGGGGTTGAGCGAAACGCGCATTCTGTTTGGCCACGTCTTGCGTAATGGCCTGATCCCGATTCTGACCGGGGTTGTCGTTGTGATCCCCTCACTCTTTCTGGGCTCGCTGCTGATTGAATCCTTCTTTGGTATTCCGGGTCTGGGGAGTTACACCATTGATGCTATCGCCGCACAGGATTTTGCGGTGGTGCGGGCGATGGTCTTTCTGGGCTCGGTGCTCTATCTCGTCGGTCTGATTCTGACCGATATTTCCTACACGCTGGTTGATCCGCGGATCCGGTTGAAATAACGCCATGGCATTCACCGACATCCTCCGCACACTCAACGACAGCCTCTGGGTCTGCCTGGCCACCGACGCGTTGCTCTGGCTTCTGTTTGTCGCCTTCGTCGTAGGGTTCATCGTGATCTTGCGCTCGCCTTTGCAGCGCGCGGTCTGGCGTCAGGTATTCCGCCAGCGCCTGGCGGTGGTGTCGGCGTTGTTGCTGGCGGTCGCGGCCACATTTGCCTTGCTCGACTCGATTCACTTCCGCGAGCCGCTGCCGGCATCCGCCACGCAGTCGGCACAGGCCAGTGTGCGCTACGGCGTCGAAGTCCGCTCGGTGCTTGATCTGCTCCTCACGGGTCTGCGCCGTGATCACGAAAAAACCTACTCGGCCCCATTGGCAATCCATCTTGCGGCGATGGAACCGGTCAGTGTTAGCCTGCCCGATGGTGGTGTCGAAGTGCGTCGCGAATCGCCCCGCTTGCGGGTTGCCGGGCAGGCGTTTCCGCCCGGACCGGTCAGCACCTGGTCTTATGTCAGCGATATCCTCATCCGGGTGCTCTCGGGTGCCGCGGGTGGGTTGCTGGTGTTTCTGGCACTGTGGCTGCCGCTTCGTGCCTGGCGTCGTTTTAGGCTGCAACGAAGCGAATCGAAGGGTTTGCCGTCGTCACCCGTCAGCCGCTGGGTGGCGTTCACGTTGGCTGGTGTGTTGATCACCGGTGGGGTCTTGACGGGCCTGAGTACCAACTTCCATGTGTTCGGCACCGACAAGGTGGGGCAGGATGTGCTCTATCAGGTGCTCAAGAGCCTACGCACCGCCCTGATTATCGGTCTCGTGCCCACGCTGGTGACCTTGCCGATCGGCATTGTGCTGGGCCTCAGTGCCGGCTACTTTCGCGGCAAAGTGGATGATGTCATCCAGTACATCTACACCACGGTCAGCGCTATCCCCGGGGTCCTGCTGATCGCCGCTGCCGTACTGAGCATCCAGGTGATGATCGATAACCATCCGGAGTGGTTTGCTACCGCGGTAGAGCGGGGGGATATCCGTTTGCTGGCCTTGTGCATCATTCTCGGCATGACCAGCTGGACTGGCATTGCCCGTCTGTTGCGCGGCGAAGCGCTCCGCATGCGTGAATACGAATACGTGCAGGCGGCCCGTGCCTTTGGTGTAGGCGCAGGGCGCATCCTGCTGCGTCATATTCTGCCTAATGTGTTTCCCATCATTCTCATCACCATGGTGATGGAGTTCTCCACGCTGGTGCTGGCTGAAGCCGTGCTGTCGTATATCGGCATCGGGGTGGACCCCACCATGTTCAGCTTTGGTCTCATGATCAACAACGCGCGCATGGAGCTCTCGCGCGAGCCGGTTGTCTGGTGGTCACTGACAGCAGCTTTTCTGTTCATGGTGTTGCTGGTGTTGGCCGCCAACCTGCTGGCCGATGCGGTGCGGGACGCCCTGGACCCGCGCTCGGAGAATCGCGCATGAGCCAACCGCTACTGCAGGTACGCGATCTCTCGCTGGGCTTTGTACGGGCCAATGACGCCGCTGGCCGACCGGTGGCCATGCTTGATGCGCTGAGTGCGATTAGCTTCGAACTCCATGCCGGTGAAACCCTGGCGTTGCTGGGCGAATCCGGTTGCGGTAAATCGCTGACCGCGTTGGCACTGATGCGCCTGCTGCCGCCTAATGCCCGGTATCAGTCCGGGCGGGTGCTGCTTACCCCGCGTGAGGGCGGTCGCGCTGAAGACCTGTTGCTGATGTCAGAACGCCGCATGCGTGCCGTACGCGGCCAGCGTCTGGCCATGATTTTTCAGGAGCCGGCCACCAGCCTCAACCCGGTCATGCGTATCGGCGCACAGATCGCCGAAGTGATTCGCCTGCAAGGCGCTTCGACGAGCGCTGAGGTCGATCAGCGCGTTATCGCCTTGCTGGAACAAGTGGGGCTGCCCGATCCAGCCCGCGCCGCACGGGCGTATCCCTTTGAACTCTCGGGTGGCATGAAACAACGCGCCATGATTGCCATGGCGCTGGCCGGTGATCCGCAGATTCTGCTGGCCGATGAACCGACCACCGCGCTGGATGTGACCTTGCAGGCGCAGATTCTGGATCTGATGCGCAGTCTGCAACAGCAACGCCAGATGGGCATGTTGCTCATCACGCATGATCTGGCCGTGGTGGCCTCACGCGCTGACCGTGTCGCCGTCATGTATGCCGGGCAGATCGTGGAGAGTGGTCCTGTCGCCGACGTGCTGCATCGCCCCTCGCATCCGTACACCCGTGCCTTGTTGGCATCGCTGCCCGAGTGTGCCGCGCATGCTCAACCGCTTTTGCAGTTGCCGGGTCGTGTGCCCTCACTGGGCCACTGGCCAATGGCCTGTCGGTTCTCGCCGCGTTGCGCGGATCGCGAAGCCCATTGCGATATCGAATCGCCACCCCGGGTTCGTCTGCCGGCAGACCCGGCCGCGGATCGCACCGCGCCCAACCCATCGCACGACGTGCTGTGCTGGCGCGCTGGTGACGACACCATCGCCAACCATTTGCGGCACCAGGATGAGCTCCTCCCGATTTCGCAGCCGGTGCAGACCCAGCAGCCGGTGTTGCAGATTCGCGATTTGCAGATCAGCTATGGCGTGCCCCATGCTGCGTGGTGGCAGCGCCTGACCGGGGCTGCTCCGATCACGCCGGTCGTTGATGGCATCAGCCTGCACATCAATGCGGGTGAAACGCTGGCGCTGGTCGGTGAATCCGGCTGCGGCAAATCGACCACAGCGCGAGCCATACTGGGCCTACTGCCCATCGGTGGCGGCGAAATCCGGCTGAACGGCGCGCCGATCGCCGGGCAGGGCGTTAAACCGCCGGCTGGTTGGCGACGTGATGTGCAGATGGTGTTTCAGGATCCCTTCGCCTCGCTTGATCCACGGCAGCGCATTCGTGCCATTCTGGCCGAAGGGCCGCGTGCACTGGGGTTGCCGGCCGCGCAATCGGATGACTCAGCGCTGCGTCTCTTGCTCGATCGTGTCGGGCTGCCGGCCGAAGCGCTGGATCGTTACCCGCATGAGTTTTCCGGGGGGCAGCGCCAGCGGATTGCCATTGCCCGTGCACTGGCCGTCGGCCCCAAATTACTGATCTGTGATGAGCCCACCTCGGCGCTCGATGTGTCGGTGCAGGCCCAGATTCTGAATCTGCTGCGAGCGCTGCAACAGGAAACGGGGTTGGCCTATCTATTCATCACGCACAACTTTGGCGTGGTGCGCTATCTTGCCGATCGTGTGGCCGTCATGCAGGCAGGGCGTCTGGTCGAGACCGGTACCACAGACGCTGTACTTGAACACCCGCAGCACGCATATACCCGCGCCTTGCTGGCATCGGTGCCGGTTATCCGCTAAACCCGGTCACTAGCGCTTCGATTTATCCTTGCTGTCGCTCTTGCTGGTTGATTTGGCCGGAGCGGGTTTTGCGGCAGCAGGTTTCGTGCTGGCACTGGGCTTATCATTGCTCTTGCTCGATGTGCTCTTGCTGGTGGGCGCCTTGCTGTTTTTGCTCGTGGGTTTATCCGACTTGCTCTCTTTGGCAGTTTTACTGTTCTTGTCGGTTTTATCTGATTTGTCTGCCTTGGCCTTGTCTTTAGCCTTGCTGGCCGCCTTGGATGGCTTGTCCTCGTCCGGCACGCTGACCGGTGTGTTCTCGTTCATCTCTGACACCGGCGCTGCACCCTTGGGCAGATCGCTTCCCTCAGTCAGCACCAGCAGCGGCTGGCCCGGCTTGCCCAGAGACTTGAGCGATACACCGTTGGCTTCCTGCAGCTGCGAGATCGACATCTTGAACTTGTCGGCAATGCCCGCCGGCTTTTCACCCGGTTGCACCGTGTAGGAGGCCCAGCGCGACAGCGGCTTTTCTGATTCCTGGTAATCGTTCAGGTTGGCCTTGAACTGCGAGACCCGATCCTTCGGCAGGTTGATTGTTTCCACTTTCAGGACTGGCCGATAGTGCTCCGGGTTTAATGCCTTCACTTCATCGACGCTAATGTTGGCCAGCTTGGCGACTGTGTCCAGATCGATGTGTTTGCCATACAGCGCCACCGACTCGAAATAGGGGCGGTTGGGCAGCACCGGCAGATTCATCTGGGCCACGAGTTGCGGGTCGCGCAGAATATTCTTGATTGCCTGCAGGCGCGGCACATAGTTCTTGGTTTCGGCCGGCATGCGGATATCGTCATACCCGGTCGGCAACCCCTGTGCCTGATTCTTGGCCACAGCACGGCCGACGGCGCCTTCGCCCCAGTTGTAGGACGCTAATGCCAGGTGCCAGTCGCCCATCAGGCTGTACAGATACGAGAGGTAATCCAGCGCGGCCCCGGTTGAAGACACGACATCACGGCGGTTGTCTTCCCACCATGATTGGCTCAAACCATAGTTGCGGCCGGTAGACGGAATAAACTGCCACAGGCCCGAGGCCCGGGCCGGGGAGAGCGCCTTGGGGTTGTAGCTGCTTTCCACCATGGGCAGCAGTGCCAGCTCGCTGGGCATCCCCCGGCGTTCCAGCTCCTCGAGCACGTAATACAGGTAGCGGCGGCCGTTTTCCAGCAGGCGGCGCATGGCGCCCGGGTTCTTCGTGTAATAAGTCTGGTACTTCTGGACCAGGTCGTTATTGAGGTCCGGCATGGCAAAGCCATCCCGCAGACGCTCCAGCAGGTCGGGTGCATCACGGCCCGGGCGGGTATTCACAGCCCGCGCCCAGCTGATGGGCGACTTCTCCGGCGCGGCAACGCCGGTCGATTGATCCGCAGCCAGGCCGACCAGCGGTTGGCCGATCAGCAGCAACAGGGCGGTTGAGAGTAGGGCGCGAACGCGGGGCAGATTCAAGCGGCGGGGTGGGCGCCATCACGGTCTTGCCGGCGCCAAAAAATCAACAGAATCATAATGATAGCATAAAACAGGGGGCGTAAAAAAGCCCGCAGCTTACACTGCGGGCTTCGTCTTCCGGCTCCCGGAGGAGCCCCTTCTGGAAGCGCTTGGTGCTTAGGCAGCCTTCTTGGCGGCGCGGGTAGCGGCCGAAGTTGCCTTGGCGATGTTGCTTTCAGCCAGGTCAGCAGCTTGCTGGGTGGCTTGTGCAAACTTTTCGTAAGCAGCGTTACCAGCGGCAACAGCTTGCTTCACAGCAGCCAGAGCCACGTCAGAGCCGAACGGCGAAGCCTTGGCAGCGTTTTCGGCGGCTTGTTGAGCAGCCTTGTTCAGTTGGTCAAATTGACCCTTCATCAGGTCACCGATTTCCTTGGCGGCACCGGTGGTGATTTCGTACACGGTACGGGTGTAGGTCATCAGGTTTTCAGCGGCCGGCTTGGCAGCTTGAGCTTGCAGTGCAGCAACTTCTTGCGGGGTCTTGGCCGACAGGGCAGCGTGAGCCTGCTTGCTGGTGTTGTTCAGCGATTCACGGGCAAAACCCAGGTTCAGGGCAGCCAGGCTTTCAACAGCAGCCAGGGCAGTGTTGGCAACCGATTGCATGTTAGCAATGGCGGTGGTGTTGGCAGAAATCAGGTCTTCGGCGTTCAGCATCTTGTTCATGGTCTACTCCAGAATGTAGGTTGGTTTGTGTGTTCCGTTGACCATTATAGGCTGTTTTTGCCGCAACGCAACATAAATGTGCGGTTGCAACAAAAGATTCACAAATAAAAACGCCAGATCCGAAGATCTGGCGTTTGGTGTCTGGCGCGGAAGACGGGGCTCGAACCCGCGACCCTCGGCGTGACAGGCCGATACTCTAACCAACTGAGCTACTTCCGCGTATCTCTTGCGAGATGGCGTCCCCACGGGGATTCGAACCCCGGTTATCGCCGTGAAAGGGCGGTGTCCT
>JBFYKG010000062.1:0-8210 GCA_041311015.1 Rhodocyclaceae bacterium | reverse complement strand
TCGCAAGGCCCCTCGGCAGCTCAAGCGTCAGTTCCAGAACCGCTAGTCGGTGCCGGCTGAGAGCCGGCACTCAGACGTAGCGGACGTCGATCATTTCGTATTCGCGCTGACCACCCGGTGTCTGCACCTGCACCACATCGCCGGCGAACTTGCCAATCAGCGCACGCGCCAAGGGCGAAGCGAATGAAATCTTGCCCTGTTTGATGTCGGCTTCATCTTCGCCAACAATCTGGTAAGTCACTGTCTGACCCGAATCGGCATCTTCCAGATCGACCGTGGCACCAAACACGCAACGGCCATCGGCATCCATTGCTGCCGGATCAATGATCTGGGCATGGCTCAGCTTGCCTTCGACTTCCTGAATCCGGCCTTCAATAAAGCCCTGCTTTTCCTTCGCGGCGTCGTACTCGGCGTTTTCCGATAAATCGCCGTGCGCACGGGCTTCGGCAATCGCCTCGATCACGGCCGGGCGTTCGATGGTTTTAAGACGATGCAGCTCATCCTTGAGCAAAGCGGCACCCGCCACAGTTAATGGAACCTTGGACATAGCAATAATCAGTTCAGTTGAGCATGCAGCGCCTGGATCGCATAGACCTTCAACGCATCACCGGCCAGAATGCCGGCCACCGCAGCTTCCGCACCCCAGATCGTCGTAAACATGGTCACACGCGCCATCAGACCCGAGGTACGGATCGAGCGCGAATCGTTGATCGCGTGACGCTTTTCTTCCACCGTATTGATGATCAATGCAATCTCGTTGTTCTTGATCATATCCACGATATGCGGCCGACCTTCGGTCACCTTGTTGACACGTTGCACCGGCACACCGGCCTCTTCAATGGCCTTAGCCGTCCCACGTGTCGCGATCAGCTGATAACCGGCCAGATGCAACTGACGGGCCATCTCTACGGCCTTGGTTTTATCGCTGTCCTTGACCGACAGGAATACCTTGCCGTTCTTCGGCAGTTTGACGCTGCTGGCCATCTGCGATTTGACGAAAGCCTCGGGGAAGGTCTTGCCCACACCCATGACTTCACCGGTGGACTTCATTTCCGGGCCGAGGATGGTATCAACGCCCGGGAACTTGGCGAACGGGAACACGGCTTCCTTGACGGAGTAATACGGCGGCACGACTTCTCTGGTGACGCCTTGCGCTGCCAGCGATTGCCCGGCCATACAACGCGCGGCAATTTTGGCGAGCTGCAGGCCGGTCGCCTTGGAAACGAACGGCACCGTGCGCGAGGCACGCGGGTTCACTTCGAGCACGTAGACCTGATCATCCTTGATCGCGAATTGCACGTTCATCAGACCGCAGACGTTGAGCGCCTTGGCCATGGCCTTCGTCTGGCGACGCAATTCTTCCTGGACCGGTTTACCCAGCGAGTACGGGGGTAACGAGCAGGCCGAGTCACCCGAGTGCACGCCCGCCTGTTCGATGTGTTCCATGACACCACCGATGATCACTTCGTTACCATCTGACAGCGCATCGACGTCAACTTCACAGGCATCGTTCAGGAAGCGGTCGAGTAGCACCGGAGAATCATTGGATACCTTGACGGCTTCGCGCATGTAGCGCTCCAGATCCTTCTGCTCGTGCACGATCTCCATGGCACGACCACCCAGCACATACGACGGACGCACAACGAGCGGATAGCCGATTTCTTCAGCCATCCGCAGCGCTTCATCTTCGGTTCGAGCGGTACGGTTCGGCGGCTGCTTCAGCCCCAAATCATGCAGTAGCTTCTGGAATCGTTCACGGTCTTCAGCGGCATCGATCATATCGGGCGAGGTGCCAATGATCGGCACGCCATTGGCTTCGAGCGCCAGCGCCAGCTTCAGCGGCGTCTGGCCGCCGTACTGAACGATCACACCGACCGGCTTCTCGATGGCCACGATTTCGAGCACATCTTCCAACGTCAGGGGTTCGAAATACAGGCGGTCGGACGTATCGTAGTCGGTCGATACGGTTTCCGGGTTGCAGTTGACCATGATGGTCTCGTACCCGTCTTCGCGCATCGCCATGGCGGCGTGCACACAGCAGTAATCGAATTCAATGCCCTGACCGATACGGTTCGGGCCACCGCCCAGCACCATGATCTTTTTCTTGTCGGTCGGCTGTGCTTCGCACTCGTCCTCATAGGTCGAGTACATGTATGCGGTATTGGTCGCAAACTCGGCCGCACAGGTATCGACGCGCTTGTAAACCGGGCGCACACCCAGCTTGTGACGACGCTCGCGCACGGCCTGTTCGGTGGTCTTCGTCAGATAAGCCAGGCGACGATCGGCAAAACCCTTGCGCTTGAGGTAACGGATTTCATCGGCACTCAGGCTGTCGAAACTGCGTTGTTCAACGGTCAGTTCGAGATCGACAATTTCCTTGATCTGCGCCAGGAACCACGGGTCGATCTTGGTAAGCTCAAACACGCGCTCGACCGACATACCCACACCAAAAGCATCAGCCACGTACCACAGGCGATCCGGCGTCGCGTTGGCGATCTGTTCATCAATCGTTTCCGGGTCCACGGTCTTCAGGTTGAATCCATCTACACCGACTTCCAGACCACGCAGCGCTTTCTGCAAGGACTCCTGGAAGGTACGGCCTATCGCCATGACCTCGCCCACCGACTTCATCTGGGTGGTCAGACGGTTGTCTGCCAGCGGGAATTTTTCAAAGGCAAAACGTGGCACCTTGGTCACCACGTAGTCAATCGACGGCTCGAACGAGGCAGGCGTTTTACCCCCGGTAATTTCGTTGGCCAGTTCGTCCAGCGTGTAACCCACGGCCAGCTTGGCAGCAATCTTGGCGATCGGGAAGCCAGTGGCTTTGGAAGCCAGTGCCGACGAGCGCGATACACGCGGGTTCATCTCGATGACGACCATACGGCCGTCGTCCGGATTGATCGAGAACTGCACGTTCGAGCCACCGGTATCAACACCAATCTCGCGCAACACGGCGATCGATGCGTTACGCATGATCTGGTATTCCTTGTCGGTCAGCGTCTGTGCCGGCGCGACGGTGATCGAGTCACCCGTGTGCACGCCCATTGGGTCGAGGTTTTCGATCGAGCAGATAATGATGCAGTTGTCCTTGCGGTCACGCACCACTTCCATTTCGTATTCTTTCCAACCCAGCAGCGATTCTTCGATCAGCAGCTCGTTGGTCGGTGAGGCTTCGAGGCCGCGCTTGCAGATCGCCTCGAACTCTTCCATGTTGTAGGCAATGCCGCCACCGGTGCCGCCCAGCGTAAATGATGGACGGATGATGGTCGGGAAGCCAATACCGGCCTGCACCTGATAAGCCTCTTCCATCGAGTGGGCAATGGCCGAACGGGCCGAACCCAGACCAATCTTGTTCATGGCCTGTTTAAATTTTTCGCGGTCTTCCGCCTTATCGATCGCCTCTTTGGAAGCACCGATCAGTTCAACACCGAACTTTTCGAGCACGCCTTCGCGATCCAGATCCAGCGCACAGTTCAGCGCGGTCTGACCACCCATGGTGGGCAACAACGCATCGGGACGCTCGGTTTCGATAATGCGGGCCACGACTTGCCAGGTGATCGGCTCGATATAGGTGACATCGGCCATTTCCGGATCAGTCATGATGGTGGCCGGATTCGAATTCACCAGAATGACTTTGTAGCCTTCTTCACGTAACGCTTTACACGCCTGAGCGCCGGAGTAATCGAACTCGCAGGCCTGACCGATAACGATCGGGCCGGCGCCGATGATGAGAATGCTTTTTAGGTCTGTACGCTTGGGCATGATTCAGATTCTTATTATTTTGCAGCGTGCTGCGACATCAGATCGATGAAACGGTCAAAGAGGTAGCTCACGTCGTGCGGGCCGGGGCTGGCTTCCGGGTGGCCCTGAAACGAGAAGGCCGGCGCATCAGTCAGGGCGATGCCCTGCAATGTGCCGTCAAACAGCGAGACATGCGTCACCCGCACGTTGCCCGGCAGGGTCTCGGCATCCGCCGCAAAACCATGGTTCTGGCTGGTAATGAGCACCTGCCCGGTATCGACATCTTTCACCGGGTGGTTGGCACCGTGGTGACCGAACTTCATCTTGACCGTCCTGGCACCGGCAGCCAAGGCCAGCAGCTGGTGACCAAGGCAGATGCCATACACCGGCTTCTTGACGGCGAGAAATTCGCGAATGGCGGTAATGGCGTAATCGCAGGGCTCGGGGTCGCCGGGGCCGTTGGAAAGGAACACGCCATCCGGATTCATTGCCAGCACCTCGGCAGCCGGTGTTTTGGCCGGCACTACCGTGACATCACAACCCCGCTCGGCCAGCATGCGCAGGATATTGCGCTTGACGCCGAAATCGTAAGCCACCACTTTGAAACGTGGCGTTGGGCCGGTCACATAACCTTTGAGCGTCCACTCGCCCTGATTCCAGGTGTAAGACTTATCGACCGTCACTTCCTTGGCGAGGTCCATACCAGCCAGACCCGGGAAGGCCTTGGCTTCGGCCAGCGCCAAAGCTTCGTCCAGCGTTTCGCCCGCAGCGGCCGCGATGATACAACCGGCCTGCGCACCCTTTTCGCGCAGGATACGGGTCAACTTGCGGGTATCAATCCCGGCGATGGCGACAATGCCGTGCTTGACCAGATATGACGACAGGTCGCACTGCGAACGCCAGTTCGAGGCCACCAACGGCAGATCGCGGATCACCAGCCCTGCGGCGTAGTTGGCACCTGACTCGAAATCTTCGTCGTTGCAGCCGACATTACCGATGTGCGGATAGGTAAGCGTCACGATCTGACGGCAGTAAGAGGGATCCGTCAGGATCTCCTGGTACCCGGTCAGCGCGGTGTTAAAGACCACCTCACCCGAGGTTTGGCCTGCAGCACCGATCGATTCTCCGTAAAACACCGTGCCGTCGGCCAATACCAGCATGGCGGCTGGCCGGGTGGAACATAACGGGACACCGCTCTTGGCAGCGGGTGATTTAGACGAGGCAGACTCAGCGTAGGACACAGCGGCTCCGGGTGGCAGACATGCAAAGCGGGAGCCCAAAACTGCCGCCCGGAGGCGAACTTTCTGGTACTCCCGCTTGATTCCTGCAAATGCAGGACATTAAGCTGCCAAATTATAGCGAAAAATGCTGCGTTGCGCTAGTCCCCTGCCAGAGCCTCAACCACGCAGGCCGAGCACATCTTGCATATCAAACAAGCCCTTAGCGTGACCCTGCATGAACTTGGCAGCACGCACGCTGCCTAATGCATACGGCATACGGCTGCTGGCCTTATGGCCGATTTCGACCCGCTCTCCGGTGCCACAGAACATCACGACGTGGTCGCCCACAATATCGCCGCCCCGCACCGTGGCAAAACCAATGGTGGTGTCCTTGCGCTCGCCGGTCACGCCCTCGCGGCCATAAACCGCCACCTCCTTCAGGTTGCGCCCTAAGCCCTGAGCCACGACCTCGCCCATGCGCAACGCAGTACCCGACGGCGCATCAACCTTGTGACGATGGTGCGCCTCGACGATTTCCACATCGTAGCCGCTGTTCAGAATACCGGCGGCGATCTCGAGCAACTTGAAGGTCACATTGACGCCAACGCTCATGTTCGGCGCAAACACGACCGGTACTGATCTGGCCGCGTCCGCAATCGCCGCCTTGCCTTCTTCCTCGAAACCCGTTGTCCCGATCACCATACCGACGCCCGCGGCCTTACAGGCCTGCAGATGCAACAACGTCGCTTCCGGGCGGGTAAAGTCGATCATGCAATCGGCCCCCTTGAGACCCGCCGCCACATCGGTGCTGATCCGCACGGCGGTTACCTGACCCACCAGTTCACCGGGGTCACGGCCGACAAATTCGCTGCCCTCACGCTCAAACGCCGCATGCAACTGCGCGGCCGGATCAGCCAGCACGGCCTCGATGAGCATACGGCCCATGCGGCCCGAAGCACCTGCGATCGCAATTTTTACCGGTCCCGACATCATCTTTCCCTTTACTTGAAGAGGTGGATAAAGCGCCACCACCATGAATCACTTTCCGGTTCCGAACCCTCGGCCGGCCCTTCGGCATCATCAGGCAGGGCGCCGAGGTCAATCACCTGCGGCTGATTCGAACGAACAGCACCCGCTACCGCAGCCGCCGCCGCGGCATCGGCATCGAGATTGCCCGTAAACTGGACATCAGCTGGTTGCCCGGCAGCCACATCACCACCGACCCGCTCAAGCAAACCTGCCGAATTGAAATAGGCGTAGATGTTACGCATCGTAATCTCGCCGGTTTTACCATCTTCAAAACGATAGACGTAGTCCCAGCGTTCGGCATGGAACGGATCCTGCAGCAGCGGCGTGCCCAGCACATAACGCACCTGATCCCGCGTCATGCCGGGTCGTAACTGCACAATCTGTTTCTGCTCAATCAGATTGCCCTGCTGCACATTGATGCGGTATTCCAGAAAATAACGCTCGACGGCACAGCCGCTCAGCCAGAATGCCATCAGACCCGCCCCCAGCCAGTTGATCGCATGCCGGGCAACGGGCCCGTGGCAATGCGTGGCAGGATCATTCCGGAAAAAAGGCATGGGCAGAACAGGTCGTCGCAAAAGCCGCTATCATATCCGATGTCACCTCCCCAGGAACCGTTTTATGCCCTCCCCGAAAGACCTGCAGCAATCCGGACTCAAGGCCACCATGCCGCGAATGAAGATTCTCGAGGTCTTTGAACGACACCGCGAGTCGCACCTGACGGCGGACGATGTTTACCGGATTCTGGTAACCGACGGACTCGATATCGGTCTGGCAACGGTCTACCGGGCACTGACGCAGTTCGAGCAGGCGGGTTTACTACAGAAGCAGAACTTCGAATCCGGCAAAGCGGTGTTTGAACTCAACCGTGGCGACCATCATGACCACCTGGTCTGCCTGCAGTGCGACCGTGTCGTCGAATTCTGCGATCCCGAAATCGAAAAGAAACAGGCCGAAATTGCGGACAAGCTGGGGTTCCGGATCCAGGCACACGATCTCTGCCTGTATGCCGACTGTGTGGATCAGGGCTGCCCACACCGCCCCACACAAAAGGCCTTTAGCGGTGGGCGTTAGAGGTCCAGACCCAGCATCTCGGCAGCATGCGCCCGGGTGCGGGCTGTAATTTCTACGCCGCCCAGCATGCGGGCAATTTCCTCGACCCGGCCGCGGTCATCCAAATTGCCGACCTTGCTTCTAAATGCCGCGCCAGTTTTTTCCTTGCTGACCTGCCACTGCCAATCCGCGCAAGCTGCCACTTGTGGTAAATGCGTGACGCACAGTACCTGACGGCGCTCGCCAAGTCTGGCCAACAGCCGGCCGACCACTTCGGCCACACTACCGCCGATACCGACATCAACCTCGTCAAAAATCAGTGTCGGGACGGCGCTGCAGGCACTGGTCACGACCTGAATTGCCAGGCTGATCCGCGAAAGCTCACCACCCGACACCACCTTGGACAACGGATGCCAATCACTACCCGCCAGACCACTGACCTGTAGTTCCACCCGTTCGTTGCCGTGCACACTGCCACCATCGACGGGGGCCAGCGTGATCCGGCATTGCCCACCGCCTAGCGCAAGATCCTGCATGGCATCGCTCACGCCTTTCCCCAGAACTTTTGCCGCCTTGTCCCGCCCCTTGGTCAGGCGCTGCGCGGCATCGGCATAGGCGCTGGCGGCGCTGGCAACACGCGCTTCCAGCCCAGCAATATCTGTTGCCGCCGCGAGCTGGCTGGCTTCTTCCTGAAGTTGCCGGTAGCACTCTGGCAACGCAGCGGGCTCCACATGATGTTTGCGCGCCAGCTCCAGCATCTGGCTCATGCGACGCTCCACCTCGGCCAAGCGCGCCGGATCCACATCCAGCCGGTCCAGGTGACGCCGTAGCACCGATAATGCTTCGGCAAGTTCATTGTGTGCCGCAAGCAATAGATCCCGAGGCGCTTCAAGCCGAACATCCATGCCGGCACCCTCCTGCAGGCGATGCTCTAGGCGGCTTAACATCGACAGAAGGGGTTCATCACCCTCACCCAGCGCATCGATCGAGCCCTGGACGATTTCGATCAGGCTGCTGGCATTGGCCAAACGGCTCTGCTCTTCACCCATCGCCTGCCAGCCCCAGTCAGGCCCGTCACCCGCCACTTCGGAGAGTGCCTTAATCTGCCAGGCCAGCGCATCACGCCGGGCTTCGAGGTCACCAGCACGCTTTCCGGCGTCTTCCAGC
>JBFYKG010000008.1:0-30069 GCA_041311015.1 Rhodocyclaceae bacterium | reverse complement strand
CGAATGTGAACTCATGTCTGTGCATGGGAAAGAAAAAAGGCCAGTACCGAAGTACTGGCCTTTCACTTTGGAGCGGCAGAAGAGTCTCGAACTCTCGACCTATACCTTGGCAAGGTATCGCTCTACCAACTGAGCTACTGCCGCAAAACTGGAGGCGCGAGCCGGAGTCGAACCGACCTACACGGATTTGCAATCCGGTGCATAACCGCTTTGCTATCGCGCCGCTGCCAGAACACGGGGTTCTGACTAAAAAGGGAAAGCAGTCGCTTTCCCTTTTTATTGAAACTGGAGCGGCAGAAGAGTCTCGAACTCTCGACCTATACCTTGGCAAGGTATCGCTCTACCAACTGAGCTACTGCCGCGAACAGGACGAAATTATATAGAGGTCGGGGTTTTAGGTCAAGCCCAATCACCCCGGGCCAATCCCCTGCTCTAGCTGCCCTCTTTCAGGTCTGGCCAGGCCACATACAGGTAGTAGGCCATGGACCAGAGGGTCAGGATGGCCGCTACCCAGATCAGCAGGGTGCCCCAGAACATCATATCCAGCCCGGCCACAAAACTGCCATCAAGCAGCATCGGGATGGCCCCGAGCTGTGCGGCTGTTTTGAATTTGCCGATCATATTCACGGCCACGCTCTTGCGCTTACCCATGGTGGCCATCCATTCACGCAGCGCCGAGATGGTGATTTCCCGGCCGATGATGATGATGGTGACCAGCTCGCTGACCCGCCCATCTGCCACCAGCAGCACCAGCGCGGTCGACACGATGAGCTTGTCGGCGACCGGATCAAGAAATGCGCCGAAGTTGGAGGTCTGGTTCCATTTGCGGGCCAGGTAACCATCCAGCCAGTCTGTGACTGCGGCAAAAATAAACAGCAAGGCGGCAACCTGATTACGTGTATCGGCATCCAGCGGCAGGACGCCGGGCACATAGGCCGCAATCAGTAGCGGGATGCAGGCAATTCGCGCCCAGGTCAGGATCAGCGGCAGATTCATCATCTCGCTATTATCAGCGATCTTGCAGGGCGGCGTGAACCCGTTGCGCCAATTCTTCGCTCATACCGGCCACCGAGGCAATGGCATCGATACTGGCCACCTTGATTTCGGCGACACTGCCAAAGCAGGTCATGAGCGCCTTGCGGCGTTTAGGCCCGATACCGGGTATCTCATCTAGGCGGGAGCCAATCCGCGCTTTCTGCCGCCGACCCCGATGGCCCGTCAGCGCAAATCGGTGCGCCTCATCCCGGACCTCCTGCACCAGATGCAGTCCCGGGTCATCGGGTTCCAGCTGAAGGGGCTCGCGTCCATCAGCAAAGACTAGCGACTCGAGGCCGGGCTTGCGCCCCAACCCTTTGGCAACGCCGACCAGGGGTACATCGGCCAGCCCCAACTCGTTGAGCGCTTCCGAGGCCTTGGCGACCTGCCCTTTACCCCCGTCGATCAGCAGTAGATCCGGCCGCACCGCAGCCTCACCCTGTTCATTGGGTTTATAACGCCGATACACCGCCTGATGGATCGCGGCATAGTCATCACCCGGTGTAATGCCCGCAATGTTGTAGCGCCGGTAGTCGGCACGCCGCATGCCACCGCCCTCGCCGCCTTCTTTCCCATCGCCTGTCCAAACTACGCAGCTGGCGACCGTGGCTTCGCCCTGAGTATGACTGATATCAAAGCATTCGATGCGGGCTAGCTGTTCAACGGCGAGGCCAGCGTTCTGCAAGGCCTGCAGCAAGGACTGCTGCCGTTTGCCTTGCAGATTCTGCATCTGCCGGCGTTGGGTTAGCGCGAGACTGGCATTGTTGATCGCCAGCTCCACCCAGGCCTTATGTTGTGCGAAATGGGGTAGATCTACTGGCAACGGCCGACCCAGGATGCCCGTAAGCGTTTCGAGCACTGCCGGATCAACCGGTTCATTAACCAGTACCCTGCCCGGCGCCGGATGCATGGCATAGTGCGATTCGATAAAGGCAGAAAGGATATCGCCCAGCGTGGCATCGGTGAGCTGAGCACTATGCTGCGGAAACTGCGGTCGATCACCCAGATGCCGACCACCCCGCACCATGGCCAGATTGACACACAGGCTGCCGCCCTGCTCCGCAGCGACAATGATGTCAATGTCTTCTGCCTGATGGCTATCCATGATCTGGGTGTCACGGGCCCCATGCAACGCCTGAATCTGATCTCGAAATGCGGCAGCCTGTTCAAAGGCGAGCCGCTCTACCGCCTGCTCCATCAGACTGGTCAAACGCTGGATGATTTCCTGATGGCGGCCCTGCAGAAACATCGATGCGGCGCGGACGTCTTCGGCATAATCGGTGGCGCTGATCATGCCCACACAGGGGCCGGAACAGCGCTTGATCTGGTAAAGCAGACACGGCCGTGTCCGGTTATTGAAGACGGTGGGTTCACAGGTTCGTAGACGAAAAATTTTCTGCAACAGGTGCACGGCTTCACGGACAGACCATGCATTGGGATACGGGCCGAAGTAATCGGCATTCGCAGAGAGCGATCCCCGGTGTAGCCCGATCATGGGCCAGGCTTCGCGCGTCAGACGGATGTACGGGTACGACTTGTCATCACGGAACAGGATGTTGTATTTCGGCGCCAGTTCCTTGATCAGGTGATTCTCGAGGAGCAGCGCCTCGGATTCCGACGGTGTGGGCGTTACCTCAAGCTTGGCGACTTTACTCACCATCAGCGCGATGCGCGGGCTGCTCAGGTTTTTGGCAAAGTACGAAGATACCCGGCTCTTGAGATTACGCGCCTTGCCGACGTAGAGCACCTGGCCATCTTCGGCCAGAAAACGATACACCCCCGGCCGCTCAGGCAGCGTGCGTACCTGATTCTGCAGGGGGTGACTCATGACGGATCGCGGTGTTTAGAGGGTCTGAATCAGCTTCAGTGCCGCCTGATAGTCCGGATGGGCTTCGAGCTGCGCGCGGGTCAGTGGCTTATCGGTGCCCAAACCCGGTTCTCCGAGCAGGTTCGGAATACGCGCAGCCCGTTTGGGTTGCGCCACTGGCTGCCATTCGGCAATCAGCTGATCGACAAAGTCCGGTTTATTGCAGACAAGCAAGACATCACAGCCAGCATCCCAGGCGGCATTGGCGCGGTCGATGATGTTACCGGCAACGCTGGCGCCTTCCATCGACAGGTCATCACTGAAAATGATGCCGTCAAACTGGCACTCAAGGCGTAACTTTTCCAGCCAGCGCGGCGAGAAACCTGCGGGGCGTTCATCCAGCACGGGATAGATCACATGCGCAGGCATCACGGCATCAAGTGCCAGCTCATGATACGGCTGCATATCGGTTTCGATCTCGGCCATGCTGCGTTCATCTACCGGTATCGCCACGTGGGAGTCGGCCTCAACCCAGCCATGCCCTGGAAAATGCTTGCCACACGAACCCATGCCGCCTTTGGCCAAACCACGAATGAGCGCCGTTGCGAGACGGGACACGATCTGCGGATCTTTGCTGAAGCTGCGGTCACCAATGACGCCGCTACGACCCCAGTCCAGATCGAGCACCGGTGTAAACGAGAAATCCACACCGTGGGCGCGTAATTCTGCGGCCAGCACCAAGCCAACCGCTTCGGCGGCGTTATCGGCAGCGACCGGATCTTTGCCATAGAGTTCGCCCAATACGCGCATGGCTGGCAGACGGGTAAATCCCTCGCGGAAACGCTGTACCCTGCCCCCCTCGTGGTCGACGGTAATCGGCAACGGGGGGTGTCGCAGTGTGGCAATCTCCTGGGTCAGCGCAGACAGCTGCACCGGGTCTTTGTAATTTCGCGAGAACAGGATAACCCCGCCGACCAGAGGGTGCGACAGACGCCGCTTATCAGCCTCGGTCAGGGTCAGGCCCTCAACGTCGACCATCAGCGGACCGTAATTTAGGGGGCTATTCATAGAGTCTCCACAACAACAAAAGCAAGCGCATGATCCACCTCATCGGAAATCGAGAGATGGATCTGCAGGGAACGCTGACGAATCCATTCGTCGAGCGCAGAATCAAAACTGAAAAAAGGCTTCCCCAGCGCATCGTGTTCGATGCGGATGGCCGGTAACAGTACAGGGGCCCGTAAACCGGTGCCCAGGGCTTTGGCCAAAGCTTCCTTGGCGGCGAAGCGTTTGGCCACAAAGCGTTCTCGCGATGAGGCTGCTTCGGCTTCAGTGATTTCATCGGCATGCAACAGATGCTGTAGTCCCCGCGCCGGATGACGCGACAACAGCTGTCCAATCCGCTGGATTGAAACGATGTCGGTGCCGATGCCGTGAATCATACGGTGATACGGGACTAACTAAGGCTGACGGCTTCACGCATCAGCCGTTTCATTTCACTAACGGCTTCGCGCAGGCCAACAAAAATCGAACGGCTAACGATGGCGTGGCCGATATGTAGTTCGCGGATACCCGGCAATGCGGCAATCGGTTGCACGTTGTAATAGTTGAGCGCATGACCGGCATTAAAACGCATGCCCAGACCACGGATCTGTTGTCCGGCTGATGCGACACGCAATAGTTCAGCCTGGACGGCGGGCCGCTCAACATCCCGGCCGGCTGCATGAAACGCATGCGCATAGGGGCCGGTATGTACTTCACAGACCTGGACACCGATACGGGCCGCCGCATCAACCTGTGCCGGGTCGGCATCGATAAAGGTACTGGTCACAATGCCCGCATCACGCAATCGGGCAACGATATCGGCCAATCGGCGTTCCTGGCCGACGATATCAAGACCGCCTTCGGTGGTGACTTCCTGACGCCCTTCTGGCACCAGCATCGCCATTTCCGGCTTGAGCTCACAGGCAATGCCGACCATCTCGTCAGTGGCGGCCATTTCCAGATTCAGCTTGATCTGCGTCAGGTCGCGCAGCTTACGCACATCGGCATCCTGGATGTGGCGGCGATCTTCCCGGAGGTGAACGGTAATACCATCAGCGCCCCCGAGATGCGCCTCTACGGCAGCCCACACCGGATCCGGCTCGTAGGTGCGCCGCGCCTGGCGAATGGTGGCTACGTGGTCAATGTTTACGCCGAGTTCAATCATGATCAAAGGTCACAAATCAGTCAGGTCTTCAAACAGGCGACGGCTGTGGAGTTGCCGCCCATTCAGGTAAAACGCCATCAGGCTGCGCATCAGCTGTTTGCTTTCTGCCAGGCTGACTGGATTGCCGAAGGATTCGGCATCCATATCCAGCAGGGTCTGTCCGCTTATTGTACCGGTGACTGCCTGGGAATCGGCTACAACCCGGGGGCCGGATTCCATTTCGTAAAGGTAGCGGGAATCCATGAGAATGGGGTTGCCCGAGGTATCGTGGGTCAGCATCAGGCCGTAACCGAGCTCGCCGAGAAGTCGTTTTTCGAAGCTGCGCAGGCAGCCGGAAAAGAATGCGGCATCCGGTGTTGCCGAGGCCGCCAGAGCCTGCAGGGTGCGGGCGTAATGATCAAAGACCCGCTCGTGGGCATCTTCGCGCGGCAACAGATTCAGCAGCAGCTCATTCAGGTAGTAGGCACACAGTAGCGCCCTCCCCTCGAGCAGCGGTTGACCGCCCTGCCATTCGGCATGATGCAGTGTGACGACTTCGCCCTTACCGCTCCAGGTCATTTCCAGTGGCTGAAAGGCCATGAGCACGCCGCGCATCGCCGAACGCGGTCGACGGACACCCTTGGCGACGAGGGCAATCCGTCCGTAATCCCGGGTCATGGCTTCCAGCACTAGGCTCGTCTCACGATACGGCCGTGTATGCAACACAAATGCAGCCTGGCGTTCTACCTTGATCGGGCGCATGGCAGTTCTGGGGCTAACCGGTTATTCGTAACCCAGCGATCGCAGCAGGCGCTCGTCATCGGTCCAGCCCGACTTCACTTTCACCCAGAGCTCGAGATAGACCGTACCGCCAAATAACCGGGTCATATCCTGGCGCGCTTCGGTGGCGATGCGCTTGAGGGCTTCTCCCCCTTTGCCGATCACAATCGGCTTATGCGATTCTCGATCCACCACAATGGCGGCAAAAATGCGGCGCAGATCACCTTCGGTCTCGAACTTCTCGATTTCTACCGTGGTGGCATAGGGCAATTCGTCACCCAGTAGGCGGAAGAGTTTCTCGCGGATGTATTCGGCCGCCAGAAAACGTTCGCTGCGGTCGGTCAGAGTTTCTGGATCAAAAAGAAAGCCCTGTTGCGGTAGCGCCTTGCGGATTTCTCCCAGCAGCGCATCTGCCTGTGTACCCTTTTCGGCGCTTACCGGCACCACAGCGGCCCAGTTGCGCACCTCGGCCATCCTGGCAATGAAGGGTAGCAGCGCCGCCTTGTCTTTCAGCTGGTCGATCTTGTTGATCACCAGAATCACCGGCTTGTCATCGGGCAGGAGCGCCACGACCTTGCGGTCCTGCTCACCAAAACGATCTGCTTCGATGACCAGACAGATCACGTCCACTTCCTGCAGCGCCTGGGTGACCCCACGATTCATGCTGCGGTTAAGGGCCGAACTATGTTTGGTCTGAAAGCCGGGCGTATCCACGAAGACATACTGAGCGTCATCGTCGGTGCGCACGCCCATGATGCGGTGGCGCGTCGTCTGTGCCTTGCGCGAGGTAATGCTGAGCTTTTCTCCGATCAAGCGGTTCAGCAAGGTCGATTTGCCGACATTTGGCCGGCCGACCAATGCAACCAGCCCGGCAGGATGCCGGGACTCAGCGGATTGTTCGCCACCCCCAAAAAAAGCATCGAGGTTAATCTCGCTCATGCACTGCCCTTCTTTCGGCTGGGCGCGGGCAACGATTCAAGCTGCTGGAAGGCGAGTTCAGCCGCTTGTTGTTCGGCGGCGCGGCGGGTGACACCGGTACCCCGGCCCTCTACCGAGAATGCCGGCACACGACAAATGACATCAAACGTCTGGGCATGGGCGGCACCGCTAATGTTGAGCACATCATAGGTTGGCAAGTTACAACGACGCGCTTGCAGCCATTCCTGCAGGCGCGTCTTGGCATCCTTGGCTGATGGCAGGCGCCTGAGATCAATTGCCGCAATCCGGGCAGCAAAACCCATCAGAATCACTTGCTGAGCGGCTGCAAAACCGCCATCGCGCCACAAGGCTCCATAAAGCGATTCGACGGTATCAGCCAGTATGGAGGGTCGGTTCTGGCCGCCGCTTTTGAGTTCGCCCTCGCCCAATCGCAGATAGCGGCTCAATCCGAGGTCTTCGGCGACTGATACCAGCTGTTCCTGGCAAACCAGATTGGCGCGGAGTCGCGAAAGGTCGCCCTCGGGCAGTTCCGGAAACGCCTGATACAGTCCGTCGGCGACGACGGCATTGAGGATGGCATCTCCAAGAAACTCCAGGCGTTCGTAATGCGCGCGGCCATAACTGCGGTGCGTCATCGCCTGCTCGAGCAGTGACCGGTCGTTAAACCGGTACCGGATCTGCGACTCCAGATCGGCGAGCGGGCTCAGGGCAGACGCGTTCATGCGACCGGATTAACGGAATGAACCGATGCGACCGAAGTCGCCCCAGTGGAACCAGATGAAGAACGCCTTACCGACGACATTGGCATCGGGTACAAAACCCCAGACGCGACTGTCCTTGCTGTTGTCGCGGTTGTCTCCCATCACAAAGTAATTGCCCTCGGGAACCTTGCAGACAAAACCGGCGCTATCGTAGCGGCACTGTTCGCGGTGCGGGAAGCGCACCACATCCGGCACAAAAGCCGGCGCATCTGCATCGTTGAGTGTGTTGTAACTCACGTCACCCAGCGATTCTCGGAACATGCGCGAGCTGTACAGGCGATCCGTATGCAGGTAATCCGCTTCAGCGGTGCGTGGTACCGGTACTCCATTGATACTGAGTTGCTTGTTCTGATAACTCACCGTATCACCCGGTAAACCGATCACCCGCTTGATGTAGTCCACAGTGGGTTCGGGGGGATACCGGAAAACCACCACATCGCCCCGGGCAACCGCCTTGCCACTAACCACCTGGGTGCCAACGACTGGCAGACGTAAACCGTAGGTGAATTTATTGACCAGAATGTAGTCGCCTACCTGCAGCGTGGGGATCATCGACCCGGATGGAATCTTGAACGGTTCAACGACAAAGGAACGCAAGGCAAATACGGCAAGGATGACCGGAAACAGACTGGCGCCCCACTCCACCCAGATCGGGTTTTTGCTTCCCGGTGCTCGCAGCTTGCGCGCATACAGCACATCAATCAGCCAGAGAATGCCCGTGGCCAGGGTGACGAGAAACAGAATCAGTGCAAAGTTCATTCGGATACCTGTGGTTATTTGCCATCAACGCGAAGCACAGCGAGGAAGGCCTCCTGAGGCACTTCCACCGTGCCGATCTGCTTCATGCGCTTCTTACCGGCCTTCTGCTTTTCAAGCAGCTTCTTCTTTCGAGAGATGTCGCCACCGTAACACTTGGCCAGCACGTCCTTGCGCATCGCCTTGACCGTTTCACGGGCAATGATCTGTGCGCCCAGCGCGGCCTGGATCGCCACATCGTACATCTGGCGCGGAATCAGCTCACGCATCTTGCTCACCAGCTCGCGGCCGCGGTATACCGAGCTGGAGCGGTGCACAATGAGTGACAGCGCATCAACCTTGTCACCATTGATCAGCACATCCAGCTTGACCATGTCCGCCGGGCGGTATTCTTTGAATTCATAATCCAGCGAGGCGTAACCGCGCGATACCGACTTCAGCTTGTCAAAGAAATCAAACACCACTTCCGAGAGCGGCAGTTCATAAATCATCTGGACCTGACGACCGTGGTAACGCATGTCGATCTGTGAGCCGCGCTTCTGGTTACAGAGCGTAATCACCGGACCCACATAATCCTGCGGCAGAAAGATGAATGCCGTAATGATCGGTTCACGGATCTCCTCGATCTTGCCGATATCCGGCAGACGCGAAGGATTTTCCACAATGATCTGTTCGCCGTTACGCAGACCCACCTCGTAGACCACCGTAGGTGCGGTCGTAATGAGATCCATGTCGAACTCGCGTTCCAGGCGCTCCTGCACAATCTCCATGTGCAATAGACCCAGAAAGCCGCAGCGGAAACCGAAGCCCAGGGCCTGCGATACTTCGGGCTCGAACTGCAGGGCTGCATCATTGAGCTGTAGCTTTTCCAGAGAATCACGCAGCTGTTCGTATTCATTCGGCTCGACCGGGTACAGACCGGCAAACACCTGCGGCTTGATTTCCTTGAAGCCTTCCAGCGGCTTATCCGCCGGGCGATCGGCCAGTGTGATGGTATCCCCGACCCGTGCCGCCTTCAGCTCCTTGATGCCGGAGATGATAAAACCGACCTCACCCGCCGAGAGCTGCGGCTGCGGCTTCGACTTCGGCGTGAAGATCCCGACCTGTTCACACAGGTGGGTCGCGCCGGAGGACATCAGGCGCATCTTGTCCTTGGGTTTCAGGGTGCCGTCGATGACCCGCACCAGCATTACGACACCGACGTAGTTATCAAACCAGGAGTCGACAATCAGCGCCTTGAGCGGCGCATCGGGGTCGCCCACCGGGGCCGGAATTTTGGCAACGACCTGCTCGAGGATGTCATCGATGCCAATGCCGGTTTTGGCGCTGGCCTCCACAGCCTCCGTCGCATCGATGCCAATGACGTCTTCGATTTCGGCCCGGGCATTGTCCGGGTTGGCCGACGGCAGATCAATCTTGTTCAGGACCGGCACCACTTCGACACCCAGGTCGAGCGCGGTGTAACAGTTGGCCACTGTCTGGGCCTCGACACCTTGCGAGGCGTCCACCACCAGCAGCGCGCCTTCGCAGGCCGATAGCGAGCGTGAGACTTCGTAGGAGAAGTCGACGTGACCCGGGGTATCGATCAGGTTTAGTCGGTAGGTCTGGCCATCCTTGGCCTTGTAGTCCAGCGCCGCCGTCTGGGCCTTGATGGTAATACCCCGCTCCTTCTCGATATCCATCGAGTCGAGCACCTGGGCTTCCATTTCGCGGTCGGAGAGGCCGCCGCAGCGATGAATCAGTCGGTCGGCCAGGGTCGATTTCCCGTGGTCGATGTGGGCAATGATCGAAAAATTGCGAATGTGCTTCAAGAAAAATCCGTTTTCCGGCCGGTGGCAGGTAAAAAATGCAGTTTCAGGCGTCGTACGCCGATCAACCCGTTATTCTACCGGATCAGGGCCCGTGCCGGCGCGCTACCGGGTGCCTAAAGCCCGTGCTTTGATACCCGCGTGTCCCTAGCGGATGGCCCCCTGCCCCTGGGGAATTGGCACAAAGATCTGCACATTCGACCGGCGGATCAATAGGGTAGCCGGGATCTTGTTATCGAGCTGACTCATGAGCTGGTTAAATTGCTGGACCGAACGGATATCCTGGGTATCTCCCCGGGCAGAAATCGCCAGAATCACATCACCCGGGCGCAGATCTACACGGCCACCGGGACGCACATCAACCACCATGATGCCGGCGTTCAGACGCAACTGCTGCTTCTGTTCCGGGCTTAGATCCGAGAGCGCAATGCCCAGCCGGTTATTGGTGGCTTCGGCCGTATTGCGCGGGGTCGGTTTGCTATTGCTGGCCTGGCGTTCGTCCTGGAATTCGCCAATCGTCACCATCAGGTTGCGGGTCTGACCTTTGCGCCACAAATCCACCGTGACCCGTGACCCCGGTTTCATCTGCCCGACCATCCGGGGCAGATCACTCGATGTCGTGACCGGTTTGCCATCGAAACGCAGAATCACATCACCGGGCTCGATGCCGGCTCGTGCCGCCGGCCCGTTGGGCTCGACGCTGTTGACCAGCGCCCCACCGGCCTTGGGCAAACCGAAGGACTCGGCCATCTCGCGGGTCACTTCCTGAATCGACACCCCCATACGGCCATGGCTGGCCCGGCCGCGGGCACGAAGTTGCTGCTGGATGTCCATGGCCAGATCGATCGGTATGGCAAACGAGATCCCCATAAAGCCACCCGAGCGGCTGAAGATCTGTGAATTGATGCCGACAACCTCACCCCTCAGGTTGAAAAGTGGGCCGCCCGAGTTACCCGGATTAATGGCCACATCGGTCTGGATGAACGGCACATAGTTTTCCTGAGGCAAGGCGCGGCCTTTCGCGCTGACGATCCCGGCCGTGACCGAATGTTCAAATCCGAAGGGGCTGCCAATGGCCACCACCCATTCCCCTGCCTTGAGCTGGCTGGAATCCCCAAGTCGCACGGCGGGTAAACTGCTGGCCTCGATCTTGAGCAGGGCCACATCCGTGCGTTTATCAGCGCCGATCACCTTGGCCCGGAACTCGCGCTTATCCAGCAATTTGACCGTCACTTCATCCGCCCCGTCGATCACGTGGGCGTTGGTCATCACGTAACCGTCGGCGCTGATGATAAAACCAGAACCCAGCGAGCGATTCTCCGGTTGCTGTTGCAGGCCCCCCGGGGGTTGTGGAAAGAAACGCCGGAAGATCTCGAACGCCGGATCGCTCGGATCCATCGGGAACCCGTTGGCAACCGCCTTGCCACGACCATTCTGAATGGTGCTGATGTTCACCACCGAAGGCGATTGCTTTTCGGCAAGTTCAACAAAGTCCGGCAAAGCCCGGGTCTGAGCGGTAATCGGCCCAGATAGCCCGATCAGCAGTACGACAATAAACCCTGTGAATAGACGGGATAAACGAGCAGTCATGATGTGTCGTGTGTGGTCAGAGACGTTCGAGAATACGGGGCATGGCCATCGGGATATGCCGATGCGCATGGCGCAGTTGCGCCCAGGCGGCGATCAGCCCCAACCCTGCCCCCAGCATGGCGCCAACATCGGAGGATACCTGCCAGCGGATGGGTAACACATCGGGGAGTATGGCGGCCCCGAGGAGACTACCGGCGAAGAACAGAACCAGTGGCACAACATAGGTACGGGTAATCCCTTGCGACAACGCAGCATCCGGAACACTTACGCGCACACGCTCACCAACGGCCAGGCCCAACGGATCGGCAACCACGATGGATTTGGGTTTGGAACACAGCGGTTGCGCCAGACTGACACCACCACAGCCCCCGGGTTCGTTGCAGCGGCCGCAGCCACTGTTGACCTCGAATTCCAGACGAACCAGCACCAGCCCTTCAGGGCCTTGCAGGGTTTGTACGACAGCAGCATCACGTTCAGCCATGGGCGAATCCTACGATAAATCGGACCAGCATGTCTTGGATTTTTTGGGGCTCATAGCGCGTTGGCATCCACCCGCGCCCAGATCGATGCCCAGCGGGTACGATCTGTTCTATAAGACTCGCAACCACACGCGGCATCCCCGTGCAGCACCTGGCGGGTGATCGTATAGAAATAGAGCTGTTCATGCACAGTTTCGCTCCAGCCCGCCTGATCGGACAGCCCCGCCTCGCCATCCACAAAGGCAGAGGCCCAGGTTTCCTCAATGGTCAGTTCGACGAGATCGTGGGAATTCATGCGTTATCCATGAGGGGTTTGAGGTCATGTGCAATCGCTTCACGCGCCCGGTGGATACGCGAACGAACGGTGCCCACCGGTACCTGCTGACGTTGGGCGATTTCGGCATAACTCAAGCCCCCCTGCTCCCGTTGCTCGAAGGCGTCGCGCAAGGGCTCAGGCAAGGCGTCGAGTGACTTGCGGATCACTCCAGCCAGCTCCTGTTGCCAGAGTTGCTCCTCCGGTGTGAGCGGCGGTTGTGTCCAGCCTTCGGCGGTATCCAGTGCAGGATCGACCTCTTCGACTCCGGTGCTCAGGGGCACGCTATCTGGCCGATGCTGAAGCGATTTGCGCCAGGCCAGATAGGTGTTGCGGGCAATGCGGCTCAGCCAGGTCGCAAAACTGGATTCCCCTCGAAAACCGGCGAGTGAGACATAGGCCTTGAAAAGGCTCTCCTGAAGCAGTTCTTCTGCAGCGGCACGATCCTGGGTCAGTCGCGTCAGCCAGCGCAGAATGCCCGCCTGACACGGCAGAACCAACGCCTCGAAGGCAGACCGGTCTCCGTTCCGAGCGGCGTCAACCAGCGCGGATTCGGCGCGGGGCTCATGACCCAGGGCAGCAGAAGGTGTCGTCAAGAAGCGCTCTTCAGAATAACGGGATTAATGGTGGGCTCAACGGTGAACTCAAGGGCAGGCTTGCGCAGAAGCGGTAGAATGCGCTCTATATTACAGAGTCCTGTGCCACCCCTGCCATCCTGTCATTGACCTTGAACGCGACCGCCTCAACTCCTCCGGCCCGATTGCACTTTGACGTGCTGATCATCGGTAGCGGCCTGGCCGGCCAGGGGGCTGCGCTTTCCCTCGCGGATGCCGGCCTCAAAGTAGGTCTGGTCAGTAAACGCGCGGTAACGGACTCGGCTTCGGGATGGGCTCAGGGCGGTATCGCGGCAGTGCTGGATCGTACCGACTCGATGGATAGTCATATTGCCGATACCTTGAATGCAGGGGCTCATCTCAATGACCCGGTGGCCACCCGCTTTGCCGTGACACAGGCACCGGATGCCATCCAGTGGCTGATTGATCGCGGCGTGCCCTTCACGCGTGAAGACGGCAGATATCACCTCACCCGCGAAGGCGGCCACAGCCACCGCCGAGTGATCCATGTGGATGATGCCACCGGTGCAGCCGTTCAGGCGACACTGACGCCGCAGGTGCTCGCGCATCCGAATATTTCGGTCATGGAAGACCACATCGTGGTCGATCTGATTACCGCCAAGAAAATCGGGCGCGAGCGTGCTACGCGCGACAACCGTTGTCTGGGCGCTTATGTGCTCGACAGTCGCACCGGCACGGTCCACACCATGGCTGCCGCACATACCCTGTTAGCGACCGGTGGCGCTGGCAAGGTTTACCTCTATACCACGAACCCGGATACCTCCACCGGTGATGGCATCGCCATGGCCTGGCGGGCCGGCTGCCGGATCGCCAACATGGAGTTCATCCAGTTTCATCCGACCTGCCTGTATCACCCGAAGGAAAAATCCTTCCTGATCAGTGAGGCCGTCCGCGGCGAAGGCGGTCTGTTGAAACGTCCGGACGGCACACGCTTCATGGACGACTATGACCCGCGCGCCGAACTGGCGCCGCGCGATATCGTGGCCCGCGCGATCGATGCCGAGATGAAAAAGCACGGGCTCGATTGCGTCTATCTCGACATTAGCCATCAGGATCCGGCCTTCGTCAAACAGCACTTTCCGACCATCTACGAACGTTGTCTGCAGCTGGGCATCGACATCACGAAGGAGCCGATCCCGGTGGTGCCTGCGGCGCATTACACCTGCGGCGGCGTCGTCGTCGATCAACATGCACGGACGGATATCCCCGGCCTCTATGCCGCCGGTGAAGTGACCTGCAGCGGCTTACACGGTGCCAACCGTCTGGCCTCCAACTCGCTGCTGGAGTGTCTGGTTTATGCCCGCGCCGCCTCGGATGACATCATCGCCCGGCCGCAGCCGGTTCCCGATGATCTGCCGTTATGGGATGAAAGTCGCGTGACGGACGCCGATGAGGAGATCGTGATCGCCCACAACTGGGATGAACTACGCCGCTTCATGTGGGACTACGTGGGGATCGTCCGAACCACCAAACGCCTGTTGCGGGCCCAGCACCGCATCCGTCTGCTGATCCGGGAAATTGACGAGTTTTATGCGAACTTTCGGATCAGCCATGATCTGCTCGAGTTGCGCAATCTGGTCCAGACAGCCGATCTGATCGTCCGCTCGGCGCTGCGTCGCAAGGAAAGCCGGGGGCTGCACTACTCCCGTGATTACCCGGACACGCTGAAAGCGGCTAAAAATACGGTCCTGCGCAAACGCAGTTAGCGCAGATTAGGATCTGGCAATCAACGATTCGCCAGGCGGCGTCGCAACAGGCGCGACCAGACGAGCAAGCGGCGCCATGTGTCTGAAGAAGGTTCCGCCAGACTGTCCGGCAACAACACGACAAATTTGCGCAGCCCTTTGGGCAAGGCGCCATCAATCGATTCGAACTGCAACACGATCAACCAGGGGTACACGCTGGCACGCGTACCCGATAACGCAATCGATTCACCTGCCGGGGTGATCACGCTGCAGGTGAGCGGTTGATAGCCAAATGCCAGCGTGAGCTCAGGGACCGCAGTACGACGCCAGGCATCGGCCATGATCGCGGAGAGTGAAGCAACGGCAACGATCAGTTCCACCCCCGTCAAACGGGTCTGCCAGAGGGCGATCAGCCCCAGGGCGTAGACCAAAAGCAACGCCGCCCGTAGGCGGCGTGATGCGATCGGCCGGAGTTCGAACCGGCGGCGCATGGATCAGACGCGTTTGAAGACCAGCGATCCGTTGGTGCCGCCGAAACCGAAGTTGTTTTTCAGGGCCACGTCGATCTTCATCTCACGGGCCGTATTGGCACAGTAATCGAGATCACACTCCGGATCCTGATTGAAGATGTTGATGGTCGGTGGCGAGATCTGGTTGTGCACAGCCAGCACCGTAAAGACCGATTCCAGACCACCGGCCCCACCCAGCAGGTGACCGGTCATCGACTTGGTCGAGTTGACGACCAGGTTCTTGGCATCGGCACCGAACAGCAGCTTGATCGCTTCGGTTTCATTCTTGTCACCCAGCGGTGTGGAGGTACCGTGGGCGTTAAGATACTGGACATCGCCCGTGTTGACGCCGGCATTCTTCAGCGCAGCGGCCATGCTGCGCTTCGGACCATCGGTATCGGGTGCGGTCATGTGATACGCATCACCGCTCATGCCGAAGCCGCCGAGTTCGGCGTAGATCTTGGCACCACGGGCTTTGGCGTGTTCGTACTCTTCGAGCACCAGCACGCCGGCACCCTCGCCCAGCACGAAGCCATCGCGGTCCTTGTCCCACGGGCGGCTGGCGGTGGCCGGATCGTCGTTACGCTCGGACAGCGCCCGGGCGGCACAGAAACCGCCCAGACCCAGCGGCGAAATCGTCGATTCGGCACCACCGGCAATCATGATATCGGCGTCGCCGTATTCGATCAGGCGGCCGGCCATGCCAATCGCGTGCAGGCCGGTCGTACAGGCCGTCACGGTCGCAATGTTCGGACCCTTGAAGCCATACATGATCGACAGGTTGCCCGAGATCATATTGATGATCGAACCCGGCACAAAGAACGGAGAAATCTTGCGGACACCGGCCGCATCGTAGGTGGCCTTGGTATCTTCGATCATCGGCAGACCGCCGATGCCCGAACCAACGCACACACCGATACGCTCGGCGTTGGCCGGTTGCTCGGTCAGGCCCGCATCGCGGATCGCCTGAATGCCGGCAGCCATACCATAGTGAATAAAGGTATCCATGCGGCGCGCTTCTTTGGCTGACATGTAGTCGGCCACGTTGAAGCCTTTGACTTCGCCGGCGATACGCGTCGGGAACGTGCTGCAGTCAAAGCGTGTCACTGCCGTAATGCCGCTCTTACCGGCAACCAGGTTATCCCAGGCTTCCGTGACGGTGTTACCTACCGGGCTGATGACGCCCAATCCTGTGACGACGACGCGACGACGCATGTCTGCTCCTTCAGCAACCCGGCAAGAATCCGGGCTTAGATAAAATTACGGCCGACACAAACGCGTCGGCCGCAGTGACGCAACAAGCGACGAATTACTTCTGATGCGACTTGACGTAGTCGATCGCTTGCTGAACCGTGGTGATCTTCTCGGCATCTTCATCCGGAATTTCGCATTCGAATTCCTCTTCGAGTGCCATCACGAGTTCAACTGTATCCAGCGAATCTGCGCCCAGATCATCAACGAAAGAAGATTCATTCTTGACGTCAGCTTCATTCACGCCGAGTTGTTCGGCTACGATCTTTTTGACGCGCTGTTCGATGTTATCCATTGAAGCTCCTATTACCCTTCTAAGTAGGTGGTGGAAAAGCAGGTTGTATTCTACCAAAACACAGAAAAGCGCGAAACTACCCTGAAACTTTCCTGTGTGCAGTGCAAAAACTTACGGCAGGTACATCCCGCCGTTGACGTGGATGGTCGAGCCCGTGACGTAGGACGCCGCCGGCGAGACCAGGAAAGAGACTGCCGCAGCGATATCTTCCGGGGTGCCTAGACGACCGAGCGGGATATTGCCCAGCAGGGCCGATTTCTGGCCTTCGTCCAGGGCCTTGGTCATATCGGTATCGATAAAACCCGGGGCGACGCAGTTGACGGTAATGCCACGGCTACCCAGCTCACGGGCCAGCGACCGGGTCATCCCGCTCACGCCGGCCTTGGCGGCACAGTAGTTGGCCTGCCCCGCGTTGCCGGCATGGCCGACCACCGAGGTGATGTTGACGATCCGACCGGTACGCGCCTTCATCATGCCGCGCATCACGGCACGACACATCCGGAACACCGACTTCAGGTTGGTGTCGAGCACGTCATCCCAGTCTTCGTCCTTCATGCGCATCGCCAGCGTATCGCGGGTGATCCCGGCGTTATTCACCAGCACAGTAATCGCCGCACCGGTTTTGGCTTCGATATCAGTCAACAGCGCATCCACACCTGCGGCATCCCGCACATCCAGCGCAGCGCCCCATCCTGCACCGCCAGCCGCCTTGATGGCTTCCGTAATGCTGGCGGCACCCGATTCGCTGGTGGCCGTGCCGATAACCGTCATGCCCTGACGGGTCAGTTCCAGGGCGATGGCGCGACCAATACCGCGCGAAGCGCCGGTCACAAGAGCAACAGTGGCAGTCATATGGCTTCCTTAGCTGAGGGAAAGATTGGCATTGACCGATTCGGCATCGGCCAGCGCAACGCCCGTAATACCATCGGCGCAACGCTTGGTCAGGCCGGCCAGAACTTTGCCCGGGCCACATTCGGCCGCGGTTGCAACGCCCATCGAGGCCATCTTCTGAATGATCTCGACCCAGCGCACGGGCTTGGCCGCCTGGCGCACCAGTGCGTCCTTAATTTTGGCCGGATCGGTTTCGATGGCGACATCGACGTTATTAATCACCGGAATCACCGGCGTAGCGACGGCAATATCAGCCAGCGCGATGGCCAGGCGGTCCGCCGCCGGTTTGAGCAGCGACGAGTGGAACGGCGCCGAGACCGGCAGCAGCACGGCGCGCTTGGCGCCGCGGGCCTTACAGGCTTCACAGGCGCGCTCGACAGCGCCCTTGTGACCGGCAATCACCGTCTGACCCGGGGCATTGAAGTTCACAGGCTCAACCACGTCGCCCTGAGCCGCTTCGGCACAGGCAGCGGCGATGCCGTCATCGTCCAAGCCAAGAATCGCGGCCATGGCGCCCGTGCCCGCCGGCACAGCTTCCTGCATGGCGGCAGCCCGCAGGCGCACCAGCGGCACCGCATCGGACAGCTTCAGGGCACCGGCAGCCACCAGCGCCGAGTATTCACCCAGGCTATGGCCCGCCACAACAGCGGGTGTTTTACCACCGAGGCTTTCCCACAGACGCCAGGCAGCCACACCGGCCGTCAGCATGATCGGTTGGGTGTTCACCGTGAGCGCCAGCTTTTCAGCCGGGCCTTCAGCCACCATCGTCCACAGATCTTCGCCCAGCGCAGCCGAGGCTTCATCAAAGGTAGCGCGCACAACCAACGAGTCGCCGTAGGCGCCCATCATGCCGACCGACTGAGAGCCCTGACCGGGGAATACGAAAGCGAACGACATATATGTTCTCCAGAATTAATACTTGAGCAGAACGCTGCCCCAGGTGAAGCCCCCACCCACACCTTGCAACATGAGTGTTTGCCCGCGCTTCACGCGACCATCTTTCACGGCCTCATCCAGCGCCAGCGGCACCGAGGCCGCCGAGGTATTGCCATGGTGATCGACGGTAATGATCACGCGTTCGGTCGGCAGCGACAAGCGCTTACCAATGGCATCAATGATGCGCACGTTCGCCTGATGCGGGATCAGCCAGTCAATCTGCTCTGGCGCCACACCGGCCGCCTCGCAGCACTCGACAGCGCTATCGGACAGCGCACGCACGGCAAATTTGAAAACCGCCTGACCGTCCATGCGCAGGAACGGGTCACCAATGACCTTACCGCTATGCACCTGACCCGGCACATTAAGAATGTCGGACTGCGACCCATCCGCATGCAGCGAGGTGGCCAGCAAGCCCGGCGTATCAGCGGCTTTGAGCACCACCGCACCGGCGCCATCGCCAAACAGCACACAGGTGCCGCGGTCATCCCAGTCCATGATCCGCGAAAAGACTTCAGCACCCACGACCAGCGCCGTCTTGTGGCTACCGGAACGGATAAACTTTTCGGCAATGGTCAGCGCGTAAACGAAGCCCGAACACACCGCCTGCACGTCGAAGGCCGTCGCGCCCACATTACCCAGCTTGCCCTGCATCAGACACGCGGTACTCGGAAAAATCATGTCCGGTGTCGACGTGGCCACAATGATCAGATCCAGATCCTTGGCGTCTACGCCGGCGTCAGCCAGAGCACGGCGCGAGGCCTCTTCGGCCAGCATGCTCGAGGTCACACCCTCCGGGGCATGGTGGCGCGACACGATGCCAGTCCGGGTCTGAATCCAGTCATCGCTGGAATCCAGGCCCTTCTCTTTGATCAACGCGTCATTGGTAATCGCGGCGCCCGGCAGATAGCTGCCAATACCAGCCAGCTGGGCGTAAATGGTCTGTGCCATCAGGCATCTCCCGTTGCATCATCATCCTTGGCAGGATCCTTGAGCAACGCTGCAGTGGTTGAAGCGGTATAGCGGGACACGCGATGCGCGATCTTGTCGATCACACCGTTCTCCGCTTCGTGATAAGCCTCACGCAGGGCATAGCCGAATGCGAAGGCATCGGCCGAGCCATGACTTTTAATGACGGTACCCTTCAGGCCAAGCAACGTCGCGCCGTTATAACGGCGATGGTCCAGGCGCTTCTTAAAGCGACTGAGCACCGGCAAGGCCAGCAAGGCTATCAGTCGTGTCAGCAGATTGCGCTCGAATTCTTCGCGCAGATAACGACCCATCATCTGGGCCAGGCCTTCAGACACCTTCAGCGCCACATTGCCAACAAAGCCGTCACACACCACGACATCGGCCTCGCCCTTGTACACACCATCGCCTTCGACGTTGCCAACAAAGTTGAGGTCGGTGGCGCGCAGCAGTTCGGCCGCCTGTTTGACGACCTCGTTGCCCTTGATGTCTTCTTCACCGATGTTGAGCAGCCCCACACGCGGTTCGGCGATGTGCTGCACGGCATTAGTCAAGATCGAGGCCATGATGCCGAATTGCAGCAGGTGCTCCGCCGTGCAATCGACGTTCGCGCCCAGATCCAGAATGCGGGTCTGACCCGTCATCGTTGGTACCACGGTACAGATTGCCGGGCGATCGATACCGGGCAACATCTTGAGGACGAAACGGGCAATCGCCATCAGCGCGCCGGTATTGCCGGCCGACACGCAGGCATCCACATCTCCGGATTTCACCAGATTAATGGCCACACGCATCGAGGAATCTTTTTTGTTGCGCAGGGCGAGCGCCGGTGGCTCATCCATCCCCACGACTTCGCTGGCATTCACAATGTGCAGCCGGTCGCGCACAACTTTATCCGGTGACGCACGGCGCAAACGATTTTCCAACGCGGTGGCTTTACCCACCAGCGTCAGTTCGACATTGGGAAACTCGGTGGCAAACGCCAATGCAGCGGCGACCGTGACCTTGGGGCCATGGTCGCCGCCCATACAGTCAATCGCGATCTTGACGGTCATATCCGGTCAAATCTCACGTTGAGCAAAGGTCAGGTAAAACGCCTGACCCGCCTGATCAGGCCTCGGTCGTCTTAACAACCTTCTTGCCGCGGTAAACACCCGACGGCGAAATGTGGTGACGGCGATGCACTTCACCGGTCGTCGGCTCGATAGCCAGCGGCGGGTTGCTCAGCGAATCATGAGCACGATGCATACCGCGCTTCGACGGGGATTTTTTGTTCTGTTGAACGGCCATGTTGGTTACTCCTGGTTAAATCGTTACTGCGACTGCATTGCCGGAAATGGTTCCGGCAAGAATCCTGAAAGCCTCGACGCTAGTGCTTCAGCGTTTTCAGCTGCGCCAGCGCCGCAAACGGATGATCATCTTCAGTCACCGTTTCCGGAACCGGTAATGCACAATCCGCATGCATGGGCACGATGGGCAGTGAAAGCATCAACTCATCTTCCACCAACGCCAACGTGTTCACACGCGCCGGATCCGGCATCGGGAGGTATTCGACCGTATCGGCATCCGAATCCTCTTCGAGTGCGTCCAGCCGTTCCAGCGCCGCTTCATCCGCCACCCACGCCACCGTATGCTCATGGTCTATGACCACGGTCACCGGCTGTAGGCAACGCTGACAGGACTGCTCCAGATACGCCGACAGTTTGAGGGTCATGGCTGGCTGCCGGTCCGCGCTGTACGCGGCCTGCAAACTGACCTTGACGGCCCCCGAGGTGCCGACGAGCAGATCGGCCAGCCGCTTGAAATCCGACACCGGCACATCACCGTGCCAGGCAAAGGCCTCGCGTGCGGCAACGGTCGGGTCAAAACTTTCCGGCAAACCGGCAGATGACATCCAGATCTGTCCCGTTGAAAAACGGCGAATGATACCATCCGCAGGCCGGATTGTTGAGCATTTTCTTGCAATTCAGGCGGCCAACCCATTGAAAGCGCACCAAACATGACTTCGCAGATGTCCGCTCCCGCCCCCCGACGACTGATCCTCGGCTCCAGCTCGGTTTATCGCCGCGGGCTGCTGGAACGGCTGGGGTTGCCCTTTGAGGTCATGAGCCCCGATATTGATGAATCAGCCCACCCCGGCGAGCACCCGGCGGCCCTGGCCCGGCGCCTCGCTCGGGAAAAGGCCTGCGCCATCGCCACCACACTGCCTCCAGGCCAGAACAACGCCCTCATTATCGGCAGCGATCAGGTCGCCGTTGTCGGTGACCTGGCCTACGGCAAACCCGGCTCCCATGCCAACGCCGTCGCCCAACTGCAGGCCCTGAGCGGCCAGGTCGTCGTCTTCGAAACCGCCCTTTGCCTCTACGATGCTGCTACAGACCGCGCCTATGAAGACCTGGTCAGCACCGAGGTCGAATTCCGTGACCTCACACTGCCAGAAATCGAAGCCTATCTTGTCCGGGAACCGGCCTATGATTGCGCCGGGTCGGCCAAATCCGAGGGATTGGGCATTGCCCTACTCGAGCGGCTCTCTGGTGACGACCCGACGGCGCTGGTCGGTTTACCCCTCATTGCCCTCTGCCGGCTCTTGCGTCAGGCCGGGGTCAACCCGCTGACAGCGGCTTGAGTCGCGCCAGGATCATGACCCAGCCCGCGCTTCACCTCATTCCGGTACCGCTATCCGAGCTGAGCGAGGCTGACCCAGCCGGGGTTCTGCCGGCAACCGTGCTTCCCGTCATCCGTGACCTGCGGCATTTCGTCGTCGAAAACGCCAAAAGCGCCCGCGCCTTCCTCAAAACCGTTGGGATGCCCGTAGCCATCGCCGAACTGGACATCCGGGAACTGCCTGGCCGCGGCAAAATCGGCAAATCTGACGCGCTGGGCGGGGATTACGATTCGCTGCTGGCCCCGCTGGCATCGGGATCGCCGATCGGGCTTCTTTCCGAAGCCGGCTGTCCGGCCGTTGCCGACCCGGGTTCCGAGCTGGTCCGTCACGCTCATGAACGGGCTTACCGGGTCGTTCCGCACATTGGCCCCTCATCCATTCTGCTGGCGCTCATGGCGTCCGGCCTGGGCGGGCAGCAATTTGCCTTCCACGGGTACCTCCCGCAGGACGAGAATGAACGCAAACAGGCGATTAACCGCCTGGAAAATGCATCTAAAAGCTTTGATCAGACGCAGATCGTGATCGAAACGCCCTATCGCAACACGGCCCTGTTCGAAAGCCTGCTGCAGCACCTGCGTCCCGAGACCCGGCTCTGCGTCGCCATGGCGCTGACCACCCCGGAAGAATGCATCTGTACACGATCCATCCGGGACTGGAAGAAACAGCCGACGCCCGCCTTCGAAAAGCGACCAACCGTCTTTCTATTCAAGCAATAACAGCAAGTTAGCCGGACTTCTTCATCCAGTCTGACAGATCCGGAATCGAGTCCACCACCCCCACGGGCTGACAGCGCAACAGCGATTCAAGCTCGTGCGCCCCATGCGTGATCGCCAAGCCGTGTGCCCCAGCATTGAGCGCCATCTGCAGGTCATGCGTGGTATCCCCAATCATCAGGGTGCGCTCGGGTGCCACGGCAAAGTGATCCATGATTTCCAGCAACATTTGCGGATCCGGCTTGCTCCGGGTCTCGTCGGCTGTCCGGGTGATATCAAAATAGCCACCGAGCCCGCTATGACCCAGCGCCCGGTCAAGCCCGACCCGGCTTTTGCCGGTGGCCACGGCCAGCCAGCGATGCTCGGCCTGCAGCGACTTGAGCAGGGGCTCCACCCCCTCGAACAGGCACAGCTCGTGATCCCCCGACAAGTAATGCCTGCGGTAGGCATTGACCAGATCATCGTAGCGGCTTTCGTCCAGATCCGGCACCGCATACTGCAACGCATCCCGCAGACCCATCCCGATCACATAGCGCGCCTTTTCGTCACTCGGTGGCGCGACGCCAATCTCCCGGCTGGCCGCCTGAATGGCCTTGACGATGGCCCCGGTGGAATCCAGCAATGTGCCGTCCCAGTCAAACACAACAAGGTCATATTGCCGATTATTCATGTAATTTATCAACTATAAATTCGCGCAATAATCCAGAAACGACTGGAGTTCGTCGGGCAGTGGCGCCTCGATTACCAGCGGCTCCCCGGTCACCGGGTGCTTGCAGCGCAGGCTACCGGCATGCAGAAACATCCGCGCCAGCAGACCGGCCGAGTCCAGCCGCTTATTGAGCGCAAAGTCGCCGTACTTGTCATCACCCACGATCGGATGCCCCAGGCTGGCCAGATGCACCCGGATCTGGTGCGTCCGTCCAGTCTTTAGCTGGGCCTCGACGAGCGCAAAGCCCGGATATTGTTTCTTCAGGCGGAAATGGGTCTCTGCCGGGCGGGTTTCGGGATGGGTCAGGTCGCGCCCACGGGCGATCCGGACGCGCCGCTCCCCCTCCGGGGTCAGATATTTATAGAGGGGCTCAATCACCTTCAGGAGAGTCCCCGGTTTTGATCCGGCCACGCCTTCCCAGGTTCCCGCCACCAGGGCCAGATAGCGCTTGTCACCTTTCTGGCTGCGGAACATCTCGTGCAACCCCACCAGTGCCGGTCGGCGCTTGGCGACCAGCAACACCCCGGAGGTCTCCCGGTCCAGCCGGTGGGCCAGCTCCAGAAAACGCGCCTCGGGGCGCTGGGCCCGCAGGGCTTCAATCGCCCCCCAGGCCAGGCCACTGCCCCCGTGCACCGCAATGCCGCAGGGTTTATTCAGGGCGAGCAGGCTGTCATCCTCGAAGAGCACGGGCAGATCGACCTCCGGCGCCACCGGCGGCCGGGATTCGACAAACGCACTGACCCGGACCGGGGGTAGCCGTAACTCATCCCCCACATTCAACCGCTGATCCGGTTGGCAACGACCGCCGTTTACCCGCACCTCGCCGCTACGGACGATCCGGTAAATACGGCTTTTGGGTACCCCTTTGAGATGGCGCAGCAGATAGTTATCGAGGCGCTGCCCGGCCTCATTTTCAGTAATCTGGCGGCGTTCGACCCCGGATGATGCAGTTTTTTTAACTAAAACGTTTGCGGACGGTTGATTACTGCGTGACATGGCTTATACTTTACACGTTTGTGCTGCCAGCAGGTGGGTTTGCGACACGTCGTAACACCAGCCTGCCCGGAACCCCGAGCCAAAATCGCCTTAAGCGAGTTCGAGATTCGAGGGGTCTGTCGCAGCCGGACCGGGCCATGACGACTCGCCCAGACGAACACAAGCAGCCGTCACCGACTGACACACGCCCGGCGTATGCAGTCCCGAATGCAGTGATGGCAGATGCGCGCCGGTTTCGGCCAGGCACCTTCTGCCGGTTTCAGACCGGTTCACCTTGTCCGAACGTCCGGCTTGGGATCCTCCAAAGGATATCCCCTGCCTCGCCCTGAGAGCACGCCGCCCGGAAAGCCCTGAACCAGTCCAGGTCTCAGCCCGACAACGTCGGCTGCCACCTGCGGGATTGCCCGCGCCGGTGCTTTTGGAGCACCAACGCAATGAAACGCATGCTATTTAATGCGACGCAGGCAGAAGAACTGCGCGTCGCCATCGTCGAAGGTCAGAAACTGATCGACCTCGACATCGAGTCCGCCTCGAAAGAACAACGCAAGAGCAACATCTACAAGGGTGTCATCACCCGTATCGAGCCGTCGCTCGAGGCCGTCTTTGTGAACTACGGCGCCGAACGTCACGGCTTCCTGCCCTTCAAGGAAATCGCCCGCGAGTACTACGCCCCCAACGGCGAAGGCAGCCGCGCCAAGATGCAGGAGACCCTCAAAGAGGGTCAGGAACTGATCGTTCAGGTCGACAAGGACGAGCGTGGCAACAAGGGTGCTGCCCTCACCACCTACGTATCGCTGGCCGGCCGTTATCTGGTGCTGATGCCGAACAACCCGCGCGGCGGCGGCGTATCACGCCGTGTCGAAGGCGATGACCGCTCGGAACTGCGCGATGCCATGGCCCAGCTCACCGTGCCGGATGGCATGAGCCTGATCGCCCGTACTGCCGCGATTGGCCGCAATGCCGAAGAACTGCAATGGGATCTGAACTACCTGATGCAGCTGTGGACGGCCATTGATTCGGTCGCCAAAGACAACACCGGTCCGTTGCTGATCTTCCAGGAAGGCAGCCTCGTTATCCGCGCTATCCGTGATTACTTCCAGCCGGACATCGGCGAAATCCTGATCGATACCGACGACATCTTCGAGCAGGCCCAGGCCTTCATGAGCCAGGTCATGCCGAACAACGTCAACCGTGTGAAGCGTTATCACGATGACGTGCCCCTCTTCTCGCGCTTCCAGATCGAGCATCAGATCGAATCGGCCTACGCCCGTCAGGTCAACCTGCCGTCCGGCGGCGCCATCGTCATCGACCACACCGAAGCGCTGGTATCCGTCGACGTCAACTCGGGTCGTGCCACCAAGGGCAGCGACATCGAAGAGACCGCCCTCAAGACCAACCTCGAAGCGGCCGATGAAATCGCCCGCCAGCTTCGTTTGCGCGACCTCGGCGGCCTGATCGTCATCGACTTCATCGACATGGAAAGTGCCCGCAACCAGCGCGAAGTCGAAAACCGTCTGCGCGATGCCCTGCATCACGACCGTGCCCGCGTCCAGACCAGCAAGATCAGCCGCTTCGGTCTGCTCGAACTGTCACGTCAGCGTCTGCGTCCGGCACTGGCCGAAACCTCGTATATCACCTGCCCGCGCTGTACCGGTACCGGCCATATCCGCTCGACCGAATCAGCCGCGCTGCACATCCTGCGCATCCTCGAAGAGGAAGCCATGAAGGAAAACACGGCCGCCGTGCACACCCAGGTGCCGGTGGATGTGGCGACCTTCCTGCTCAACGAAAAGCGGGCCGATATCCAGGCCATCGAACTGCGCCACAAGATCACCATCCTCCTGCTGCCGAACAAGCACCTGGAAACGCCGGCGCACCATATCCAGCGCCTGCGTCACGATGAACTGAATCAGGATGATCATCGCGAACCGTCCTACAAGATGGTCGATCAGCCCCTGATGGAAGCGCCCACGTTCTCGGTAGAACAGAAGAACCAGAACCGTCAGTCGGCCGCAATTCGCAACATCGCCCCTGCCCAGCCGGCGCCGGTGTCGATTGAACCGGTGGCGGCCCAACCGGCCCAGGAAGAAAAGAGCGGCTTCATCACCAAGCTGTTCAGCTGGTTGAGTGGCGATGCCAAGAAGAAGCCGCCGGTTGAAACGGCCCGCACCCGCACACCGCGTGAAGGCAGTCGTGATGGTGCCCGTGGCAACCGTCGTAATGCCCAGGGTGATGGCGAAGGTCGTCAGCAACGTGGCCAGCGCGGCGAAGGTCGCCGTGGTCAGCGTAGTGAAGGCCAGGAAGGCCGTCGCAACAACGGTACCCGCGCAGAGCGTCCGGCCGCTGCTGAAGGCGCTCAGGAAGAAGGCAACGGCAACAACCGTCGCCGCGGCGGTCGTGGCAATCGCGAAGGCCGTGATAACCGTAACAACGCACAAGCCACCGATGCCGCAACCGATAACGTGGTAACGGCAGCGGTCGATACCAACGCACCGGCGGTTGAAGGTCAGAGCGAAGCCGGCCAAAGCAACGGTCGTCGTCGTGGCCGTCGTGGCGGTCGTCGTGAGCGCGGTGAGCGCACCGAGCAAAACGCCGTTGCGGATGGCAGCGCCGATAATGCAACCGACAGTGGCAACAACGCCAGCGAATCGACTTCGGTCGCAACGCCGGTTGAGTCGGCTCCGGCCCCGGTCAGCGCACCGGTCGTCGTTGCCGCTCCAGTGGCTGAAGCCGCGGCACCCGTTGTGGTTGCCCCAGCGCCGGTATTTGAGCCAGCACCCGTGGTCGAAGCTAAACCGGTCGCACCGGCGCCCGTAGCCGCACCTCAGGTTGTGATTGAACCCGTATCACTCGAGTCGGTCGGCCTGCAAATGGTGGAAACCGATCCGGGTCAACGGCCGGCCACCACCGCACCGGCCGAAAAGCCGGCACGCCAGCCGCGCAAGCCGCGCGTCAAACCGGTGGTGACTGAAGAACCGTTGCAGATGGTGGAAACCCGTAAGGACTAATCCGGATCGGTAGCCCCAAACAGAAACCGCGCCATCGAGCGCGGTTTTTTTATGGGTAACGCCTATTGGCGATAGCCCGGATGGGCAGGGTCAAACTGTCAATGGACCTTGGCGGCTTTACGAGCCGACGACTTAGTACCGGCTTGCGCCCCATGACGTTCCCGCATGATGCTATCGAGCAAACCCTCTGCGGCATCTTCGATCATATCGAGTACCAGATCAAAGTCATGTGCCAGACCGTAGTACGGATCAGGGACTTCGTCATCGTCAAACTGCCGTGCATAGCTCATGAAGAGCTTGAGTCGGGACAAGCGGTTCGGTGGACAGAGTCTGCGTAGGGAATCGAGGTTGCTGCGATCCATCGCCAGCACGACATCAAAATAGTCCAGATCTTCGGGGGCGACCTTGCGGGCAACCAGTTGCGATAGATCATATTTGCGCTCGGCAGCGGCCCGCTGGGTACGTGAATCCGGTGACTCGCCCACGTGGTAACCATGCGTTCCGGCAGAGTCGATTTCCAGCTCTGCCAGCATGCCACGCTGGGCAGCCAATCGGCGAAACACCGCTTCTGCAGTCGGTGATCGACAGATATTTCCCATGCAGACGAACAAGACTCTGGTCATTTGCCCCCTCCTTTCATGCCGGTGCCGCAATTACTGCGTGTGTGACGCATTTGCCTTTCCCCCGTTGGTCCGAGTGCACCTGTATGTCCCTACCCGTAGGCAGGACTTTTTCTTGTATTTGCATTGTTTCATAATTACAGCGGTTTTGACAGTCCATGCCAACCCCCCTGCTTTGGAGATAGACTCTCCCCTATGTGCCAGCGTACCCCCCACCCGATTTTCCGCCAGCGCCGATCACTGTGGGTGCTGGCCATGGTCATGACGCTTGGCGGATGTAGTTCCGGGCCTTTCAAATGGAATCAGTCGGCACCGGCAGCGGTGGTAGAAAACGAGGCCCTGCCCAAACCCCGCGAATCCAAATACAGCGTACTCATCGTTCCCAGCGGCGCCATCAAGACGCGCTATATCTCCGACAAGACGTCCACTGCGGCGGGTGTGATTGGCACCATGGTCGTCGGGCCGATTGCCGGCGCCGTCGGCGGCCTGGTCGGTTCTACCGCCAGCAGCACTGCCGCCGCCTCGGCTGAGGAAAGCGCCTCCGCCAAGCTGGACAGCAGTGATGTCGTCACTGCACTGCGACCGGTACAGTTACCCCAATATTTCGCCACCACCCTCGGCGAAAAGCTGGGCCAATGCGGCATCCGGAGTGCCATCCACCCGGCGCTGCTCAGCCCCGACAATCCGGATTGGTCAACGACCCATCTCGTTCTGCCACCGGGCTTTACCGATGACGCGGCCCCTTATCGCTTCTTTATCGAAGCCGGCATGGTGGGCATCCAGATCCGCGATGCGCTGACAGCCACCACGATGGAAGGTAACGCCTACGCCCGGGTGTACGAAACACGTAGCCGACGCCAGATCGGTCGCTATTCTGATAAAACCGGGAGCTCGGGATCAGTCACCCTCAAAGCCTATGGCAAGGGTAATGACGCCGCCACCGCAGAAATGCAGCAGGCCTCGAAGCTAGTCGCCCGTTATCTGGCCAGCGGCATCGCCAAAGACATGTGCGATGTCATGCGGCGATTCTGATCACTCTCCCAGCGGTGCAGCCCCGAAAACCCGCTCCTTGAGTTTGAACAGCTGATCGCGCGTCCGGGCAGCGGCTTCGAACTCCAGGTTCTTGGCGTGCTTCTGCATCGCCTGCTCCAGCTTGCGGATCTCGGTGGCGAGTTCTTTTTCCGACATCGACTCGTAGGTCTTACCCGGCTGGGCGGCCCGGGGCAGATTGCTCACGCCATCGGTTTCGCTATATCCCGTCGTGTACACGCCGTCGATAATGTCCTTGATCCGTTTCTGCACACCGCGCGGCACAATGCCATTGGCGGTATTGAAAGCCACCTGCTTCTGCCGCCGGCGTTCGGTTTCATCAATGGCACGGCGCATGGAACCCGTGATCTTGTCGGCATACAGAATCGCCATGCCGTTGATGTGACGGGCAGCGCGACCAATAGTCTGAATAAGCGAGGTTTCCGAGCGCAGGAAGCCCTCTTTATCGGCATCCAGAATCGCCACCAGTGAGACTTCCGGAATATCCAGCCCCTCGCGCAGCAGGTTAATCCCGACGACCACATTAAATACACCCAGACGCAGATCGCGGATAATCTCGACCCGTTCCACCGTATCGATGTCCGAATGCAGATAGCGGACCTTGATACCATTCTCGGTCAGATAATCCGTCAGATCCTCCGACATGCGTTTGGTCAATGTGGTGACTAATACCCGCTCATC
>JBFYKG010000001.1:0-67462 GCA_041311015.1 Rhodocyclaceae bacterium | reverse complement strand
GTGCCAAGGGTCTCTCTCAGCCCGAACGGCGGGCACCCCTAACGATCAGAAAGCGGCCGGGCGTTCCTGGCCGCGCAGAAGACTGAAATTAAAGGAAAACACCGCGAACTGCAAGCGCGGGACGCTGGTTTCGGTTACTTGCCCGGATCGGCGCTCAGTTTGCAGAATTCAGCATCTGCTGCGGCGATCGTTTGTTCGATATCAGCGGCCGAATGGGTGGCGCTGACAAAGCCGGCTTCAAAGGCCGACGGGGCGAAGTAATGCCCCTCGCCGGGCACATCCAGCATGGCGTGGAAGAAGCGGTTGAAGCGCGCCGTGTCGGCCTGCATGACCTCAGCATAGTTGGTTGGCGGGGTCTGGCTGAAATACAAGCCAAACATACCGCCCACGGCCTGAGCCGAAAACGCCACACCGTGTTTGCGGGCGGCGGCGGTGAGACCCTCGGTGAGCTGGCGGGTGCGTGTTGCCAGCGCTTCGTAAAAGCCCGGGGCGCGCAGTTTTTTCAGGGTGGTCAAACCGGCGGCCACGGCGACCGGATTGCCCGACAGGGTGCCGGCCTGGTACACCGGGCCCAGCGGGGCCAGACAGGTCAGAATGTCCTTACGGCCACCAAAGGCGGCCAGCGGCATGCCGCCACCGACGATCTTGCCCAGCGTGGTCAGATCCGGCGTGATGCCATAGTGCCCCTGTACGCCCTGCAGGCCGACGCGGAAGCCGGTCATCACTTCATCAAAAATCAGTACGGCACCCACGCGGGTACAGCCGTCGCGCAGTGCCTGAAGGAAGGCCCTGCCCGGATCGACCAGATTCATATTGCCGGCGATGGGCTCAACGATCACGGCGGCGAGTTTGTCGGCATACTTGTCGACGGCTTCGTTGAAGGCGGCGATGTCGTTATACGGCAGCACCAGCGTATGCGCGGCCACATCGGCCGGTACGCCGCCTGAGGACGGATTGCCAAAAGTCAGCAGGCCGGAACCGGCCTTCACCAGCAAGCTGTCGGCATGGCCGTGGTAGCAACCTTCAAACTTGATGATCAGGTCGCGGCCGGTAAAGCCACGCGCCAAGCGGATAGCGCTCATGGTGGCTTCTGTGCCCGAGGAAACCAGACGCACCATTTCCAGCGAAGGCAGCATGTCGCAGAGCAGATCCGCCATCTCCACTTCGGCACCCGTCGGTGCGCCAAAGGTCAGGCCACGGGCGGCAGTCGTCTGCACGGCTTCGAGCACATCTGGATCGGCGTGGCCCAGAATCAGCGGGCCCCAGGAGCCCACATAGTCGATATACACCTTGCCATCGGCATCCGTGACGCGCGGGCCTTTGCCGGAGGCAAAAAAGCGTGGCGTGCCACCGACGCCGCGGAATGCACGGACCGGGGAATTCACGCCACCGGGGATGTGGCGTTGGGCTTCGGCAAAGAGTTGTTCGTTACGGCTGGTCATGATGCGGACTCGGAGGCGGGAATGTTGAGGGAAATAGGGGAAGGCATCAGGCAGTGGCGGGTTCGGCCAGGAACTGGCGAACTTGTTGCTGGACCTGCTCGGGAGTGTGGGGCTTATGCGGCGACCCGAACAGCTCGGAAATCAGGGCAACGGCATCGACCTTGCCGTCGAGTTGGGCGACGTTGCCAAGGGTGATGCCGCCGATGCCGCAGATGGCGACATCAGGCCCTAGCGCTTCGCGGAAGGCGGCCAGTTGCTCGATGGAGACCCGGCGGGCGGCTGGTTTGGTCGGCGAGTCGAAGCAGGCGCCAAAAGCGACATAGCTCGCACCATCAGCCAGAGCTTTTTCGGCCAACCCCAGCTCGTTATAACAGGAGGCGCCGATAATCATGTCGGGGGGGAGCAGACGACGGGCATCGCGGATGCTGCCATCGGTACCGCCCAGATGCACCCCGTCGGCACCGCAGGCAACAGCCAGCACCAGATCATCATTCACAATCAGCCGGGCCTGATACTGGTGGCACAGGGCCCGAAGCGCCCGCGCACGCACCACCCTTTGTGCCGGCGGGCTGATCTTATCCCGGTACTGGAGCAGGGTCGCGCCCGCCTCCAGGGCGGCCTCGGCCAGCGATAGGAGCTGCGGGTCGTCGGCCAGATCGGGGGTGATGGCGTAGAGCGGGGAATCGAATAAGAAGGCGGGCACTGGAGAATCCGTAAAACCGTTGTGTTAATGATGACAACGGGATGACAGCGGGCTGTTGCATCGGGTAGGATGGCCATATTGTATCAATCCGTCTTTGTACATCTTGCCGAAGGTTTTGCCATGAGTAGTTCATTTAAGTCCTGGATGTGTCTGGGTTGTGGTTTTATCTATGACGAAGAGGCCGGTTTGCCGGAGGACGGCATTGCACCCGGCACCCTGTGGGCCGATGTGCCCATGAACTGGGTCTGTCCGGAATGTGGTCTTCGCAAAGAAGACTTCGAGATGATCGAACTCTGATTCGATAGATCAAACAGGAACCCCGGGTGAGCATTCAGACGATATTAGTAGTGGAGCCCTCTCCGGTGGAGCGGGCCCAGATCGTCAACACACTCAGTGGTGCCGGGTACCAGGTCATCGTGGCGGCGGATGGTGAAGAGGGCGTGGCGATTGCCAAGCGGGATTACCCGGACCTGATTCTGATGGAAGTCGTGATGCCGGGGCTGAATGGCTATCAGGCCACCCGGGCGCTGACCCGCAGCGAAGATGCACGGCTGGCTAAAACCCCCATCATTCTGATCTCCGCCAAGGGTCAGGATACGGATAAAGTCTGGGGGTTGCGCCAGGGCGCCATCGACTATCTGGTGAAGCCGGTCAGCGATGACGAACTGCTCACGCGGATTGCGGACATCTAGATCAAGATCACAACGCGTTTACATCGATCGCCGGGTTAGACCGGTTTTTTTACGTCCGCAGCTTCGCCGGTGGCTGCTTTAAAACGTGCCAGGGTGCGTTGCCGTGCCTCAGCATGGTCCACGATGGGCGCCGGGTAATCGCGGCCGATCAGTACACCGCACTCAGTTTGGATGGCCGGCGGCATCGTCCAGGGCGCATGGATATATTTATCGGGCACCTTGGCCAGTTCGGGCACGTAGCGGCGGATGAACTTGCCTTGCGGATCAAAACGTTCTGACTGGGTGACCGGATTGAAGATACGGAACCAGGGTTGCGCATCGCAACCGGTGGAGGCGGACCACTGCCAGCCGCCGTTGTTGGCCGACAGATCAAAATCCAGTAGCCATTCGGCAAACCAGGCCTCGCCATCGCGCCAATCCAGCCCCAGATCTTTGGTGTAGAACGAGGCGCTGACCATGCGCAGCCGGTTGTGCATCCAGCCGGTCTTGAATAGCTGGCGTTGTGCGGCATCAACCAGTGGATAGCCGGTCATGCCCTGGCACCAGGCGGTGTGCCAGGTGGGTTCGGTATCCCATTGAAGCGCATCGAAGGCCGGCTTAAAGGCGTGGCCGATGGCATGCGGAAAGTGATGCAGGATCGCAAAGTAGAAGTCGCGCCAGATCAGCTCACTGAGCCAGCCGAGTGCACCGGCGCTACCGTCGCGCCAGGCGCCGCCGGCCAGCTGGCGGATCGACACGGTGCCAAAGCGCAGATGGACGGAGAGATACGAGACGCCTTTGACTGCGGGGAAGTCGCGGGCCTCCTTATAACGGTCGATGCGGGTGAAGAAGTCGGCAACCCGTTCCTGACCACCCCGCATGCCCGGCGCCACGCCGATAGCGGCCAGATCGGTTGATTCAAAGCCCAGCGCGGCCAGGGTGGGCACGCCGCACGCCTGAGGCGTAGTTGCGGCGGGCGCCAGGTGCGAAAGATAACGTTCGACCGGATACGGCCGCACAAAGAAATCCGCGTCACTGAGTGCCGCCTTTTTGAGCCAGGCATTCTTGTAGGGGGTGTAGACCGTAAAGGGTTTGCCCGCCTGCGTGAGGACTTCGTCGCACTCGAAGATCACCTGATCCTTGAAGCTGTGAAAGGCAATGCCGTCCAGCGCTAGCGTATGGGCAACATCCCGGTCACGAATAACGGCGGCGGGTTCGTAGTCCCGGTTGGTATAGACCGCACTGACCCCGAGTTCGCGGGCCAGCGCCGGAATACACGCGCGGGGGTGGCCGTGTAGTGCAATGAGGGCGCCGCCGTGCTCACGCATCGCGACATCCAGTTCAACGAGCGATTCACGGATAAATTCGACCCGCCGATCCTGTCTGGGCAAGGGATCCAGAATGTCCCGGTCAAACACAAAAGCCACATAAACGCAGGTGTGGTGGCGCAACGCATGGTAGAGCGCGGCATGGTCTGTCAGACGTAAGTCGCGGCGCAGCCAGACCAGGGCAGGTCGGGTGTCCGGCGCGGCAGGGTTTTTGGCGGTGATATTCGACATTTGCGGTAGAATACGCCACATGACCGCTTCCAGCGAACCCTCGGACGCTGCAAAAAAATCGTCGGGGATGGCAGAGTCTGCCACCTGGCTGCGAGGGCATTTTCTGGTGGCGATGCCGGGCATGACCGACCCACGCTTTGCCCGCAGCCTCATCTACCTTTGTGAACACTCCGATCAAGGCGCCATGGGCATTGTCGTGAACAAGCCCACAGACATGACGCTGGCCTCATTGTTTGAACGCGTCGAACTGGCGAATCCGGATAGCGAACTCTCGGGGCAACCGGTGCTGTTCGGCGGCCCGGTGCAACTGGATCGGGCCTTTGTTTTGCACAAGCCGGCCAATCCCTGGCAGGCCACGATGAAGGTCACCGATAAGATCGCGCTGACCAGCTCGAAGGATATTCTGGAATCTGTCGGTGGCGAGGCCGCCCCCGATTCGATTCTGGTGGCACTGGGCTACGCGGGCTGGGTACCCGGCCAGCTCGACAACGAAATCCTGCAGAACGCCTGGCTGAGCGTGCCGGCGGATGACGAGATCCTGTTCGATCTACCGTACGAAGAGCGTCTTCCGGCGGCCCTGGCCAAACTGGGCATCGGCTTCGACCGGCTTTCCGATGTGGCGGGCCATGCCTGAGGGCACGGTCATGGGCTTCGACTTCGGCACGGTCCGGATCGGGGTCGCCATTGGTGAAACTGTCACCGGTCTGGCACACCCGCTGACCCTGATTGCCAGCGAGCCCGTCGCACAGCGCTTCGAACAGATCGGCGCCCTGCTGGCCGAGTGGCAGCCGCACCAGGTTGTGGTTGGGTTGCCGACGTCAATGGATGGCGCCGAACACGAGATGACACAGCGTTGCCGCCGCTTCGGCAACCAGCTGCACGGCCGCTTTAATCTGCCGGTGGCTTGGGTCGATGAGCGACTGAGCTCGGCGGAGGCCGAACAGCGCCTGCAGCAGGCCGGGCAATCGGCCCGCGCCGCAAAGGCAAATGTCGATGCCGTCGCCGCTCAGATTCTTCTGCAGCAATGGCTGGATCAACGGTTACAACAACAGTCGCAGCAACAGCAACAGAATTTTTCCGGAGGCGCGCATGCCTGACTTGAAAACCCTTCCCGATGCCGAAGCGCAGATCAGCGCGCTGGCTGAGCAGCTGCGCCCCGTGTTCGAGCGGGCGCCCGATACCGTGCTGATCGGTGTCTTTACCGGAGGCGTCTGGATCGCCGAGCGGCTCTCGCAACAGTTGTCATCTCACCCGCCGGTGGGCAGCGTTGATATCTCCTTCTACCGCGACGACTTCAGCGAGCGTGGACTGAGCCCGAATGTGCAGCCTACCTCGGTACCGGTCGATATTGCCGGCAAGCCGGTGATTCTGGTGGACGATGTGCTCTACACCGGTCGCACCACACGCGCAGCGCTGAACGAGCTCTTCGATTATGGCCGGCCGGCCAGCGTTCAGCTGGCAGTGCTGGCAGATCGTGGCGGGCGCCAACTGCCGATCGCCGCCGATTACTGTGCCTGGCAGGTCGAACTGCCGGATAACGCCAGCCTCGTGCTGACCCGAACCCCGCTTGATGACCCGAAGGGCCAATTAACCTGGAGCCTGGACGATGCTTGATCCGCAACTCGATGCCGACGGTAACCTGATCCACCTGCTCTCGACCGAGGGCCTGTCGAAAGAGCAGCTGACGCGCTTGCTCGACACGGGTGCGAGCTTCCTCGGGGTCTCGGACCGCGACATGAAGAAAGTGCCGCTGCTGCGCGGCAAGAGCGTCTTCAACCTCTTCTTCGAAAACTCGACGCGTACCCGCACGACCTTCGAGATTGCCGCCAAGCGCCTCTCGGCCGACGTGATCAATCTGAACATGTCGACGTCGTCTACCGCCAAGGGCGAAACCCTGCTCGACACCGTCGACAACCTCTGCGCTATGCACGCCGACATGTTTGTCGTGCGCCATGAGTCCAGCGGTGCCCCGCACCTGATCGTGGATCACTTGCGCCGCACGGGTCGCAACGACATCCATGTCATCAACGCCGGGGACGGTCGGCATGGCCACCCGACGCAAGGCCTGCTCGATATGTTTACGATCCGCCACTACAAGGGTGGGTTCGAAGGCCTCAACGTGGCGCTGATTGGCGACATCCTTCACTCGCGCGTCGCACGCTCGGACATCCATGCTCTTAAGACGCTGGGTGCCGCATCGATTCGCGTAGTCGGGCCGCAGACCCTGATCCCCACGGACATCGAAGCGCTGGGCGTAGAAGTCCACCGCGACCTCGATACGGGGCTGAAAGACTGCGATGTGGTGATCGCCCTGCGCCTGCAGCGCGAACGCATGACCGGCGCGCTGCTGCCCTCGGCCACCGAATTCCACGACCGTTACGGGTTGACCCACGAGCGGCTCAAGGCGGCCAAACCGGATGCGATCGTGATGCACCCGGGCCCCATGAACCGCGGGGTCGAAATCGACTCGGCGGTTGCTGATAGCCCGCGCGCGGTGATTCTGCCGCAGGTCACCTTCGGCATCGCCATGCGAATGGCCGTGATGAGCGTACTGGCAGGAGGTGGCGCATGAATACCAAGAACATCGAGATTCGCGGCGGTCGCGTCGTTGACCCGGCCTCGCAGTTTGATGATGCCGCCTCGGTCTTTGTTGCCGATGGCAAAATCGCCGGCATCGGCCAGACCCCCGCCGGCTTCAAAGCCGATCAGGTGATCGAGGCCAAAGGCCTGGTGATCGCGCCAGGGTTGGTGGATCTGTCGGCGCGGATCGCCGGTAACATTGACGCCGAACTGGAGGCCGCGGTAGCCGGTGGCGTGACCACGCTGGCCTGTCCGCCGGATGTGGACCCGATCATCGACGAACCGGAGCTGGCCGAGCGCATCGTGCGCCATGCCGAAGATGTCTCGCAGGTGCGTGTGCTGCCGGTTGGCGCGATGACCCAGGGTCTGGCAGGCACCATGCTCGCCGAGATGAGTCTGCTGCGTGATGCCGGTTGTATTGCCGTCTCGCAAGGCCGCGGCTTGCCGGCTGATACCAAGGTGTTGCTGCGTGCCCTGCAGTACGCTGCTTCGTGCGACGTGCCAGTCTGGCTGCAACCGGCCGAGTACTACCTGAGCAAGGATGGCATTGCCCACGACAGCGCCTGGTCGTCACGCCTTGGCCTATCGGCGATCCCTGTGGCTGCCGAAACGATGGCCATGCAGAACGTGCTGTCGCTGGCCTGGGAAACCGGCGCACGGATTCACTTTACCCAGATCAGTTCTGCGGAGGGTGTGGCACTGCTGCGGGCCGCGCAGGATGATGGCTTGCCAGTGACCGGTGATGTGGCCGCCCACGCCCTGCACCTGTACGAACAGGATATCGGTTACTTCGATCCACTGGCGCGCTTTGACCCGCCGCTGCGGGGCTTTGAAGATCGCGAAGCCTTACGCCTCGGTCTGGCAGAGGGCACGCTGGGTGCTGCGGTTTCGGCGCACACGCCGCGCGGTGTCGATGTGAAGCGGGTACCGTTTGCCGAAGCGGCACCGGGCGCGACGGGCATCGAGCTGTTGCTCTCGCTCACACTGGCCTGGGGCGAATCACTCAGCCTGCCGCTGCGCCGTTCGCTGCTGCCGGTGACGGCGAAAGCGGCCGAGATTCTCGGCGTTGAAGCCGGCCAGATTGCCGTCGGTCAGCGTGCCGACCTGGTGCTCTTTGATCCGGAAGCCACCTGGACGGTGGAAGAAAGTGCGCTGCGTAGCGCCGGCAAACTCACGCCCTTCCTGGGCCGCACCCTGCAGGGCCGCGTCATGAAAACTCTGGCCGGTGGTCAGCTGGTCTACGAGCGCGCCTGATCCGCTAGTTTGCGGCGAGTGCCTCTAGCGTTGCACGCATTAGTGTGAGCTTCGCACCGGCATCAATCGTCAGCGTTTTGCGCCGACCCGTCTGGCCGCGAATCAGTCTGATGTGGCTCTGTGGGCACGCCAGCGTTTGGGCTAGCCAGGCAATCAGCGCCTGATTGGCCTTGCCATCAACCGGCGGAGCGGCGAGTCGGATCTTGAGCGCATCTCCGTGAATGCCCGCGCATGACGTCGTCTTGGCGCCGGGTTGCACGTGCACGGTCAGCTGCAGCGCGCCGTCGCCCTTGTTACACAGGTAGGCATCACTCAGGCAAGCCATAGGTTTTCTTGATGACTTGCAATTGATAGTCCACCCGGTCCTTATGCAGATCTCTTACGACGCCTTGCTTGTCCTGGATAAACTCGCGCATGACATCATCACGCATGGTGTATCGCGGCCAGATTTCCTGACCGCCATCGTTGGGGTTGCCGGTGCGGGCAAACGCCGTCCAGCTTTTGGCCAGCTGTTCAGAGATTGACTGATCTTCCGGGTCATCTGGATTGGTCATTGGGAACCAATAGCGTGACCAAGCGGCCTTCTTCTGCATGTCGGCCAGCGCCTGATTGATGCGCTTGCACCGGTCGGCACCCGATTGCGTTTTGGCGGGCGCTGGCAAGACATTACCTAGATCCCCGAATACATAGGGTAGCTCAAAGGTATGCCCTGGGCCGATGAGTGCTGGGCGAATCGTTCTGGTGAGATACGCATAGTTGTAAGCGTACGCCGGGGCAGATTTGTTGGCGTTGTCAGCTAATAGTTTGACGGTGCCGCGATACCATCCATCGGCCATGATTTCTGCCGTGAGTGCACATTTGTCTTTGAAACGAGCGTAAAGCTTATTAATGATCTTTGGGTCTTCGCCCATATTCTTAAGATAGGTTGCGAGTGGCGGGGCACTCAGCATGAAGTAACTCGCATCCCAGGCATTGGTCCCGATCATGAACGGTACTTTGTGCTGTTTGCCCGCGGCAAATAAGGGCACCGAGTTGCCAACAATGATCTGACCATCCACAAATGAGCCGCCAAACTCACCGTCTCTGAACTCCGTGGGTGTCATCAGCAACTTGTCTGCCGGGAGCGCTCGCAATTCCTTTAACGTCGTGACGCCCAAAGACTGCATAAACCGGGCATCAATTTCTTCCTCGGGCGCCATGCCAAAAGTTTCTCGGGTTTGATCCCTCATCGGCAACTGCTGCGCACTCTGCGCGATTGCCTTGTGAAATAAACCCTTGGAAGCGGGAGAGGTCATAAGCCATGTCACACTACGGCCGCCCGCTGATTGGCCAAAAATCGTAACGTTGTTCGGGTCGCCCCCAAATGCGGCAATGTTGTCTCGTACCCACTTAAGTGAATGAATCTGGTCCATGGTGCCGTAGTTGCCGACAGGTTCACCATTGCGATTGGCTTCTTCGGCCAATACTTTCGGTGCAAAGAAGCCTAACTTGCCGATACGGAAATCGACCGTAACAACGACAACCCCTTCCTTAATTAACCCAATAGGTTGATAGTAGGGTTCGGAAGCTGACCCCTCAATCAGACCGCCCCCGTGAAACCACACCATAACGGGCAGTTTCTTTGCTTCCATTGGGGCATAGACGTTGAGCTTCAAGCAATCTTCATTGCCCGGGATCAACTCACTATTGAGCCCTGTAACCATGGGCTGTGGACAGGCCTGACCAAAGTGGCTGGCATCACGGATGCCCTCCCAGTTGCTAGCGGGTTGCGGCGGGCGCCAGCGCAAGTCACCAACGGGTGGCGCCGCATAGGGAATGTTCTTAAACGACTGCATGCCGTTCGTGGAAACGCCCTGGAGCTTGCCGTTCTTGAGTTCGACAATTGGACGGCTTTCGTTATACACATCATTTGCATGAACACTGAGCGCTAATGCCGAAAGCAAACATGCGACAAATGTTTTAAAAAGGGTTCGCATCGACAATACCTATTAGTGGTTTTAGTGGAAATTAGAATCTAAACGTCGCTGCTAAGGCTGGGCCGCTCATATTGAAGTACGAGGATATTTTGTCGTTGCTCATGCTGTAGTACAAGTTGGCATAGACCAGTGAAATATCGACTGCACTGAATGCGTAACCAATGCCCAGAACTTGTTGTGACGTAAATTTAGCAACAGAGCTGCCGCCGCCTGCATCCACATAGAAGGGCAAATAAAAGCGAGATTCGCCAAGTCGTACGCGCCCCTTAACGCCGCCGATCGCATCGGTAGCGCTTACGGATGAATACAATGTCTTGTTGCCAGTATAGGACGTATTCGCTACCGAGGCAGAGAGTTGTACCTTTGAATTGGAATTCAGAAAACGCGCACCAGCCAGAGCATCCAGATAAACGGAGGCATTCGAATAAGCGGTGTATGTGCCAGCTACGGTGTAAATGCCCATCCATGCATCCGAGGTGGAATCAACAGTTAATGCCTGGTCTTTAAGATAGGATTTCGAGCCGGCATTGCTGAGCTTTGAGTACATGGCATTGCCCATCAGGCCCCAGCGACCGTAATGAATCTCGCCGTCGGCCATGGCACCAATGGAAAGATTGTTCAGGATTTTGTCGGCATTCAAGCTGGTGTGCACAGTTTGTACATTGTTGTAATCAAGATTGCCACTGATGCCTGGCATCCAGAGATACGGCGTCACAACAAACCGAAAGCCTTCTGAAGCTTCAGGCAGCACCTTGTTCCCATCAGCCAGCGCGGAAGTTGGCAACGCGCCCATCAAGAGTGCGGCAGTCAGTGCGCGTTTGGAAACGTTTAGAATCATTATGAGTCACGCCCTAATTCAACACCCAGTTCGCGACTGCGTTCTGCCGCTGCTTTCATGCCGGCGATCAGCCCTGCTTTGACGCCTAGGGCAGCCATCTTGTCGAGCGCAGCGGCCGTTGTGCCCCCTTTGGAAGTGACACGTTGGCGCAGCACATCGACCGGATCGGTAGATTGGCGGGCCAGTTGGCCGGCACCGAGTACGGTTTGAATGGCCAGTTTGTGCGTGGCCTCAGGGGATAGCCCTAATGCCTGACCAGCTTCTTGCATCGCTTCCAGGAACAGAAATACATACGCGGGGCCACTACCGGAAATGGCCGTCACGCTGTCAATGAGGGCTTCGCTCTCAACCCACACGGTTTCGCCCACGGCCCCCAGGATCGCTTCGGCATGCTGGCGGTCTGCGGCCGACACGACAGGATCGGCATACAACCCGGTCATACCGGCGCCAATCAGGGCGGGGGTATTCGGCATGGCGCGCACGATGCGGCGGTCGCCACCCATCCAGCCCGCAAGGGATTCAACGGTTAATCCGGCGGCAATGCTCACGATCAGCGGACGGTTGGTCCCTGCCGGTAAGCCAGCCAGAGCGGCATGCATCTGCTGTGGTTTAACAGCCAGAACGAGCACATCGCAGTTCAGTGCTTCCGGGCTGGCATCGGCATATAGCGTGATGGGAAACTGCTGGCTCAGGCGTTCGCGGGCTTCGGGCAGAATCTCGATGACGGAGAGATCTTCCGGCTTGAAGCCCCGTTGAATCAGACCGCCGACGAGGGCGATGGCCATATTGCCGCCGCCGAGAAACGTGATTTTCATGGTGTGCTCCGTTGCTAGGTGTTCATGTAAGTGCGTGCGCCAAAAATGGCCGACCCGATGCGGACCATCGTAGCGCCCTCGGCGATCGCAGCTTCCAGGTCGTCGCTCATGCCCATCGACAGTGTGTCGAGCTGGAGGGCGGGGTCTGCCGCATTGATATCCGCCATCAGCTGGCGTAACGCGGCAAAGTGTCGGTGCTGTGTGGCTTCGTCCGGCGTGGCCTCGGGGATCGCCATCAGCCCCCGAAGTTTCAGGTTCGGCAGCGCCGCAACAGCCTGGCACAGTGCCAGCGCCTCACCCGGGATGCAACCACTTTTGCTCGCCTCGTCCGAAATGTTGACCTGCACGCAGACCTGTAGCGGGGGCAGATTGGCAGGCCGTTGGGCTGAGAGGCGTTCGGCAATCTTCAGTCGGTCGATGGTATGTACCCAGCTAAAGTGCTCGGCAATGCCGCGCGTCTTGTTGCTCTGGATCGGGCCGATGAAGTGCCATTCAAGTGCTGGCCGTGCCTGTGCCTTGTCCACGCCCTCCTGGGCATAGTTCTCGCCAAAAGCCCGTTGCCCGACAGCCGCTACCGCATCCACCGCCTCGATCGGAAACGTCTTCGAAACAGCCAGTAGCGCCACAGTATCTGCCGGACGATCGCTCTGCTGAGCTGCACGCACGATACGATCTCGCACAACAGCAAGCCGCTGTGCGGATTCTGCCGGTTTGTCGGAGGTTGGCGTGGTTTCGACCATGAAAAGTTAGGTTAGTCGCTTTGTGCAGTCGCGAATGTGCTGTTAGGCTAGGCGAAGTATAAAACGGGAGTGCCCCCCATGCTCGATTCATTGCTTCGCGCCGCCGGGGCGCACCACGCATCGGATATTCACCTGTCGGCCGGTATGCCGCCGCTGGCGCGCGTTCGTGGCGCACTGCAGCCGCTGGAACCAACCGCTCTGGGTAATGCCCAGATCCGCGCCATGATTGATAGTGTGCTGCCGGAATCCCAACGCCGGCAGTTTGCCGACGGGGCGGCGTGTGACTTTGCGTTTCACCTCGAAGGCCTGGGCCGGTACCGCGCCAATGCCTATCGCCAGCAACGCGGCGTTGGCCTGGCGCTGCGGCCGATTCCCGACATCGTTCCCTCGTTGGCATCGATCCAGGCGCCTGCAATTCTTAGGCAGATGGCCACGCAGTCGCACGGGCTCGTTCTGATCGTGGGGCCGACGGGTTCTGGCAAAACAACCACCTTGGCAGCCATGGTGGATGAGATCAATCATACGGCGGCTAAACATGTGCTGACAATTGAAGACCCGGTCGAGTTTGTCTATACGCCGGACAAGGCGCTGATTACCCAGCGCGAGGTGGGGCGCGACACCCCCAGCTTTGCCGATGCCCTGAAAGCGGCATTGCGTGAAGACCCGGACGTCATCCTATTGGGCGAAATGCGCGATCTGGAAACCATGCGCCTGGCTCTTAGCGCAGCAGAGACGGGGCACTTAGTGCTGGCGACCTTGCACACCGCCACCGCAGCGCAATCGGTAGAACGGATCGTGGATGTCTTTCCGGGCTCGGAGCGGGATCTGGCGCGTACGTTGCTGGCTGATGTGCTCCGTGCCGTGGTGGCGCAGGAACTCCTGCCGCACAGAGACGGCCAGGGTCGCGTGGCAGCTCATGAGGTTCTCATCGGCACGCCCGCTGTGCGAAATCTGATCCGCGAGCAGAAGGGCACGCAACTCGTGAGCGCCATGCAGACCGGCCAACAGTTCGGTATGCAAACCATGGCGCAGAGCCTTGAACAGCTCACACGCGCGGGGCTGATCTGAGCAGCGCATACAATCTAATTCAATCGACCACTCAAAAGTTGGGTTAAACCATGAAACATCAAAATCTTGTCGTGACTGGATTAATGCTCGGTCTATTGAGCCTGCAGGCGCAGGCAACCCAGCTACTCGAGCCGCCAGTGATGGAAACGCCCAAAAGCATCACCGTATTTGTTGCCAAAAAGATCGTGACGATGGACCCATCGTTGCCGGTGGCAACCGCAGTCGCCGTCTCGGATGGCAAGATTCTCTCGGTTGGGTCTCTCGAAGATTTAAAACCCTGGACAACCAAGTATCCAACGACCATTGATCGCCAGTTTGCAGACAGGGTCGTATATCCCGGCTTTGTTGAAGCCCACGGCCACCCGTTGCTAGGTGGTTTGACGCAAACCAGTTTGCCGTTGACGTCTCAGCCGCTGCCCAACCCTTGGGGTGCGGACTTCCCCGGGGTGCCCAATCTCGAGGCAGCAATCACTCAGCTCAAGAAATATGCAGCACAGATGAAAGACCCGTCAGAACTGCTGCTGGCGTTTGGCTATGATATTGCGGCCATGGGCAAGGTGCCGGATCGCCAATTGCTGGATGAGGCGTCAAAGTCCCAGCCGATCATTGTGTGGGACAACTCGGAACACAATATGTTCCTCAACTCTGCGGCGATCGCCAAGTATAAGATTACGGGCGCCTCGGTCAAAGGCATCATTGGTGTGGGCGTTGATCAGTCTGGCAACCCTAACGGGCAATTTTTAGGGGTGGACGCGTCTGAGTATATTTCCGGTGTGGCTGGGAAAGACATGTTTGCACCCGCCAGAATTGGCAGGGCTATGCTCTATTCCAACGATCTGGCACAACAGCACGGTATTACCAGCACCAGTGATATGGCATTTGGCACTATTAATATTGCCCTGGAAACTGAGGCGATGAAGGAAATAACGTCATCCAAGGCATCGTCGTTGCGCATCGTTCCGGTGGCCATGGCAGAGAACTTTATCGCCAAATACGGCGACCAAGGGCTAGAGCAGGTCAAGGCGCTCCAGAACATGAATACCGACAGACTGATGTTTCATGGGGTGAAGTTCATCGGCGACGATGCCTACCTAGCCAACACCATGAAGGTGGAAAACCCCGGCTACACCGATGGCCACCAGGGCATCATTTTCTACAAGTCACCACAAGACTTCTACAAGGCCTTGAAGCCGTGGTGGGATGCTAATTTCCAGATCCATGTACATAGCAATGGCACCGGCGGCAACCAGAACACACTCAACGCACTGCAGTTGCTACAGGATAGTAAGCCACGTTTTGACCATCGTTTCACCTTGCAGCATTTCGGGTTGCCGACGACCGCCATGGTGATGAAGATGAAGGCCCTGGGTGCTGTTGCGAGTGTGAACCCGGCGTATTTCTACACGCGTGCAGGCGTCCAGGCGAAAGACCTGGGCAACGATCGCATTTCGTATGCGACCCGTGTCGGTTATCTGAACAGGGAAGGTGTCGTGGTTTCACTGCATTCGGATAACCCGGTTGCACCGCCCATGCCCTTGACTGAAGTCTGGTCTGTTGTGAATCGTTTGGGTGCGTATACCGGTAACAAGAAATGGGCCCCCGCCGAGGCGGTGTCTGTTGCGGATGCCATGAAGATGATTACGATCAACGCCGCCTATACGGTAGGCATCGAAGACAAGGTCGGCACCATTGAGCCCGGCAAATATGCCGACTTTGCCGTGCTGGGTGATGATCCGCAAACCGTGCCATCGATGAAGATCAAGGATGTGCCGGTTGTGGCTACGGTATTGGGTGGCAGAGTGATCCCGGTTGCCGAGACCAAAAAAGAGCGACCACTCAATTGAATGGCCGGGCCAACGGATGATTAGTCCGTTGGCTTTTGCCGCCGGTGAAACCCCGCCACCAGGTCAATCACAAAGAGCCGGCAATCCAGCGCGCCGTTCTTGAGCGGGAAGCGGCGGCGGGGTTTGAGGCCGAGGCCTTTGGTGAGTTCGAGGTCGCCCGTGAAGAAGGCGGCAGTCCAGCCCGCAAATTGTTGTTTGAGGGTGCGCCCCCATTCCGGGTATTCGGCACGCAGGGCGTCTTGTTCCGAAAGGCGTACGCCATAGGGCGGGTTGGTGACGATAAGCCCGGATTCGGCGGGAGCGGCAAGCTCGACAAAGTTAGATTCCATAATGGCCACGGCATCGGCAAAGCCCACTTGTTCGAGGTGGCGGTGCGTAGCGGCAATTGCGCCGGGATGGACATCGCTGGCAAACAGGGTATCTTCGGATAGCGGCTTGATGGCGGCACGCGCATCGGCGCGTAATTTAGCCCAGAGCGTTTTATCCGCCTTGGCCCAGCGCTCGCAGGCAAAGCGGCGGTTCAGGCCAGGGGCCGTGTTAGTGCGCATCCAGGCCGCTTCGATGACGATGGTGCCGCTGCCGCACATGGGGTCGAGAAAGGTTTTATAAACCGGTTCGCCATCGTCGCCGAGATCATTCCAGCCGGCCAGCGCCAGGATACCGGCGGCGAGGTTTTCTTTGAGGGGGGCTTGCCCAGCGGCACCGCGGTAGCCGCGCTGCCAGAGTGGTTCGCCCGAGCTGTCGATGTAGAGCGTGGCGGTGGTTTCGGTCAGGAAGAGTTGAATGCGCTGATCCGGGTGGTTGGTATCCACATTGGGGCGTGCGCCCCGATCGGCCCGGAAGCGATCGCAGACACCGTCTTTAACACGCAGGGTGATGAAGTCCAGGCTTTTGAGCGGCGACTTCACGGCCGTGGTGTTGACGCGAATACTCTGGCTGACATCAAACCATTCGTGCCAAGCGATATCGCGCGCCATCTTGTAGACGTCGTCTTCCTTCTGATAGGGGCCCTCGGCCAGCTTGACGAGCAGCCGTGTGGCAAGCCGTGAGTGCAGATTGGCACGGTACAGCGCTGCCTGGTTGGCTTCGCCCTGTACACCGCCGCCAACAGCCGAGACGCGTGTGAGCCCCAGTGATGTCAGTTCTGCGACCAGCAGTTCTTCAAGGCCGCGCGGGCAGGGGGCAAAGATGTGCATCAATGGCTTTCCGGCAAAGAGGGCAATTAAAAAGGTTTGAGAACAACGAGCAGGGTGATGATGGTGAGCAGCAACACCGGGATCTCGTTGAACCAGCGATACCAGACATGGCTGTGTGTATTCTTGCCGGCCGCAAACTGTTTATAGAGATAGCCGCAGTAATGGTGATAACCGAGCAGAAAAACCACGAGCAGGGTTTTGGCGTGGAGCCAGCCGCCGCTGAAACCGTAGCCGAACCAGAGCCAGAGCCCCAGGACGACTGCGCCGATGGCAATCGGGGTTACGAACTTGTAGAGACGACGAGCCATGCCGAGCAGACGTTGGTATTCGGCCGATTGCGTGTCGGGCACGGCGGCCAGGTTGACGAAGATACGCGGCAGATAGAACAGGCCGGCAAACCAGCTCACGACCAGAATGATGTGAAAGGCTTTGATGGTTAGCATGGGGTTCCCTGGCTGGAATGAAGGGTGGCGAGAAAATCGTGAACAGTGGGATAGGCCAGTTGCAGGCGGAGCTCGCGCCGGAGCCTTGTGTTATCTAGCCGGCGCGATTCTGACATGAACGAGTACATCATGGGGGAAACACGGGTTTTAAGTTCGGCCCGGGGCAGGCGTTGTGGCCGGGGCAGGCCGCTGGCATCAGCCACGGCATCAAACCAGTCCCCCATTTTGAGGTCGCTGTTATCACAAGTGTTAATGACCCGAAGCGAACCCGCCTTGGGTCGGGTCAGGGCCAGCCAGCAGGCGCGTGCTAAGTCATCAGCATGGATGTGGTTGGTCCAGGTGTCGTCCTCTGGCCGTAAGGCCGGGGTGCCGGTGCGAAGTCGCTCAACCGGCAAGCGGTCTGCGGCGTAGATACCGGGTACCCGCAAAATCGGGCTGTTCGGTCGTACAGACCGTGGGCTGGCTAGGCGGCCGGCGACGCGGGTCCGATGCCACTTGCGCCAGGTAGCCTCAGCATGTGCGCGGCGTTGCGCTCGGGTGGTTTCGGGATGCACAGGGCAGGTCTCGTCGATCAGGGCCCCCTGCTGGTCGCCATAGACTCCTGTGGTACTGATCAGGACCTGTTGACATGGTAGACTCAGCCCACCATGCAGGGTCGCCAGAAACCGGTTCAGACGCGGGTCTAACGGTCTCGGGTGGCTTCCGGCCTCGGTGTCGGCAGGTGGTGCCAGATAAATGATTTTGTCGGCAACGCCCCGCATCCGCTTCAGACTGACCGGCTGATCCAGATCGGCCTGTAACGGTGTTGCGCCCAGTGACCGCCAGTGGCGCCACTCAGGGCCGCCCACATCGTGACGCAGCAGGGCGCGGATGCGGTAACGCCCATGCAGCTGGCGTGCGATACGCGCCGCGACATCGCCACAGCCCACCAGTAATAGGCGGGGTTGGCGAAAGCGGCGCGGCAGCGCGCGCGGCGGCAAGGGCATTGTGGTCGGCATGACGCTATTTTACGGTTAATACAGGATCTGCCATGACACATCAGGTGACGCTTAATCCGATCAACGCCACTTTTCGGGCCGACGGCCATGAAACGGTGCTCGAAGCGGCGCTACGCCACGATTTGCTGGTGCCCTACGGCTGTCGAAACGGGGGCTGCGGTGCGTGTCGCGCCAAGATTACGTCGGGCGTCGTGGACCATGGCAAATCCAGCGAAACCACGCTGACGCCGGCAGATCGCGACGCCGGTTTTGCGCTGCTCTGCTGCGCGGTACCGCAGACGGATGTGACCGTCGAAGTCAAAGATGTCCGCCGCACGACCGACATCCCGATCAAGACCCTGCCCAGCCGCATTGAAGGTCTGGAAAAACCGGCCGCCGATGTGGCGGTGCTGACCCTGCGCTTGCCGGCGACCGAGGTGTTCCAGTTTCATGCCGGGCAGTACATCGATATTCTGCTCAAGGATGGCAAGCGCCGCAGCTTCTCAATTGCTAACCCACCTCACGACACGGCTACCGTCGAACTCCATGTGCGCCACGTACCGGGCGGCCTCTTTACCGATCAGGTGTTCAGCACGATGAAGGTGCGCGATATCCTGCGCTTCAATGGCCCGCATGGCAGCTTCTACCTACGTGAATCCGATAAGCCGATGATTCTGCTGGCCGGCGGTACGGGTTTTGCCCCGATCAAATCGATTGTGCTTGAGGCGCTGTATCTGGAACTGAAGCGCCCGATGCACATCTACTGGGGTGCGCGCGATCGTGCCGGGCTTTACCAGTACGATGTCGCCGAAGCGTGGGCTGCCCAGTATCCGCATATTCAATTTATCCCGGTGCTCTCCGAGCCGGCGTTGACGCCGGGTTGGACGGGCCGTACCGGGCTGGTGCACGAAGCGGTGCTGGCAGATTTCCCCGATCTATCCGGTCACGAGGTCTATGCCTGTGGCGCACCCGGCATGATTGCCGCGGCCCGTGCCGATTACCAGGACAAAGGGCAGCTGCCGGAAGATGCCTTCTTTGCGGATTCGTTCGAGTTCGCTGCGAATTAACCTACGCCCATGTGCCTGATCGCCTGGCGCTGGGCGCCTGCAGACCCGACACCGTTGGTGTTGTTGGCGAACCGCGACGAGTTTTATGCACGGCCGACACAGGCTGTGGCCCAGTGGCCGGATTCGCCGGTGATCGCCGGGCGGGATCTGGAGGGCGGTGGTACCTGGTTGGGTGTTACGGCTCATGGTCGCGTTGCGGCACTAACCAATTACCGTGACCCAGCGATGATGGAAGACGGTCGCCCCTCGCGCGGTGCCCTGGTGCAAGGGTTTTTGCAAGGCCGCCTCGATAGTGAGGGCTTTCTGAAGGAGCTGGGCCGTTACGCCCATCAATACAACCCGTTTAATCTGCTGGTCTTTGATGGCCAACAGCTGATGGCGTGTGAAAGCCGTGGTCGGCACACAGAAATGATCCGTCTGGAGCCCGGTGTGGGTGCCGTTTCAAACGCCGGCTTCGATTCGGCCTGGCCCAAGGTCGCCACGTTGCGCCAGGCATTGAGCGATGCGCTGTCGGAGCGTGATGCCACAGATCAGCAGCTGCTGGCCCTGCTGGATAACCGGGAGGTCGCACCAGATGCCTTGCTGCCCCAGACCGGCATTCCGCAGGATCTGGAGCGCGCTCTATCGGCGGCATTTATTACGCTGCCATCGTATGGCACACGTGCGTCGAGTGTGGTGCGTGTGCACGCGGATACCGTGCACATGATCGAACGCAGTTTTGACGCCAACGGCATGATCGGTGACGTGGCCCTTTCACGCTCGCGATCATCCCGGGAGGGCATGTGATGTTGATTCATGGTGTTGTACCAAAAACGATCCGCGCCCTGCTGCTGGCGTCACTGTTTTTAATCAGCTTGCCGGGCTGGGGCGCTCCGGCGCGGCTAGATGCGCTGCCGCCGATGTATGCCAACGATGCAACCGTGAATGGCATTGCCGGTGTGCGGTATGCGATCAACCACACCTCCGGCGTGGGGCTCTTCCTCAAGGATCTGGAGCAGAGTCTGCGCACGATGAATCGGGATCAGCCGGGCACGCCGATCACCTATCTCTCGATTTCCGGGGGCGGTGGGCGCGGCGCTTTTGGCGCCGGCCTGCTGACCGGGTGGACGAAGCATGGCACCCGGCCGGAGTTCAACATGGTGACGGGGATCAGTACCGGGGCGCTGATGGCACCGTTTGCCTATCTGGGTCCAGAGTACGACCCGGTGTTGAAGCGTCTCTATACCGGGGTCACTGACAAGGATCTGATCCGTGAGCGCTCGTATGCGGCGATTTTCTTTTCGGACGGCCTGGGGGATACCTCACCGTTGTACAACCTGATTTCGGAATATGTCACGCCGGAGCTCCTGCGCAAGGTGGCCTATGAGTACACGGTGCGTCACCGCTGGTTGCTGATTGGTACCAACAACCTGGATACCGGCCAGCCGATTATCTGGAACATGGGCAAGCTTGCGGCGCAGGACACCCCCGAGGCACTGGAACTGTTTCGCCGGGTCATGCTGGCCTCGGCATCGTTGCCGGGCTTCTTCTCGCCCGTGATGTTCAACGTCAATTACCAGGGCCGTGACTATCAGGAGATGCATGTGGATGGGGGCGTCAGCCGGCAGGTCTTTCTCTACCCTGCCTCACTATTCCATGAGAGCGGCGCCTATAAATTGCTCGAGGGGCGTAAGCGCGAGGCCTATCTGATCCGCAACGATGTGCTGGATGATGAAAGCTACCAGACGGTGGAACGCAAGACACTTTCGATCGCCACGGCCGCGTTGCGTCAGTTTGCCCAGTCACATGAAGATGGCGATACGCTCATGGCCTACATCACGGCACAGAAAGATGGCTTTGGTTTCAATATGGCGTACGTGACTGACGACATTGGCGTCAAGCCGAATCGCAAAGGTAAACAGCGTTTTGACCAGAACTACATGCGCGCGTTGTTCGACTATGCCGAATCACGTGCAGCGCGCGGGTACCCCTGGTCAAAGACGCCGCCGGGTCTATCGGAGGCGCTGTCAGGCAGCCTGAGTAAGGTCCGCGAAGCGCTCAATGGAAACGCCCGTTAAGCCCTCGGCGTCCAGTCTTTTATCGGTGTCCGGCGCTAGTGCGCCTCTTCCCAGTTCTGGCCAATTCCGATATCCACCACCAGCGGCACTTTCAGTTTGGCCACCTGGGTCATCAACGGGCCCAGCGCTGCACGCACCTGCTCGCGCTCGGCTTCCGGCACGTCAAGGACCAGTTCATCATGCACCTGCATGATCAGCCGGCTTGCCAGGCCTTCCTGAGCGATCCAGCCCTGAACGGCAATCATGGCCAGTTTGATCAGATCCGCGGCAGTGCCCTGCATGGGCGCGTTGATGGCGGCACGCTCGGCGCCCTGCCGGCGACCTTGCTGTCCCGCTTTCAGATCCGGCAACCACAGTCGACGGCCGAAGACAGTTTCGACGTAGCCATGGTGATGCGCTGATTGGCGCGTTTCTTCCATGTAGCGGGCGACGCCCGGATACCGGTCGAAATAACGATCAATGTAGGTTTGTGCGGCGCTGCGCTCAATGCCCAGTTGTTTGGCGAGACCAAAGGCGCTCATGCCGTAGATCAGCCCGAAGTTAATGGCCTTGGCGGCACGCCGCTGATCATCACTCACTTCCAGCGGCATGACACCGAACACTTCGGCCGCGGTGGCACGGTGAATGTCTTCGCCGTGGGCAAAGGCATCGAGCAGGCCTTTGTCCGCCGATAGGTGCGCCATGATGCGCAGCTCGATCTGCGAATAGTCGGCCGAGATAATCACATGGCCCGGCGGCGCAATGAAGGCTTCGCGAATACGTCGCCCTTCGCCAGTACGCACCGGAATGTTCTGCAGGTTGGGGTCCGAGCTGGCCAGTCGCCCAGTGACGGCTGTGGTCTGTGAGTAATGTGTGTGCACACGCCCGGTGACGGGGTTGACCCGTTGCGGCAGCTTGTCGCAATAGGTGTTCTTGAGCTTGGCGATGCCGCGGTATTCCAGCAGGAGTCGTGGTAGCGGAAAATCCAGCGCGAGTTCGTTCAGGACTTCTTCGTCGGTCGAGGGGGTGCCGGACGCGGTTTTCTTTTTGACGGGCAGTCCCTGTTGCGTGAAAAGAATCTCGGCCAGTTGCTTGGGCGAGTTGAGGTTGAAGCTCTGCCCGGCCAGTGTATGGGCTTCAGATTCCAGGGCCAGCATGCGTTCACCCAGCGCATGGCTCTGATCGGCGAGACGCTGACTATCAATCAGCACGCCATTCTGTTCCATCGTAAAGAGCACCTGTTCGACGGGCAGTTCTACGGCGCGGTAGATATGCTCGAGCCCCGGTTCCGCTGCAAGCCGCGGCCGCAAGCGGTCGGCAATACGCAGGGTGATGTCGGCATCTTCGGCGGCGTAGGCGGCCGCATCGGCAACAGCGACCTGATCAAAAGTAATCTGGTTGGCGCCTTTGCCGCAAATGGCTTCGTACGGAATGGTGGGCATGCCCAGGTGGCGTCGCGCCAGAGTGCCGAGTTCCAGCGCGCCGGCGCTGACCTGGCCGGCTTCGAGCACATAGGCCATCAGCAGCGTGTCGTCGACCACGCCAGCCAGCCGGATGTTGTGGTTGGCAAACACATGCTGATCGTACTTGGCGTGTTGCATCACTTTCTGGGGGGTCGTGCTTTCTAGCCAGGGCTTGAGCTTTGCCAGCGTGGCATCAAACGGTAGTTGTGCCGGTACGTCCGGGCCCGTGTGGGCCAGGGGTAGGTAAGCGGCTTCGCCGGGGGCAATGGCGAACGAGATGCCGACCAGTCGGGCCTGCTGCTCATCGAGGCTGGTGGTTTCTGTGTCGAGCGCCACGCGTTCGGCGCGGGTGATCTTGTCGAGCCAGCGCTCGAGGGCGGCGTTATCCAGAATGGTTTCGTAGTGTGCCCGGTGAGCGCCATCGTCCGGTAGCAATGTGGGTGCGGGGTCGGCACCAGTCGCTGGATCAGCGGATAAAGCGGCCGTTGGGGCGCCGGGTTGTTCCAGCGCCTTGAGCCAGGTCTTGAAACCGTTGTGGCGGAAGATGTCGCGCAGTGCGTCTTCGTTTTCGGGTTGGGCTTGCAGTGCAGACAGACTAAGGGGGAGCGGCACATCGGTCTTAACCGTGGCCAGCGCGCGCCCCAGCGGCAGAAAGTCGAGATGGGCGCGCAGGTTCTCGCCGGCCACGCCTTTCACTTCAGCGGCATGGGCAATCACGCCATCGAGATCGCCGTAGGTCTGCAACCATTTGGCGGCAGTCTTGGGGCCGACTTTCTGGACGCCCGGGATGTTGTCGGCCGTATCACCGACCAGCGCCAGGTAATCGGTAATGCGCGCCGGCGGCACGCCGAATTTGGCCTCGACGCCGGCCACGTCGAGCCGCTCGTTGCTCATGGTGTTGACCAGGGTGACCTGCGGTGTGACCAGCTGTGCCAGATCTTTGTCGCCAGTGGAGACCACAACGTGTAGGCCATTGGCCGCCGCGTCACGGGCCAGTGTCCCGATCACGTCGTCGGCTTCGACACCGCTTTCCATCAGGAGGGGCCAACCCAGAGCGCGCACCACGGCATGGATCGGTTCGATCTGGCGGGCCAGATCTTCGGGCATGGGGGGGCGGTGGGCCTTGTACTCAGCGTAGAGGGTGTCGCGGAAGGTGGGGCCGCTGGCATCGAAGATGCAGGCACGGTGTTCGGCGGGGATTTCGCTGCTCAGTCGGCGCAGCATGGCAATCATGCCGTAGAGGGCACCTGTCGGGTCGCCGGCCTGATTGCGCAGGTCGGGGAGTGCATGAAACGCACGATACAGGTAGGATGATCCGTCAACGAGTAGCAGTGTGGGCATGACGACAGCAAAGGTGAACAGCGTGGAAGAAAATATGAAGAACGGATTTCATGCGTCTCAGACGCCCGTTGATGCAGCAACGCTCACCGAGCGCGAGGCGTGGCGTTTGTTCGGGATTATGTCAGAGTTCGTCGAGGCCACCGACCGCCTGTCCGAAGTCCGGCCGGCCGTATCGATTTTCGGGAGCGCCCGGGTCAAGCCGGATTCGCCGTATTATCAGCTGGCCGAGACCATTGCCGCGCGCTTGTCGGATGCCGGTCTGGGCGTGATTTCCGGGGGTGGCCCCGGCATTATGGAGGCCGCCAATAAGGGGGCTTTCGGGGGCAATGGCCCTTCCATCGGGCTCAACATCGAGCTACCGCATGAGCAGCACACCAATCCGTATCAGGATATTTCGCTCGGGTTCCGGCATTTCTTTGCCCGTAAGTACATGTTTGTCCGCTTTGCGGTGGCCTATGTGGTGATGCCGGGCGGCTTTGGCACGCTTGATGAGCTGATGGAAGCCCTGACCCTGATCCAGACGCGCAAAAGCCGGCAGTTTCCGGTCATCCTGGTTGGATCGGCCTTCTGGGCGGGGCTGATCGACTGGCTGCGCGATCGGCTGGTGAGCGAAAAGATGATTAATCCGGAGGACATGAACCTCCTTCAGGTGATTGACGATCCGGCGCAGGTGGTCGAGGCTATTTTCACGCATTACGAAACCCGGGGCTTTGCGCCGCTGCCCGGCGAACGCGAGCTTTTGCTGAACCTGTAATAGAATCCGCTTACACAAAACGCCTCAACGTCTGGATCTGGCATGTCCCTTTTGTCTCATGTATTCGCCCGAATTTCTCTGAGCCGCATGGCGCGTCTCGGCCTGCTTTTGCCTGCGACGATTCTGGCGCTGGATGTGGCCGCCCAGCAGTCGTCATCAACGCTGCCGCCCCAGGTGGTGACGTATGATCCGTCGCTAAGCAGTGCCCAGGCCGATGCCGAAGAGGAATCGGCCGTGACGATTAGTCCGGATGACCGGAGCACCAGCATTCAACGTTATGGGTCTGGCGGTCGTCCGTCGCGCGAAGTGGTCGATCCGCCACTGCTGCCCAAGTACTCCGAAGCGCCACCGTCCGAGCCGCAGAGCGTGATTCCGGATTCGGATCCGGTGCGCGGCGACATGGTCCAGCCGCCGATGTGGACCCTCTGGAGCTGGTAAGGTATGCCCCGTCATTATCGACACGCGCCCTGGCAGGATCCGCATCCGCACGATGATTTGCCGCCGACCCGCCATGTCGGCGTAGGCCATGGTGTGCAGTGGATCAGCGCGGGTTGGGCCTTGTTCCTGCGCCGTCCGGGGTTCTGGCTGCTTGCTGCCTTATTGCAGACTTTACTGGTGATGCTGGTCTTGCTGGTACCGCTGCTGGGCCAGGTTGGTGCCCACTTGCTGATGCCGATTCTGTCGGCGGGGCTCATGGTGGTGGCGCATCGGGTGGAATACAACGAGCCGGTCACAGTGGCCGAAGTGTTTACCGGGTTCCGGGAGCATGCCCCGGCGGTCGTCAACGTCGGCGTCTGGTACATGCTGGGCTGGATGCTCATTGTCGCGCTGGGTCTCTTGCTCGGTGGCGGGGCAGCGTTGTCGGGGATGGCCGTGGGCATGGAAACGCACTACGAATGGCTGGGTACCGTCATCAGCGTTTTCGGCATTCTGCTCGCGATCACGATCAGCCTGTTGCTGGTGTTGCCGCTGGTGATGTCGGTATGGCTGGCGCCGCCCTTGGCCGTCTTTCACGATATTCCGGCCATGCAGGCCATGAAGCATTCCTTCGTCGCCAGTTGGCGCAGCCTACCGGCGTTCATCGTGGCCTTCTTCCTGGTCGCCCTGATGCTCTTTCTGACCAGTCTGACGCTCGGCCTCGGGTTGCTCGTGGTGATTCCCGTGATGGCAGGTGCGACCTACGCAGCGTATCGCGATCTGTTTGAATTGCCGCAACCGCCGGCAGTCAACCCGACCCCGGCAGAACCGGTTGATGCCTGATTTTATGCACGGGGCTGCGGCACCGGATAGGCAGTCTCAGCGCGTCAGTTTGCGCGATGGCTGGTCCTGGTTCCGCGCGGGCTTTGCCCGGTATCGCCGCAATCCGGTACTGATGATGTTCTGGGTGATGACCTACTGGACCCTGCTCGGCCTCGCCGGCCTTGTTCCGGTGCTGGGTGATGTGCTGGTGGCCGTGTTGGCCCCCGTGTTGATGATCGGGGTGCTGGCCGGTTGCCGGGCGCTCGATCAGGAGACGATGCCCTCGTTTACGCTCATGTTCTCCGGCTTTGGACCTCGGCTACAGCCCCTGATGGGTCTGGGCCTGATCCATTTTGTACTGACGGTTGCCGCACTGGCGTTAACGGCGTTCTGGGATGGTGGGGTGCTGCTGCAGTACATGGCGCGGGGCACGCTGGGTGCCCCGGACCTGCCCATGCCGGATCCGGCGCAGTTGTCGGCGACTGGCCTGACAGTCGCGCTACTGGCGTATGTGCCGATCCTGCTGGCTTTTGCCTACGCCCCCTTGCTGGTGGCCTGGCGCGGGTTCGGGTTGGGCAAGGCGCTGTTCTTCAGCCTGGTGGCTTCCTGGCGCGCCTGGCGTGGCCTGATCGGATTTCTGGCCGCGCTGGCGGTCTATGGCGTCATCCTCCCATCGCTAGTCATGATGCTACTGATCTCGCTGGGCATGGATGACACGCTGGTGACCTCGCTGGTGATGGTGCCGATCATTGCGGTGCTGGCGCCGACCGTGGTGTCGGGCTTTTACGCCAGTTATGGCCAGGTGTTACCAACACCAGTCACCGGGAGCGCGGCATCAGAATGACCCGACCGCTCATCGGCATTCTGGGCGGCACCTTTGATCCGGTTCATGTCGGACATACACAGTTAGCGCAGGATGCCATTGCGGCCCTGGGGCTGGATCGGCTGCGTTGTGTGCCGGCCGGCGCCCCGCCGCACCGCGCTGCGCCTGAAGCCGCTGCCGAACACCGGTTGGCGATGGTGCGGCAGGCCTTTGCCGGCATGCCGGTCGAGATTGATGATGCCGAGATCCGTCAGGCGGGGCCCTCCTGGACAATCCGGACGCTGGAGCGGCTGCGTGGCGAGATGCCGGATGCGTCACTGGTGCTGGTTCTGGGCGCCGATGCCTTCCTGGGCCTGCCCACCTGGCACCGCTGGGAAGACCTAGTCCGGTATGCACATCTGGCCGTCGCCAACCGACCGGGGTCGGACCTCGATCCTGCTGCCATGCCCGACGCGTTAAAGCATTTGTTCCAGGCACACCAGTCTGCTGATATGGCCGCATTGCGTGATCGCCCCGCTGGGCACATCGTTTCGTTTAACATGACGCCCTGTGCGGTCTCGGCCACGCAAATTCGCGCCGCCCTGCGCCAGGGGCGACCGATTACCGCGCTGGTTTCGGTGCCCGTTGAAAAGTACATCCAGCAGCACCATCTCTACACCTGACCCATAACGTTACTTGCCCGTTACTTCACCTAGGAACCTGCATGTCTAAAGAACTGTCGATCAAAAAACTGGAAACCCTGGCGGTTGATGCGCTGGAAGACATCAAGGGCCGCGACATCATCATCGTCAACACCACCAAGGTGTCGCAGATGTTCGAACGGATCGTTCTGGCCAGCGGCGACTCCAATCGTCAGGTCCGGGCGTTGGCGCGCAGTGTGGCCGACAAGGTGCGCGAGGCGGGCGGCGAAGTGCTGTCGGTCGAAGGGGAAGAGATGGGCGAGTGGGTGCTGGTGGATCTGGGCCCGGTGGTGGTTCATATCATGCAACCCGCTGTGCGCATGCACTTTGATCTGGAGGGCCTGTGGGGTGCCGGCAAGCCGGCCGGGGTTGCTGCCGAAAAAGCGGCAAAGAAAGCCGCTAAAAATGCCGCAGACCGTGCGGTTGATAAGGCCACTGCCGAAAAGCGCGCTGCCACGAAGAAACCCGCCGCCAAAAAACCTGCGGCTAAAAAACCGGCCGCCAAGAAACCCGCTGCCAGGAAGCCTGCGGCCAAAAAGGCGACGAGCAAACCAGCCGCCAAGAAAAAAACAGCAGCGCGTTAGTCAGCGATCGCATGAAGTTACATCTGATCAGCGTGGGTCAACGATTGCCCGACTGGGCCGAGACCGCCTGTTCAGATTACCTCAAGCGTTTTCCACGGTCGCAGCCGATTGTTCTGCATGAGATCAAAGCAGAACCACGTACGGGCAATCGCACGGCACAACAGATCATGGATGCCGAAGCCATCCGCATTGAAGCCGCTATTCCGGCGGGCGCCCGCCGGGTCATGCTGGACGAACGCGGTACGGATCTGACAACGGTTTCACTGGCCAAGCGACTTGAGGGCTGGCAGCTGGAAGCGCAGGATGTGGCGCTGGTCATTGGCGGTGCCGATGGCATTGCACCGGCTCTCAAGGCAACAGCGCACGACATGATCCGCCTCTCGTCGATGACCTTACCGCACGCGCTGGCGCGTGTGTTGCTCGCCGAGCAACTCTACCGGGCCATTACGGTGCTCTCTGGCCACCCTTACCATCGCGAGTAAGCCCCGCATGCAGACGATCTGGCTTGCCTCTAAAAGTCCGCGCCGCGCCGAGCTGCTGCGCGATATGGGCGTGCCCTTCGAAGTGCTGCAGTTTACCGATGATGCGGGCGCCCGCTACGAGGTTGACGAGTCGGTGTTGCCGGCAGAGTCGCCACGCGATTACGTACGACGTGTAGCGCTCGATAAGGCGCTGCACGCCGTCAGCTATCTGCGCGATCGTGGGCTGGATGATCGGCCACTGCTTTCGGCCGATACCACCGTGGCACTGGGTGATCGCATTCTGGGCAAACCGGCCGATGCCAACGAGGCACGTGAGATGCTCAACGCGTTATCCGGTCAAACGCACGAGGTTCTGACGGCCGTCGTTGTGGTGACAGGGAGCGAGATTCGTCAGGCCTTATCCAGCAGCCAGGTGCGCTTCATGCCCTTGCATGAGATGAGTATCGAACGCTACATCGCCACGGGCGAACCCTTTGACAAGGCAGGAGCCTATGGAATCCAGGGCCATGCCGGTATCTTTGTTGAGGCCATGCAGGGCAGTTTTACCGGCATCATGGGTTTGCCGGTGCACGAAACAGCCGGCTTGCTCGAGCCGCTGGGCTTTCTGGTCTGATCGCCTTATAGCAGCGCCAGAATTTCCTGTGCCGCCAGCGTGGCGCCGTCCTGCGGCAAGGGTTTAGGCACAGGGCGTGCAAGCAGCGCATCGCATGCCGCTCGGAACCGGCCGGCCGCGAGGTCATCAGGGCTCAGTTCAAGGCAGCGCGCGTAGGCCTGTACCCACGCAACCAATACGGCCTGCTCCGGCCAGTCTTCACGGCACACATACAGCATCGGGCGGCTCGCCAGCGCGGCCTCAACGAAGGTGCCGTAGCCCGGCTTGCAGACCACGACATCGCTGGCCACCACCAGATCGGTAAAGCTCAAACCATCGCGCTGCCGGAGTGTGTCGGCGTTCACGATGCCCCGACCGGGGTCGCCTTCGGGCGCCAAGTCGGGTTGATTGGCAATGATGAGGTTGTATTCGGTCTGTGCGGGCCAATGTGGGTAGGGCAGCCGGGTTTCAATACCGCCCATGCCGATGAGCAGACGGGGTTGGTTCGGGTAAGGTAGATGCCGGGTCAACAAGGCATCGAGTTCGCTACGATCGAAGCGGCTGCGAGCGCCAACTGGCGGCAGGATCTGCTCGCGTTGGCCATGCATCGGCATGCCCGGCGTGAGCCGCAGTGCCAGCGTGGTTCGGGCGTAGATCGCATCCAGCCGATGCAACACCGCATCACTACCAGGGAAGGCTTCAAAATAATGGCGCGCCAGATCGGCCCAGTTCAGTGAACTCATGGCGATGGTAGGGATGCCCAGTCGCTGTCCTGCCGCAAGCGGCATATCACCGACATCACTGACGATCAGATCGGGTTGGCTGGCGCGTACGATCGTGCAGGCCGCTTCCAGGGCTTCGGCCCAGCGGGCCTCGCGATCACGATACTGCATCCAGCTTGCCGGTACATCGACATGCAGGGCATCGTGCATGACAAAGCCGAGGTCACAGGGGGCGGTGATGTGTTCAAAGGCGCCGTCGATCCGGTCGTGGAGCGCCGCGGATGACAGGGCGCTCCAGAGGGTGAGGGCCAGGTCGGGGCGTTGTGCCCGCAGGGTATTGCAGACAGGCGCCGCCTGACCAAGGTGACCGAGTCCGTGTGCGCTGATGGCGAACAGGATCCTCGGCATGCGCGCTGTTTAACGGCTCGCCGGCGGGGCGGCAGCGATCATGTCGTCCGAGGGGGTTTCAATGAGCCGCGCAAGATACGCGCCGTCATCGTTGGCCGACCAGCTGTCGCCGGTGACCCACACCGCATGGCCAATGCCGCGGCCCACGTCGACCGATTCACCCTCGCGGCCGGTCAGCGAGGTGATCTGCACGATCCGGTTACCGGTCGGGTGGATGACTTCCACCCAGTCGCCCACGACAAAACGGTTGCGCACGTCAATGCGTACCGCGTTGCGTTCGGCATCCCACACCACATCGCCGGCGTACTGGCTGCGACCGGATTCCGAATAACCGCGCAGATAGTTCTGCGTATCGGCATCATGGTGACGCTGGTAGAAACCATCGGTGTACCCCCGGTTGGCCAGGCCTTCTAGCTCCCCCAGCAGGTTGGGGTTGAAAGGGCGGCCGGCCTTGGCATCATCAATGGCGCGACGGTACGACTGGCAGGTCCGGGCCACGTAATACGGGGACTTGGTGCGGCCTTCGATTTTGAGGGAATCCACGCCGATCTCGATCAGGCGCTCGACGTGTTCAATGGCCCGCAAGTCGCGCGAATTGAGAATATAGGTGCCGTGCTCATCTTCCTCGATCGGCATCTGTTCGCCGACACGGGTCGATTCTTCAATGACCATGGGCGGCAGCGTGTTGCCGGTCATGCCCGGTGTGGCTTCAGCCTCGGCATCTGGCTTGAGCTTGTAGTCCCAGCGGCAGGAGTTGGTGCAGGTGCCCTGATTCGGATCCCGGTGATTGAAATAACCCGAGAGCAGGCAACGGCCGGAATAGGCAATGCATAGCGCGCCGTGCACGAAAACCTCGAGCTCCATCTCCGGGCAGCGCTGGCGGATCTCGGCCACTTCGTCGAGCGAGAGTTCGCGTGACAGGATCACACGGCTGATCCCCATCTTGCCCCAGAAGCGGACGGTGGCCCAGTTGACGGTGTTGGCTTGTACCGACAGATGGATCGGCATCTCCGGAAAACGCTCGCGCACCATGTCGATTAGGCCCGGGTCGGCCATGATTAGGGCATCGGGCTTGAGAGCCACGACGGGCGCCATATCATCCAGATAGGTTTTGAGCTTGGCGTTATGCGGCGAAATGTTGCTGACCACATAAAAGGTCTTCTGTCGGGCGTGCGCCTCGTCGATGCCCTCCTTGAGGGCTTCCAGTGTGCTGAATTCGTTATTGCGGACACGCAGGCTGTAGCGCGGCTGCCCGGCATAGACGGCATCGGCACCAAAGGCAAAGGCGGTGCGCATCATGGTCAGCGAGCCGGCCGGGGCGAGGAGTTCTGTGGGGTTCGACATAGTAGAATGAGGTTGTTTAGGACGTATTTTACCCATGGCCGAAAGTATCCTCATTAATTTCACCCCGCAGGAGACGCGTGTCGCCATCCTGGAGCAGGGGGTGGTGCAGGAATTGCACATCGAACGACATGCCACCCGCGGGCTCGTCGGCAATATCTACCTGGGCAAGGTCATGCGGATCCTGCCGGGTATGCAATCGGCCTTTGTCGATATTGGCTTGGAGCGCAGCGCCTTCCTGCATGTCGCTGATATCTGGCAGGCGCGCATCGGCGAACCGGCCACGCGTGAAACCCAGCCTATTGAAAATGTGCTCAGCGAAGGACAGACGCTGCTGGTCCAGGTGATCAAAGACCCGATCGGCACCAAGGGGGCGCGGCTCTCGACGCAGGTATCGATCGCCGGCCGCATGCTGGTGTATCTGCCCCATGAAAAGCACATCGGCATTTCGCAGCGGATTGATGAGGCGGAGCGTGATGCCTTGCGCGAACGCCTGACCCGGCTGGTGCCGCAGGATGAGCCCGGCGGCTTTATCCTGCGGACCATTGCCGAAACCGCGGACGAATCCTCGCTGCAGGACGATATCGTTTATCTGCGCAAACTCTGGGCAGATCTGAAGCAACAGACTACGACGGCGCCCGTGCCGTCGCTGATCTACCAGGATCTGTCGCTGGCCCAGCGGGTCCTGCGTGATTTTGCCAATCCGGAAACCGAACGGATTCTGGTGGACTCACGCGAGACCTTCCAGAAACTGCAGGAATTCGCGGGCGTCTACATGCCGGGCATTGTCGGCCTGCTCGAACATTACAACGATGACCGGACCCTCTTTGACCTCTACGGGGTTGAAGAAGAAATCCAGCGGGCGCTCTCCCGCCGGGTGGATCTTAAATCCGGCGGCTATCTGATCATCGATCAGACCGAAGCCATGACCACCGTCGACGTGAACACCGGCGGGTTTGTCGGCGTACGCAACTTCGATGAAACCGTTTTCAAAACGAACCTTGAGGCAGCGCAGGCGATCGCGCGCCAGCTTCGTTTGCGTAACCTCGGGGGCATCATCATCCTCGACTTCATCGACATGGATCAGCCGGACCATCAGGAAGCCGTGCTCGTCGAGCTACGTAAATGCCTCAGTCGGGATCACATGCGGATGACGGTCAATGGATTTACGGCGCTGGGTCTGGTCGAAATGACCCGCAAGCGGACCCGTGAGTCACTGGCCCGTGTGCTGTGCGAAACCTGCCCCACCTGTGACGGTCGTGGTCAGGTCAAGACGGCCCGGACCGTCTGCTACGAGATCCTGCGCGAACTGGTGCGTGAGTCACGCCAGTTTGTGGCGCGAGAATACCGGGTCATCGCCAGCCAGAAAGTGGTGGATGTGTTCCTCGAAGAAGAACATCAGGCGCTGGCGATGGCCTCGGATTTCATTGGCAAGCCGATCTCCCTTCAGGGAGAGTCGGGTTACGGACCCGAACAGTACGATATTGTCTTGTTATAGACCAAGGCAGGTGTATTTGTAGGACAGGTACTCGTCGATGCCGTGTTGTGAGCCTTCACGGCCAAAGCCGGATTGCTTGATCCCGCCAAACGGGGCAACCTCGCTCGACATCATGCCCGTATTCACGCCGACCATGCCGTATTCCAGCCCTTCCGAAACCCGGAAGATGCGCGCGGCATCGCGGGTGTAGAAGTAGGACGCCAGACCGAACTCGGTGGCATTTGCCAGGCGCAGGGCCTCGGCCTCGGTCTTGAACGAAAAGAGCGGCGCTACCGGCCCGAAGATTTCTTCGTGCATCATGCGCATGTCTTCGCGAACCCCCTTTATGACGGTGGGCTGGTAATAGAGACCGCCACGGGGATCGCGCTGGCCGCCGCAGACAACAGTCGCGCCTTTGGCGACCGCATCAGCCACCAGAGCTTCGACTTTTTCGAGGCCGGCCAAATCGATGAGTGGGCCTACCTGGACGTCTTTGTCAAAACCATAGCCCACCGGTAGCGTGGCAACCTTGGCGGTGAGTTTTTCGGCGAAGGCGGCCATCACACTTTCGTGAACCAGAAAGCGGTTCACAGATACGCAGACCTGGCCGCTGTTACGGAATTTGCAGGCGATGGCGCCGGTGACAGCCGCATCCAGATCGGCGTCTTCAAACACGATGAAGGGGGCATTGCCACCCAACTCCATCGAGAGGCGTTTGAGTGACGGTGCAGATTCCGCCATCAGCAGGCGGCCGACCTGCGTGGAGCCAGTGAAGGAGAGCTTGCGGACACGCATGTCAGCAGTCAGCGTGCCACCAATGATGGCCGCCGCATCGGCATCACCGGTCACGACATTGAAAACACCGGGCGGGATCCCGGCGCGTTCGGCCAGAACGGCTAGGGCCAGTGCCGTGATGGGTGTCTGCTCGGCCGGTTTCACGACGGCTGTGCAACCGACCGCAATCGCCGGCGCCACCTTGCGCGTAATCATCGCTGCCGGAAAGTTCCAGGGCGTAATGGCGGCGCAGACGCCCACCGGTTCACGCGTGACCAGAATCCGTTTGTCCGTGGTGTTGGCCGGCACGATCTCGCCATAGGCCCGGCGCCCCTCTTCGGCAAACCACTCGACAAAGGACGCCGCATAAGCCACTTCGCCGACACCTTCCGCGAGCGGTTTGCCGCCTTCAGCGGTAATCATGGTGGCCAAGTCATCGGCATTTTGCTGAATCAGCTCAAACCAGCGGCGCAGTGCCGTCGAGCGCACGCGCGCTGTTTGCGCGCGCCAGGCTGGGAAAGCTGCCTCAGCCGCATCGATGGCGAGTCGAGTTTCATCCGCGCCCGCATTGCAGATTTCGGCGAGGGTCTGGCCGGTGCCCGGATCACGAACGGCAAAAGTGCGGCCGGTTTGCACCCATTGGCCATTGATGTATGACCCCGACTGGAGCAGGCTGCGGTCTTTGATTCGCGAAAGCGGCATGGAAGTTCCGGAAGAAAGATAAAATCGAATCATATGATGATCCGACCGACTCTGCGACCCTTGCCGGACTGTGGCGATTACGGAGATTGTTGCCTGGCGCGCCGGGATTTCTTGCGGCTAGGCGCGCTGACGCTGTTGCTGGCAGGGTGCAGCAGCACAGGCGGCAAACGGGGCATCACCCGCTTTGGGGCCGATAATCTGGCGCCCGGGCCACAGGGCCAGGAAGTGATGATCATGGCCATGCACCTGATCGATACCGGCTACCGGTTTGGTGGCAAGAATCCCGAGGCCGGGGTGGATTGCAGCGGCATGGTGACCTGGCTTTATAAGCAAGCCGCCGATTACCCGCTTAAAGGCAGTGCCCGAGATATGGCGAAGCGCGGAAAAGAAATTACGCCTGCGGCGATTCGGCCCGGTGATCTGGTGTTTTTTGATACCCAGGGTTTCCGGTATTCGCATGTCGGGATTTACATCGGCGACCAGCGCTTTGTCCATGCGCCCAATAGTCGCGGCAAGGTCCGAATCGATCGTCTGGACCAGGGTTGGTTTGCAACGCGCTTTGAAGAAGCGCGGACCTATCTGGATTGACCGCCGCTGATTTAAGCGACCGCACGCGTCAGCGGTTTGGCGGAATCGCCACCTTGTTCATGCGTTCCAGAATCACCTCGGTCTGCCGAAGCAGCCCTTCGGTTTCGCCCTTGCGGTCGTAGTACTGTGGGCTGGGCACCATGGAAGCCAGCATGGCGGCCTGATAGTCGCTCAGCTCGGCCGCCGAGACGCCAAAATAGTGGCGTGCCGCCGCCTCGGCACCAAAGATGCCGGTGCCCCATTCGATCTCATTCATGTAGACCTCGAGGATACGGCGCTTACTCCATGTGGCTTCGATCATCACGGTGATGATGGCTTCTTCGCCCTTGCGCAGCAGGCTCTTCTCCGGCCATAGAAAAAGGTTCTTCGCGAGCTGCTGCGTGATGGTCGAGCCGCCGGCCGCGATGCGGCCACGTTTTTCGTTTTTCTCGAGTGCTTTCTGGATCCCATCCAGATCGAAGCCCTGATGCTGCATGAACTTGCTGTCTTCTGCCGCGATCAGCGCCCGCTTCAGGCTGGTGGCGATCTGGCCGTAAGGGACCCAGGTGTGTTGCAGATGCGCGCCCGGGTTCTTGCGCTGTAACTCATCGAGCCGGATGCGCATGAACTGGGTTGGGCCGGGCTCGGTGATTCGCCAGATGAGGACCCAGCCGAAAAACCAGAGCTGGATGCCCAGCAGCACGCCGAGCAGTACCAGTGGGATACGGATCCACCAACGGGTTTTGCGTGGCGCCATCATGCGGAGCTTCGGCCGCCTAGTGCCGCGCGAGCCGTTCGCGCAAGGTGTGATAAATCGGTTCGGTGGCCGGTGTCACGCCACGCCACAAGCTAAAGGCAACGGCCGCCTGCTCGACCAGCATGCCCAGGCCATCAGCCAGTTTCTTGATGCCTGCGCGCTGCTGGGCTTCCAGAAAGGGGGTGAGCGCTTTGCTGTACATCATGTCGTAGGCAAAGGCATCCCTGGAGAGCGTCCCGTCCGGGAGGGCGACCGCCTCGCCACCAAGGCTGGCGCTGGTGGCATTAATGACCAGATCAAAGTCACCGTGATCGAGTGTGCCAAGCGCATTGAGCCCACAGCCCGTAAGGCGGATCGATCCGGCGTGGGGCGCAAACAGCGTGGCCAGCGCGTGTGCCTTGTCGGCGGACCGGTTAGCGATGACCAGTGCCGCCGGCTTTGCGGCCAGCAGGGGCAGGATCACCCCGCGCGATGCGCCGCCGGCGCCCAGGAGGAGAATTTTCTTGCCCGAAAGATCCAGACCGTGGCGTTGCTGCAGATCGTTCAGTAGGCCCTGGCCATCGGTGTTATCACCCAGCAAACCGTCATCACGCCAGGCCAGCGTGTTGATGGCACCCGCCAGCCGTGCGCGTTCGGTGAGTTGGCCGTGTTGCTGCGCATAAGCCCACGCAGTTTCCTTGTGCGGCACCGTGATGTTGATGCCGCGATAACCGGTGGCCGGCAGTTGCGACAGCATGGCGTCCAATGTTGCCGGGGCGACGTCGATGGCCTCATACGTGAGATGCTGGCCGGTCTGGGTAGCGAAGGCCGCGTGGATGACCGGCGAGAGCGAGTGGCTGATCGGGTGGCCGATCACGGCATAACGGTCGATGGAGTGAATGGTGCTCATCGTGTTTCCAGTGCATCGCCCCGGGTAAAGTTCCAGGTGCGCGTGATATCGAGGTAGTCGGTTTCCTTGCGGATATCCGGCGGGAAAGGGGCAAAGGGAGCTGCCATCGTCACGATACGCCTGGCGGCATCATCGAGCACCTTGTTACCGGATGAGCGGACGATAACGATCCGGTCGATGCTGCCATCGGGACGTAAGGCCACCGACATCACGAGGGATCCGAAAAATTTACCCCGGGCTTCGTCCGGGTAATTCATGGCGCCGATGCGCTCGACCTTGCGCCGCCAGTCTTCCAGATACTGGCTGTAGCGGTAATCCTTCATGCCCGGGGTGAGTGTGACGCGTCGGCCGCCGGTCGATGCCGCGCTCGTGGACGGGGCGCTATTCTGTGGCGTCGCATCGGCGGGCGGGGCTTTGATCTGTGGGCTTGTCGCACGGGTCGCTGCCTCGGGCCGCGTAACGCGTTCGCGGGCCTCTTGTTTGGGGGTTTCGCGGGTGCTGCTTTCTACGGCGACCTTGGGTGCCGGCGTCTTGCGTGTCATCGGTTGGCTAAGCGACCGGAATGAGACCCACAAGGATTTATCGCCCCGCTGGGGGATCTTGATACCGTACTGCGGGGCCAGCAGGAACAGGTGCACGATGAACGAGGCCCCGATCGCCATCCACAGCAGGCGATCGCTGAAAATCAGCCGCCAGCCGAGTGGTTTGGGGACCCAGTGTTCCTGATCCTCGGGCGGTTGCGGAGTGGGGGGCGCCACGGTCATGGCGCTATTGTAGTCGCAGCGCAGGGGTGTCAGTGAACGGCACCGGGGTTTTCGACGGGCGTAGTTTCTGTCGACGGATCTGCTGGGCTCTCTGCGGTGGCTTCGGCCTCTTCGGCATCGACCAGAGCATCTTCAACGTCGACCTCATCCAGGATTTCCAGATCCTCGCCGGTATCGGCCGCATCGGCACTGAGAATCGACTCGAAGCGGGTCTGGACCGAGAGTTCCAGCAGGTCGGATTCGGCCAGGCTCAGGCGGATACGGCTGCCCGGCGGTAGTGCGGGTGCAGACGGTACGGCTACCACCAGCGGCAGGCCATCCACCCGCACATTCGGTGCATGACGCATGAGCGTACCCTCGCACTGGGTCGTGCCTGTTTGTTGCAGCCAGCGCAGACACCAGTAGCGTTCCATTCGGCGCTGGAAGTCGGCATAACCGGAATACGTCAGATCAAAGTCGCGCATGGCCGCAAATAGTTCGGGTGAACGGGGCACAAATGGCGCCGGCTTGCCGGTCAGCACGGCAATCAGTTGCCACTGATTGATCAGGTCGGCATAACGCCGTAACGGCGAGGTGCTCCAGGCGTAGCAGGCCACGCCCAGCCCCTCGTGCGGGAGCGCCGAGGTCGTCATGCGGACCTTGCCCGCCACCTGGCCACGATACAGGCCGGGCACGTTGTGATCGGCCAGCAGTTGCCCCCAGGTGGCATTGGCCAGAATCATCAGTTCGGCCACCAGCATATCGACGGGGCTGCCGCGCTTGCGGGCCTCGATGTGCACGCGGCAGGCGGCCGGGTCCAGGATCGCGCCACTGGTCTTGTCATGCAGCGGCCCGTCAATCTGGTAATGGTAGTCATGCAACCCGGCCTGGGTGGCCGGCTTACCGCGACGCCCGGCACAGGCGCCGGCGAATCGCCACAGGGTGAGCAGGGTATCGCCATGGGCACAGGACGGCGTTTCGCCCCGGTTGAGCGCCTCGGTGTCCATGTGGGGCTCGATCTCGTGCAGGCGCAGATTCGCCACAATGGGTACGCGCTCAACGCGTGACTCGTGATTCAGGATGTCGAACTGTTCGTCGGTGGTGATGTAGAGCGAGACTGCCGGACAGGTCTGGCCAGCAGCCAGTGTGAAGCGCGTCACCAGATCATCGGGCAACATCGTGATCTTGTGGCCGGGCATGTATACGGTCGACAGCCGGGCGCGGGCCACACCATCGTGGGCCGATCCCGGCAGAATGCCCAGACCCGGCGCTGCAATGTGAATACCAAATCGCCAGCCGATACCCGGCAGACGCATGACGGACAGTGCATCGTCAATTTCAGTGGTATTGGCGTCGTCAATCGAGATGGCCTGTACATCGGCCAATGGCAGATCACCCGGCGAGGCCGGTTCAGGCAGCGCCGGGAAGCCGGTACCCCTGGGGAATCGTTCGGCCACAAAGCGCCGGTAGTGCCAGTGATAGGCATCGGGAAAGGCGCCACAACGCAAAAGCAACGCTGCGGGCGATTCCTTGGTTTCGGCGCAGGCAGCCTCAAAGGCTTTGACTTCCAGTCGGTTCCGGTCGGGCTGCACCAGCAGGGATTCGATCTGGTCGGCCAGTTCAGCCGGCAGCGTGCCTGCAACGAGCTCACCCGCCATGCGCTCGATGGCCTCGGCCTGCAGGCGTTTTTTTTCCTGCCCGGCCAGCGCCGCCTTCAGGATATCGGGCGGCGCGCGCCGGAAGATGCCCTTACCGCGACGGTGGAAGTAAACGGGTGCATTGTGCAGGGCCAACAGCAAGGCAGCATGCTCCGTCGCCGATGGGGCGTGGCCGTAGTAATCGGCGGCGAGATCACCGATTGAAAATTCGGTTTCGGGGGCACATTCCCACAGAAAGGCCGGATCCATATCCGCCGCTAGGGGTTCGGCCATCGGCAAGAGCTGCGCGGGTGACGGGTCCTTGAAACGGAGCAGCACTTGGGCAGATTTCAGCTTCTGTCGCTTGCCACCCGGCAGCTCGACCTGCAGGGTCGTGTTCTGATCCGTCTGGATGGTGGCCGCGCGAAAGCTGCCGCCTTCCTCGAAGAGGACGTACTCACTCATGCAAGCAACCTAGTGGGCAGACCAGCTGACCAGGCCGGTATAGGCTGTCACCAGCACGACCACGCCGAAGATGATCCGGTACCACGCGAAGATGATGAAATTGTGCGTGGTGATATAGCGCAACAACCAGCGGATACAGAGGAAGGCGGAAATGAACGCCGAGGCAAAGCCCACGGCCCACATGCCTAGATCGGTGTTCTGGATCGTTGCCCATTCCTTATAGACCTGATACACCGTGGCCACGCCCAGCGTCGGGATGGCGAGAAAGAACGAGAACTCGGTAGCCGCTTTACGCGACAGGCCCATGAGCAGGCCGCCGATGATCGTGGCACCGGAGCGCGAGGTGCCGGGGATGAGCGCCAGCGCCTGAATGCAGCCAAGCATGAGCGCGTCCTTCAGGGTCATATCATCCACCGAAGGCACCCGCACATGGTGTTGACGCCGCTCGGCCCAGAAGATGATGAGGCCGCCGATGATGAAGGCCGCTGCAACCGAGATCGGATTGAACAGATGGGCCTTGATCGTTTTATGGAACAGAAAGCCGAGTCCGGCCAGGGGCAGGAAGGCAACCCCCACATTGATCAGGAACCGTTGGGATTTACGACTGGTCGTGCACGACGACACGGTTTCCCACAGGCGGGCACGGTATTCCCAGATCACCGCAAGGATGGCTCCGAACTGGATGACGATCTCGAAGACCTTGCCGGCCTCATCGTTGAAGTCGAGCAGATCACCCGCCAGGATCAGGTGGCCAGTTGAAGAAATCGGGAGAAACTCGGTCAGACCCTCGACGATGCCGAGAATCATGGCTTTAAGCAGCAGAACGGTATCCATGCGGGGGTGCTCTAGGGGGCTGGAAACTTGCCGTCACGTCACAGACGCCAGGGGCGTGGACGCGGGCACTCACAACCCGGATTTTAGCATTCGCGCAGGCCGCAACGCGGGGTGCTAGTGATCCCGGGGGCCGGGCGGGTGCTCGATGTGGCGGCTCATCGGCCAGAACTTCTGCATTTCAATGAACAGGAACGAGGCTGACCAGGTGATCAGCACGAACCCGGTCAGTGCCTCGAGGCCGGGTAGGAAGCGCAGGTCACCATTGGCGGCCACATCGCCAAAGCCGACGGTCGTGAAGGCAATCCACGACAGATAGACGCAATCACTCAGCAGGTCCGGCGTCGTCATGCCGAACAGCGTGCCCATGCCCATGTTGATCATGGCGAAGTAGCCGAAGGCAAAGACCCAGATTTCGACCGCGTGTGCCACCAGAATGGCAAAGACACCCAGCAGCACCCGGTAGCGCGGCGGGATGCGTGTCAGACGCGGCAGCGCGCTGGCGAGGCTGTACAGCGTTTCATAGTGAATGAACACGGCCAGGGCGATCAGCGTGCCGTTGAGGATCCAGGTCAGTATCGAGTGCATGTTCCCATCCTAGCATCCGCGCGTCCTCAGGTCAGGAGCACCGGGATGGGGCGCGCGGGGAACCGCCGCACCAGGTCTGTGCGTGGCGTGCGGCAACAGTCAGGTTGTTGCCTCATTCTTGTGCTGTATCGGGCGAAGACGGGTGCCGGTGTCGTTCGGCGCGCCCGGGGGGATCCCCGCGATGTTGGCACGCTTCTTGTATTAGTCAGGGTGCACTCTCTCAGTTCGCATCGGCGAGGAAGATCATGTTTGACGAAATGTTGCTCGAAAACGGTACCGTCCGCCCCCACTACGAGGGCTTTGAACGGTGGAAGACTGCGCGCCATTCCGGGTTCCTGGAAGGCAAGAAGGCAGAAGCCGATCATCTCTTCCGGCAGGTCGGCATCACCTTCTCCGTGTACGGTGACGATGTCGGGACCGAGCGGCTGATCCCCTTTGACCTGGTGCCCCGAATTATTCCGGCCTCGCACTGGGCGCGTCTTGAGAAGGGGCTGTCGCAGCGGGTGCAGGCGCTGAACCTGTTCCTCAAGGATGTCTATGGGCGTGGCGATATCCTGCGTGCCGGCATCATCCCGGCCAACCGGGTGCTGGGTAATGCCCAGTTCCGCAAAGAGATGCTGGATCTGGATGTGCCCGCCGGCATTTACGCCATGATTGCCGGCATCGATCTGGTCTGCGTGGGCGAGAACGAGTGGTACGTTCTGGAAGATAACCTGCGGGTACCGTCTGGCGTGTCGTACATGCTGGAGAACCGCAAGATGATGATGCGGCTGTTCCCGGACCTCTTTGGTGCACACCGCATCGCGCCGGTGGCCCATTATCCGGATCTGCTGCTCGAGACCCTGCGTCAGGGTGCGCCGGATGCGCTGGAAGACCCCACCGTGGTGGTGCTGACCCCGGGCCTCTATAACTCGGCCTATTTCGAACATGCCTTCCTGGCCCAGCAGATGGGGGTCGAGCTGGTCGAGGGCCGCGATCTGATGGTGGAGGACGATACGGTCTACATGCACACCACGCATGGCAAGAAACGGGTGGACGTCATCTACCGTCGTATCGACGATGACTATCTGGATCCGGAAGTGTTTAACAAGGATTCGATGCTCGGCGTGCCTGGCCTGATGCGGGCCTACCGCGCCGGCCGTGTGACACTGGCTAATGCCATCGGCACGGGTGTGGCCGACGATAAGTCGATCTACCCGTATGTGCCGGACATGATCCGCTTCTATCTGGGGCAGGAGCCGATCCTGCACAACGTGCCGACCCATATCTGTTCCGAAGCCGATTCCCTGAAGTACGTGCTCGACAATCTGGACAAGCTCGTCGTCAAGGAGGTACATGGTGCCGGCGGCTACGGCATGCTGATCGGCCCGGCCGCATCGCGTGCCGAAATCGAGGATTTCCGCGCCAAGCTCAAGGCGCACCCCGATGCCTATATCGCGCAGCCCACCCTCTCGTTGTCGACCTGTCCCACCATGGTGGAAAAGGGCATTGCACCCCGGCACATTGATTTGCGCCCCTTTGTGCTCAGCTCACCGAGTGGCGTGCGTATGGTGCCCGGCGGCCTGACGCGTGTTGCGCTCAAGGAGGGCTCACTGGTCGTGAACTCCTCCCAGGGTGGCGGCACCAAAGACACCTGGGTGGCTGCCGATTGATGCGCCATCACTTTAGCTTTATGACCCGATTGCAGAAATTCCCGAGGTAGTTCCCATGCTTTCCCGCACCGCAGATAGTTTGTACTGGATGGCCCGCTATACCGAGCGCGCCGAAAACACAGCGCGTCTGATTGATATCGGTCTGCAGCAGTCGTTGCTGCCGGGGCAGCAACGCGAAGCCGAAGCCAGCCTGGCGGGTATGCTGGGTCTGGCCGAGCTGATGCCGGTCTACCGGAAGAAGTTTGGCGATGTGAATCCCGAGTCCGTGATCCGCTTTATGGTGCTAGATGAAGAGAATCCCTCCTCGATCTGGTGCAGTCTGCACAACGCCCGCGAGAACGCGCGGGCCGTCCGCGGGCAGATCACGACGGGGCTATGGGAAACAACCAATGCCACCTGGCTCGAGTTTCTTCAACTCTGTGACGAAGGCCTGCCACTGGCCGAGCCGGGCAAGTTCTTCGAATGGGTCCAGCTCCGTTCGCATCTCTCGCGTGGCATCACCATCGGCACGATGATCAAGGATGAAGCTTTCCGCTTTATCCGTCTGGGTACCTTCCTGGAGCGGGCTGATAGTACGGCGCGCATGATCGACGTGCGATTCCATCAGATCGAAACCCAGGATGCCCAGGCCGGGATGCTCGATCCGGATGATCCTGAATTTGCGGTGCGCGAGTTCTATCACTGGGAGGCCGTGCTGCGCTCGCTATCCGCTTTCGAGGCCTACCGGAAAGTGTATCGGGACACCATCAGCGGTGCCCGCGTTGCCGAACTGCTCATCCTCAACCCGGACATGCCCCGTTCCATCGCCTCCTGCATGAATGAGGTGGTCGCTAACCTGCAGCTGGTGGGGAATGGCAATTCCGAAGAGACGCGGCGTCGGGCCGGCAAGCTGGCGGCCACGCTGCGCTATCTGACGCTGGATGAAATCGCCGAGGTCGGGCTACATGACTGGTTGACCCGATTACTCGCCGATATTGATGATCTGGGCGGTAGAATGCGTCAGGATTTTCTGGTTCTCTGACGCCCCTGACTGCTTATGACTTATTGTGTTGCCCTCCGCCTTGACGCGGGTCTGGTATTTCTTTCCGACGCGCGGACCAATGCCGGCATCGATCAGATCAGTACCTTCCGCAAGATGAGTATTGTCGAGCGACCGGGCGACCGGGTCATCGTCATGATGTCCGCCGGCAATCTGGCAATTACGCAGGCTGTGCGCCAGCATCTGGCAGAGATCATGGAGTCGGACAAAGGGCTTCTGGCAGCACAATCCATGTACGAGGTCGCCCAGTGTGTGGGTGATGCGGTCCGCTTTGTGCATCATCGCGATGCCAAGGCCCTGCAGCAGTTCGGGATCGACTTCAATTGCAGTCTGATTGTCGGTGGCCAGATCGGGCGGGAGCGCTGCCGAATTTTCGAAGTCTATTCGGCCGGCAACTTTATCGAGTGTGCGGACGAGAAACCCTACATTCAGATTGGCGAATCCAAGTACGGCAAACCGATTCTGGATCGGGTGATCCGTCCCGAAACATCGCTGGGCGATGCCGCCAAATGTGCGCTCGTCTCGATGGATTCGACCCTGCGATCCAACCTGTCGGTGGGCCTACCGCTCGACATGCTGGTCTACAAGACCGATACGCTTGAAGTGACGCATTTCAGTCATATTGATGCCAGCAACGCCTATTTCGATCAGATCCATACCACCTGGGGTGAAAAACTGAAGGAAGTCTTCAGTGCGTTGCCCAATCCGGTTTGGACAGAGACCAGCGCAGAAGAGGCGCGTCTTGTCTCGTTGCGGGTCGGCAGCGTTGCCGAAACCCGTCCCACGCATTCAATCCAGACTTTGGCCGGTCAACAGTAGGCGCATTGGCACAGCTTTTGCGTAACAGAGGGTGTGTTCATGATCCCTCCGGAGCTGTGCTGTGTCCATTCACGTTGCCCTCAATCACGTCACCCACTATCGCTACGATCGCCCCATTAACCTGGGGCCGCAGATCATCCGGCTCAGACCCTGTCCGCATGCGCGAACCCGGATCCTGAGCTACTCGATGCGGGTTCTGCCTGGTGAGCACTTTATCAACTGGCAGCAGGACCCACAGGCCAACTATCTGGCGCGCATGGTCTTTCCGGAAAAGACCACTGAATTCAGAATCGAGGTGGATTTTGTGGCGGAGATGGCCGTCCACAATCCCTTTGATTTCTTTCTCGAGCCCGAGGCCGAGGTCTTTCCGTTTTCCTACCCGGCAGAACAGGCGCACGAGTTGCAACCCTATCGCGCCTGTTTGGGTCTGACCCCGGCATTCAGAGCTTATCTCGCAACGATTCCGCATGAGAAGGTGCGGACCATTGATTTTCTCGTTGGACTCAATCAGCGCCTGCAGCAGGACATTAGCTACACGATCCGGATGGAGCCCGGTGTGCAATCGCCGGAAGAAACGCTGACCAAGCGCTCTGGCTCCTGCCGTGATTCGGCCTGGCTGCTGGTGCAGTTGCTCAGACACCTGGGGTTGGCTGCACGCTTTGTCTCCGGCTACCTGATCCAGCTGGCGCCGGATATCAAATCGCTCGATGGTCCCTCGGGCCCTGAAATTGACTTCACCGACCTCCATGCGTGGTGCGAAGTCTATCTGCCCGGTGCGGGCTGGATCGGGCTCGACCCTACCTCGGGGTTGCTTGCCGGCGAAGGCCATATTCCAGTGGCGTGTTCACCAGACCCGAGCTCGGCCGCCCCCGTGTCGGGCGGTCTCGACGAATGCGAGTGCGAGTTCGAGCACAGCATGCAGGTCACCCGGATCTGGGAAGCGCCGCGTGTCACCAAACCCTATACCGAAGAGGCATGGCTTGAGATCGATGCCATGGGTGGCCAGGTTGATGCGGATCTGGCCCGCCTGGATGTGCGACTGACGCAAGGGGGTGAGCCCACCTTTGTCTCGGTGGATGACCGGGATGGTGCAGAGTGGAACACCGAAGCCATGGGCCCAACGAAACGCCTGCTCAGCGCCTCGCTGCTCGACAAGCTCCGCGCCGAATATGCCCCGTATGGTCTTCGGCATTACGGGCAAGGTAAGTGGTATCCCGGAGAGCAGCTGCCCCGCTGGTCGCTCAATATCTTCTGGCGCAAAGATGGCGAACCTCTCTGGTTGAATCCCAGTCTGGTCGCCGATGAGCGGACCGATTATTGTGTGACCGCCGAAGATGCTGCGGCTTTCCTCAAAGGCGTTGCCATCCGCCTGGGCGTTGCCGAGAAATGGGTATTCCCCGCTTTTGAAGATGTCTGGTATTACCTGTGGCGTGAGCGCCGTCTGCCAGAGAATGTGGATCCCTTTGATTCGAGGCTCGATGATGAGCTGGAGCGCGACCGCTTGCGCAAGGTCTACATGCAGGGCCTGGATAAAACGATCGGCCACGTGCTGCCGATTCTGCGAAGCTATGGCAGCGAACGCTGGCAGAGTGGCCCCTGGTTCCTGCGTGATGAACGCTGTTACCTGATCCCGGGGGATTCGCCGCTCGGGTACCGCTTGCCGCTGGATTCGCAACCCTGGTGTTCTCGGGGTGATTTCCCCTATGTCAACGCGCCAGACCCAACGGTGGAACAGCCGCCATTGCCGACGCATGAACAACTGCGCATTCGTGTAGCAGGCGGCGCGCAAGCACCGGAGTCCGCAGCTGTCGGCGTGGGGCGCTATCGCGTTACCAGCGATCCGCTGGAGGCGTTGAAAAAACCGCAGATGTTCGAGTCGGCTGGCTGGATCACGCGCACCGCCATGTGTGCCGAACCCCGGCAGGGCAAGCTGTATATCTTCATGCCGCCCACCTTATGCTTGGAGGACTACCTCGAGGTGTTGGCGGCGGTTGAGGCGACGGCAGAAAACATGGGGCTGCCGGTGGTCATTGAGGGCTACGAGCCGCCTCGCGATATGCGCTTAACTGTATTGCGCGTGACGCCCGACCCCGGGGTGATCGAAGTCAACGTGCAGCCGGCCAGCAGCTGGGCCGAGCTGACGCATCACACCAACTTCCTCTACGATGCCGCGCATCAGACACGCCTGTCGACTGAAAAGTTCATGCTCGATGGCCGTCACACGGGCACCGGCGGTGGTAACCATTTTGTGCTGGGTGGGGCAACGCCCAATGACTCGCCCTTCCTGCGCCGGCCCGATCTCCTGGCGAGTATGGTGGCGTACTGGCACAACCACCCGGCGTTGTCCTATCTGTTCTCCGGGCTCTTCATCGGGCCGACCAGCCAGGCGCCCCGGGTCGATGAGGCGCGTCACGAGTCCGTGCGTGAGCTGGAAGTCGCCTTTGAAGAGTTGCGTCGGCAGAACGGCCTGTTCAATAACATCCCGCCGTGGATGATCGACCGGGTGCTACGTAACCTGTTAGTCGACGTGACTGGCAATACCCACCGGGCCGAGTTCTGCATCGACAAGCTGTACTCACCGGATAGCTCAACGGGTCGACTGGGCCTGCTGGAGATGCGGGCCTTCGAAATGCCCCCGCATGCCCACATGAGTCTGGCGCAGCAGTTGCTGATGCGCGCGCTCATCGCTAAGTTCTGGCAGCAGCCTTACCAGCCCTCGAGTCTGATACGCTGGGGCACGGGTCTGCACGACCGGTTCATGCTGCCTCATTTTGTCTGGGCCGATCTCTGCGATGTGATCGAAGAACTGAATCTGTCGGGCTATGCCTTCAAGGCCGAGTGGTTTGCGCCGCACTTCGAATTCCGGTTCCCGCACATTGGCGAGATGGATGTCCATAACGTCCGCATGGACCTGAGGGTCGCGCTCGAACCCTGGCATGTGATGGGCGAGGAAGGCATGCAGGGTGGGACAGTGCGTTATGTGGATTCATCGCTCGAACGCATCCAGGTCAAGGTGAATGGTTACGTCGAGGGCCGCCATGTGGTGACCTGTAATGGCGAGGTGGTGCCATTGCATCCAACAGGGGTGCAGGGCGAGTATGTGGCCGGTGTGCGTTATCGTGCCTGGCAACCACCTAACTGCTTGCACCCGACCATTGGTGTCCATGCGCCGCTGACCTTTGATCTGGTCGATACCTGGATGCATCGTTCTCTGGGGGGCTGTCAGTACCATGTGGCCCACCCCGGTGGCCGCAATTACGACACCTTCCCGGTGAATGCCTACGAGGCCGAAGCGCGACGTCTGGCGAGGTTTTTCCGGATCGGTCATACTCCGGGCAGCGTACGCGTCAACCCGAGTCATCTAAACCCGGATTTTCCGTTGACGCTGGACCTTCGTCTGAACTGATCGACTAACTCTGCTGATTCATGGCCGCTGCCGTACCGAATCCATCGACGGAAACGTCGCCGTTACTCGCCGGCTATGCCCGGCGGGTCGCGTCGGCAGAGCGTTTTGATGAACTCTGCGGGGTAGGTGGCGAGGTCCGTCCCCACTGGTTGCCCGTGTTTGATCTGCTCGGCAGCATGCGGACGGCGGATATCGAATCAAGGTTGGCAAGCGCGCAGCAGCACATTCGTGACGAGGGCATTACCTACACGATTTATGCCGACCCACAGGGCCGTGATCGCCTATGGGCGCTGGATGAATTGCCACTCGTGCTACCGCACGATGAGTGGGCCACCCTCTCGTACGGCCTTGCCCAACGTGCCCGACTGCTGAACCGGATTCTGGCGGATGTGTACGGGCCCCAGACGCTGTTGCATCAGGGGATCATTCCGCCAGAGGTTATCTATGGTGCGGGTGGCTGGTTGCCCGCAGCGTTTGGCACTCAGGCACCAGGCGATATCTTTCTGCATAGCTATGCCGTCGACCTGTTGCGGTCACCCGATGGCCAGTGGTGGGCCGTAGGAGACCGGACCCAGGCGCCCTCCGGTGCGGGTTACGCCCTAGAGAACCGGCTGATCATGAGCCGGGCCTTCCCCGAGTTGCTGGCCCAGATGCCCGTGGCCTCACTGAACGACTTCTTTAGCACCTTGCGTGAGTCATTGGCATTTCATGCGCCTTGCGGCGGCGAGGCACCACGCATCGTGGTGCTGACGCCGGGCCCGCTGAACGAAACCTATTACGAACATTCGTTGCTTGCGCGCTACCTCGGGTTTCCGCTGGTCGAAGGCGGTGACCTGGTGGTTCGTGATGGTTTTGTCTGGCTGAAAACAATCAACGGACTGCAGCGTGTGCATGCCATCCTGCGTCGGCAGGATGATGTTTTTTGTGACCCGCTTGAGTTGCGGAGTGACTCGGCATTGGGTATTGCCGGGCTGATGGATTGTGCGCGGCGAGGCACGGTACTGATGGCCAATGCGCTGGGCGCCGGCGTGGCCGAGTCTGTGGCCTTGCAGGGGTTTCTACCGGCGGCGTGTCGCTTCCTATTGGGCGAAGAACTGGCCTTGCCATCGGTGGCCACCTGGTGGTGTGGGGAACAGGCAGCCATGGATTATGTCCGGGCGCACATGGATGATCTGGTCATCAAATCGGTGCATGGCATCGGCACGTTCCAGCCGATCTTCGGGCAGGATCTGGACGCAGCGCAGCGCGACGCGCTACTGGCCCGTATCGAAGCGACACCCGATGCCTTTGTTGCTCAGGAGTGGGTGCGTCTGTCGCAGGCGCCCATGCTCAATCGACGCCCCGGCAGCCTGACGCTGGAGGCGCGGTCGGTTGGTCTGCGCGCTTTTGCCGTGGCCGCGGCGCAAGGTTATCAGGTCATGGCCGGGGGCCTGACACGGGTCGAATCGCATCGAGATGCTCGGGTGGTTTCCATGCAGCGCGGCGGGGCATCCAAGGACACCTGGGTGCTTCAGGGGGGCACCAGTGACGCGCTGGAGTTCTTCCCGGAGCGCTCGGATGCCACCACTCCGATGACCCACACCGGCGTACCTTCACGCGTGGCCGAGAATCTGTTCTGGATGGGGCGCTATACCGAACGGGCCGAGGGCATGGCGCGACTCCTCCGGCTGACCCTGAGCGAGCGGTTGCATCATGCGCGCCGCAAAGGGGCGGTGGCGCTACACGACTTGGTGTGGCGCTACGGTTTGGTCACCCTGCCGGAAGGTGTGACAGATACGGCCCGGATGCCGGTTGAACAGTTGATCCGCTGTGCGACGCATCCCCGACATGGTCAGGGTTTGGCCGAGACACTGGCGCAACTTGGCCGCGTGGCATTTTCTTTACGGGACCGCTTGTCGCACGACCACTGGCGGGCAATGAACCGGCTGGTGAATGATCCTGCCTTAACCGAAAGCAGTACGCTGGGCCCAACGCTGGTCTGGCTCGACCGGGCCATTTCCGGATTGGCGGCACTCTCTGGGTTTTCTCTGGACGCCATGAACCGCGATGCCGGATGGCGTTTTCTGTCCTTGGGCCGACGATTGGAACGGCTGGTGCTCCTAGCGGCCGCTCTGGAGGTTGCGATTGGTCAACTGGATGCGGCCGGCGCCGAGAGCGAGCAGACACAACCGCTAGACTGGTTGCTGGACCTCACCGACTCATCCGGCTCGTTCCGCAGCCAGACCACCGGTATCGCCACCTGGCGATCAGTCCGCGACATCGTGCTTCTGGACGGCACCAACCCACGTTCCCTGCGATTCCAGGTGGATGGGGCGCAGCAGGCGCTCGAACGGCTGGGGCGCGATACCGGCATCAGCCTGGCTGGCCTCGAAGAGACCAGCATTCTCCTCACCGAATGGTCGCTGGGTGGTATTCCCACGATTAAGGCCCTGCGTGCCGACTTTGTGCGGTTGGAGCAAGAGATTATGTCGCTGAGCGACACATTGAACGCGCGCTATTTCAGCATGAGTGAAACCGGGATGGCCGTTTAATGCGCCAGCAGGCAGACACCCCCTGGCGGCGTTATCGGATTCGTCACCATACCGAATACTGCTACGCCTATTCGGTCAGTAGCGCGCACCATCGGGCGCACCTCACCCCCATTGATCGATTGAACCAGCGTGTTGTTGATGCGGCATTTACGGTCAATCACCCGTTGGCCGCGCAAATGACCGGGACGGATTTTTTTGGAAACGGCTATCGGGATTTTGCGATTCATACGCCGCATCGCCTGTTGTCGGTTGGGGTTGCGTTGACCGTCGATGTCCGTATGCCGGCGTGGCCGGAAACCACCATGGCCTGGAATGGCCAGGGATTGGCGCGGCGCTTCTTTGAACCGGGGGATCAGGCGGGTACCGAATTTGCCATGACCTGTGCGCCGTACCTCACGGATTCACCGATGATTCCCCTCTTGGCCGAAGCCGGTGCCTGGGCACGGGCACAGATGCCGGGCGACGGGCAGCCGCTGCATGAGCAGTTGCTGGCGTTGACGCGCGCCATCCACGAGACATTCATTTTTGACCCGGAGGCCACGGCCGTTGGTACGCCCCTGCTCGAGGTGCTAGAACACCGGCGAGGCGTGTGTCAGGACTTTGCGCAGATCATGATCGCCGGGCTACGCAGCATGGGTATTCCGGCCAGATATGTGAGTGGGTACATCCTGACGAATCCGCCGCCTGGCCAGCCCCGGCTGATCGGTGCGGACGCGACGCACGCCTGGGTCGAGGCATGGTGTCCGGGTTATGGCTGGCTGGGCTTGGATCCGACCAATGGCAAAGCCGTGACAGACGAATTTGTCACGCTGGCCGTAGGCCGTGACTACGCCGATGTGATTCCGCTACGCGGTGTGGTCATGGGCGGCGGCGAGCATGCGCTGGAGGTCTCGGTCACCATGATGCCCGAAGACGAGTTAGGTCTCGCGGGGGGTGAATCAGATCAGAGTCACGCCCAGTTCTGGCAGGCCGTCGATGCCGCAGCGGAGGGTGTCGCCACGCACGACCGTGGAGACGCCACCGGGGGTGCCCGTAAAGATCAGGTCACCGGGGGCGAGCGCAAAGAAGTGCGATAACCGGTTAATGATCTCGGCAACCTGCCAGGTCATCTGATTGAGCTGCGCCGACTGCCGTTCTTGGCCATTCACCTGGAGCCAGATGCGCGCGTCCTGTGCAGGTGTGCCAGCCGTGACCGGCACAATCGCGGAGATTGGTGCGCCCCCATCCATGCCTTTACCGAGTTCCCACGGGTGGCACTTTTCGCGGGCCAGCGTCTGCAGGTCGCGGCGGGTGAAATCGATACCGGTGGCGTAGCCATACACGTGAGACAGCGCGTCGGCTTCGGGAATGTCGGCGCCCCCTTTGCCAATGGCAACGACCAGTTCCACCTCGTGCTGCAGATTGGTGGTGGCGGGTGGAAAGGGCACGGGGCCGCCGCACGCTACGATCGCATCGCGGGGTTTCGAAAAAAAGAACGGCGGCTCGCGATTCGGGTCAGCCCCCATTTCACGGGCGTGCTCTGCGTAGTTGCGGCCCACGCAGTAGATTCGCCGCACGGGAAAAACGGCCTGGCTGCCCAGGACGGGAATCGTGACTTCAGCAGCGGGGGTGATGGCGTAATCGGTCATATCACTGAGCATCGATAAGAAGTTGCAGATCATGGGTCACATCGGCGGCGGCCATTTCATGGGGCACGGTCAGACGGAGTCGCCCCTGCCGATCGATGACAAAGCTATTGGTCGTATGATCAATCGTATAGACCAGCGCAGAATTCGGGAGTGCGGTCTTCTGCCAGTAGATCTTGTATTGACGTGCCACCTTGCGGGTCTCTTCCGGGCTGCCGGTCAGGGCAATAAAGCGCGGGTCAAAGGCATCCATATAATTTTTCAATGCGTCGGGTGTATCCCGCTCAGGATCGAGCGAGACGAACAACACGGCCACGTCGTTTGCGCGTGGGCCCAGCTGGCGCATCACTTCAGCCTGACGGGCCAGGTGGGTGGGGCAGATGTCCGGACAGTGCGTGAAGCCGAAGAAGAGGCTGACGACCTTGCCCTTAAAATCGCTCAACGACTTCGGCTGGCCGAATTGATCGGTCAGCGTGAAGTTGGCGGCCATCGGCGCATCAGGGAAAGGCTTCGCCTTGAAGGGCAGCGGTTTATCACCACAAGCCAGCAGGGCTACAGCGCTGGCCAGCAGGAGTGCACGTCGAAATAGGGTGATCATAAGCGGGCAGATTTCTGGTGATCCGTGACTTTGATGGCAATCAGGCCGGCCGCAGCAGCCAGTAGGAGCAGAAAGCTGCCCCAGTCCTGTTGGCCCATCTGCCAGAGCATCAGGGCCAGTAACACGAGAATGAGTGTGGTCAGAAAATCGGGGCGTTTCATCAGCGTTGTTTGCGATGCAGCATCGAAATGTGTGGTTGATGATGCCAGTTTAATAGTAAAGTGCACCACAGGTTCGCGCTTTCGCTGTGAGCCCATGAAAATAGGGGTAACCCCGCAGCAACGGATAGGAGATACAAGCATGAGCAGCCCGATGATCCTCAAGGTGAATTCCCTCGAAAAGAACGCCGGTTTCCACCTGCCGACCAGCCAGGCCGATATCGTGACCCCGGATTCGCCGGCGATTGAAGTCATGACCGACCTGAAGCAGATTGTTGCCGCGACCGTCGGCGCCGATGTGCTGCTCAGTCATGCCAACCACCTGATGATCTCGCGTGGCGTGCGCTCGCTGATCGTGACCGATGCCAAAGGCAATGTCGTGGGTCTGCTGACGGCGACTGATGTGCTGGGTGAAAAGCCCATGCAGTGTGTGCAACGTCAGGGCATCAAGCACGAAGAAATTGCCGTCAAGGACGTGATGACCAAGCAGGAAGATATTGAGGTGCTGACGCTGAAGCAGGTGATGCAGGCCAAAGTGATCGACATCATCGAAACACTGAAGGTGCATAACCGTAACCATGCGCTGGTCGTTGATGTGGATCCGCTGACGGATCGCCAGATGGTGCGCGGTATTTTCTCGGCATCGCAGATCGCCCGTCAGCTGGGGGTTGCCACACAGATCCACTCGGTCGCCAAGACCTTTGCCCAGATCGAGGCCGTACTCGCCAGCTAAGCCAGTCTGGCTTAATGCCATCAGGGCCACGGGAGACCGTGGCCTTTTTATTTGGGGATGCGCTAGTTGTTCAGAAACTGCAGGGGCGGCTCGCAGTTGTCGCAGGTCTCTTCCAGTTCGTAGCCCATGGCGCAATCGAAGGTGCTGCCCGGCGTCGCATCGTCGGGAATCCGGACAACCTGAACCTTGACCACGCCCTCGCGCACCATGTCCAGGTACTTCGCCGCACTGTGCGTCAGGTCAATCACCCGTGACCGGTGCTTCGGGTGCATCCGGTCGTTAACCTTGACCACCACACAGAGGTTGGTATCGGGCCGTTTGACCGCGACGAGGGTGCCCAGCGGAAAGAGATTGCTCGCAGCAGTAAACAGCTTATGGTTGAAGATGTCGCCGCTGGCCGTCTTGCGCCCCTGGAAGCGCGGGCTATAGAAGGTGGCATTGCCGCGCAATCCCTTCGATGTCATCGTGGCCGGCGCGGTATCGTCGCGCGTGGGTAGGCTGATCTTGCCCCGCTTCGGGTCGGCACCCAGGCTCTGGCTGGATTTGCTTCGGGGCTCCCGGAGCGATTTCGCTGCGGTCGCCGAGGGGGTCGCTTCAACGGCATCGGCGGATTCGCTGGTGGCCTCGCTCTCGGCGGCCCGGGCCGGGGCGCTAAACGATCCCCACGCCAGACACAAGGCGACCAGGGTGCTGCACAGTCTTCCGCGGGTCCTAAGCGACATCCGGTACCTGATTGCTGTGGAAACGGTTACATTATCCACATTTCCGATTTCGGGCCCGTGACGCCGGACAGACGTATGATCCTAAGACGACTCCTGCAAGCTGCACTACTGACCTTTAGCAGCCTGGCGCTTTGCCAGACGGGCCTTCAGGGTTTTGACCGCAACTATCCCGATACACCGGCCGGCGATAACCCGCGCGGCTTTACACCGCAAGTCATGCCCGTGGTACGACCGGCGCCGCCTCCGCCCGCCGCAGCCAGCAAAGCCACCGAGGCCTCCGATCCGTTTACCGCCCCGGACCCGATGCTGGACGGATCCGCAGACGATGACGACGATGAGGATGGCGCATCCACAGAGTGATCGGGAAGCCATCGCATAGTCATTGCGGCCATCCGAGGGCTATTCGCCGGGGAAGCGGAAGTAGACGGTACGCAATTTGCCGCGCGTCACCGCCAGTGACTGTTCGATCCGGTCACCGTTCTTCTGGCCGATGACGGTATAAGTCCCCGTGGGGAGGTTGGTCAGCAGAACCGGACCCTCAGTCGTGGTCAGGAGTACGCCTTTGCCTTGCGCATCAAGAATGGTGATCTGGATATCGCTCAGGTAGGCGCCAGACTGTCCTACCAGAAAGAGCTTGAGATCAAATTGATTTTCGATGGCAGTCAGTGCGGCCATCGAGTCGTCACCCACGCCGCCGGAGACAAAGGCCGTCCCATTGGCATGCTGAACCTGGTTGGGCTGGGCAAAAACGGGTGCACCCAATGCGAGGGAAGATGCGGCGGCGAACGCAATAACGATTGAGCGCATGAGAAACTCCGATCAAAAGACGCTACCAGACTAGAACGAAGCACGAATGCTGTCCAGCGCCGCGAAACTATTTTTCGGGATGTCTGCCCTCGCTGTCATCCGTCCGGGTGCCCGCGCGTTATCGGCAACAGGCGTTGTGACTTTTAAGAAGGAGTGCGCCATGACATTGAAACTAAGAACCGGCCTTGCGGCCGTTGCCCTGACCCTTGTCACGCTGGCTAGCCAACCCGTGCTGGCGGATGGTGGCTGGCACCACCGGGGTCATCATGGGTATCGGCAACCTGGCAACTGGCTACCATTTGCACTGGGTGCCGTTGTAGGGGGTGTGGCGATCGGTGCGATGATGCAACCGCCGCCCGTCGTGGCGCCGCCGGCATATTACCCGCCGCCCCCCGTTGTCGTCAGGCCGCACGCCGTGATGCCGGCACCGGTCTATGCAGTGCCCATGCCGCCCCCGGTGTATTACACGTACTGAATCGGGCGCGATCAGCCGCCTGAGGCCAGCTTCTGGAGCGTCTGGTAGTCGACCTTGCCTGTGCGTAACACCGGCAGTTCGGGCAAGGTCACAACCTCGCGCGGTAGCCAGGTATTCGGGATCCGTTCGTCATTGAAATGCGCCCGGATTGCCGCGGCCGTCAGCGCCGGATCACTGGTGTACAGGCGGATGAGCGGCTTGCCTTCATCCTGGTTTTCAATCGCGATCGCGGCGTGATGGCATTCGGGTGAAAGTTTGGCGACTTCGTCTTCGATGAAGCCCAGCGAGATCATTTCGCCAGCAATTTTGGTGAAACGCTTTTTGCGGCCCTTGATGACCAGGTAACCATCGGCATCGACCGTCACGATATCCCCGGTGTCGTACCAGCCGTCGTCGAGAGAAGAGCGATCATCGAGCAGGTCGTGCAGGTAGGACTTCATCAGATTTGGACCGCGCACATGCAGGACCCCACCTTCGTCGATGCCCTCGTGCGGCTCGATGCGGTATTCGATATGCGGTAGTAGGCGGCCGACGGTGCCGTGACGCATGGCGGTAGGCACATTGACGGCAATCACCGGGCCGGCCTCGGTGGCGCCGTAGCCCTCGAGCATGGTGACGCCCAACGCTTCGTAGAGTTCACGGGTGCGCGGCTTGAGGCGTTCCGCTCCGGCGACCACAAAACGCAACGACGCCAGATCTTCCGGGTTAGCCGCTTTGTACAGCTGATTGAGGAAGGTATCGGTCGACAGCATCACGGTGGGCTTCCACCGGCGGATCAGCTGCAGATTTTCCTTGTGCCGCAGGGGGGAGAGACCGATGACCGTACGCATGCCGTTCATCAGCGGCAGCAGCACGCCCGCCGTCAGGCCAAAGGCATGGAACTGCGGCAGTGCGCTGAACATGACTTCGTGCTTGCCAATCGGGAATGCATGCAGAATCTGATCGACGTTGGAAAGCAGATTCCGGTGGCTCAGCACCACCGCCTTGGGGTCGGCCTCGCTACCCGACGTAAACAGGATGACGGCTGCATCATCGGGGTTGCTGCGTTCGGTGCGTAAGCGCTTCAGTCGTACGCGAAGCAGGCCGCTGAGCTTGGCAATACGACCAATACGTTGGGCCACGTCTTCGAGAAAGACGGTACGTATACCGTGCGCTGACAGCAGCTCCGGTAGATCGGCCAGATCGCATTTGTCGAGAAACTGGCGGGAAGTAAGCAACACATCGATATGTGCCCGCTCGCAACAACGGATCAACGTCGGCAGGGGAAAGGTGTAGTTGAGGATCGCCGCTGTCTTGTGAGCAAACATGCAGGCAAATAAACTCACCACCCCGGTCACGCTATTCGGCAACAGGCACCCCACATGATGACGGTGTGTCAGGCCTTCGATCTGCCGCGCAAGAACGGCACAGCCGATAATCAGGCGATCAAAACTCAGCGATTTGCCCAGTTCATCAATGACGATGGGCTGCTTGCCGGGATGCGCGGCGGCGGCCATCAGTAATCGCTTGGGAATCGTATTATTGGCGGGCATGGGCGCTTCCCTGAGAATCATGTTCGATAGGTATCAGTTTGCCATGCGCCGGAAAAAAGATCGCCATCCGGATGCAGATGCCCTGTGCTGCTTCATGCGCATAGAGCGTGGCATAGCGTTCAAGCTGGGGCCGGTAACTTTCGGCCTTCTCGGTTAGTTGTGCCTCCAGCGCCGCCTCCGACACGTGGGGTTCGGTACGCAGCGTCTTGTAGTCGATGATCCAGCGGATGTTGTTTTCGATGAAGGTCCGGTCGATCACATGCCTGCGGATAGCCGGGGTGTCGCCGTCCTCAGGCGACGCCGTATCGGTTGCGATAGCGCTTGAAGGATGCGCACTGCTGAGCGGGACTTCGCAGCCCGCCTCGGTGTGTGGCCCCAGGATCCACCGGCTTTGCGGGTCGGTGAGGGCGCGTTGCAGCGTATCGTGCACGGTCGCCGCGGCCTCGTCGGCCTGTTCCGGCAGGTGCCCAAGTTGCCTGAAGGTTTCGACGAAACGGGGCTGCAGCGTCTCAAGGCGTTCCGGCACCCACGCATCCAGGCCATCTCGTGCAATGGCTTCAAGATATTGGTGGACCAGCGACCCGATATCCATATCCAGCGTGCTGCTGAAATACGCCGCTTCGGTCTCGGTGATGTCCTCAGGGATTGATTCGGGTGCCGGATCGACCCGGCACGGCGACACAACCCGGACCAGCCCCGGAACAAAGCGCGCCGGATCGATGTTGCTGGCCGGGGGCGCCGGGGGGGCAGGTACGGCGGCCGCTGCTACAAAGTCATTCACCATGAGCGGCCAGAGGGGTGCAAGTAACGAGGTGCCCGCTGGCGGCTTGAGCCCGGTCTCCGAATCTTCCTTGGGATCACGTCGGGCCATGCCCAAAAGATGCAGCCGGCGTATCGCCCGGGTGGCGGCGACATAAAGCACCCGTCGATCCTCGTTCTGGGCGCGGGTGCGTTCAAGCCCCCGCAACAGGCTGTAGGGTGTGGCTATTCCCTCCGGATCACCTTGCGCGGGGGCCGGCGCAACGACCAGATGTTCCTGCCCGTCCTCATCAAGAATGAGCGTATCCCAGAGCAGGAGGGGGTGTTCATCATGCGGCGGAATTCTGTGTAGTCCGGGCAGAATCACCGTATCGAATTGCAGGCCTTTGGATTTGTGGATGGTCATTAGCTGAACGCGATCGCTGGCCTCCCGGGTGTCAGCCGCGGCGTACAGTTTGCCCAGAGCTGCGTCGAGCCGGTCAAGATCCAGGCCGCCATGCGTATCCAGCGTATCGAGTAACCGGAAGTAGGCCTCGACATCCGCCACGTCGCTTGCCTGATGCAGGCAGGCTGTACCGCCCAGCGCGTGCCAGACCCCTTCGACCCAGCGGCGGGGCCGTTGCAGCCCGCGGTTGGCATAGGCAATCCGGAGCACCTCACGAAGCGCGCTAAGTCGGGTCCGACCATCCTCACTCAGTCGAGCCATGCGCGCATCATCCTGCATCAGTGACCAGAGCGATTGCACATGATCATCTGCCGCCAGATGATGCAGGTCAGGTAGCGTCAGCCCACACCAGGGCGCCCGCAGAATGGCCAGCCAGTGCACCCGGTCGCCCGGCGTATGCAGGGCCCGGGTGAGCGAGACCAGATCCTGAACCGACTGCCGTCCGGCCAGCGGATCGATTTCAACGGCACGAAACGGAATATCCGGTGCATGACGTTGGAGCTGCAACACCAGTGCATCCAGATGCGGCCGCGCCCGTACCAGCACGGCCACCGTGCCTTCCGGGTATTCTGATTGCGCTGTGCGGATCAGATCAACGATGGTTGCGGCTTCCTGTTCATCGGCCTGCGACTTCGGTGCGGCATCGCCGCTTTCCGTATCGACATCGTCGGCCACCCTGCCGGCAATAACCGGATGGATCATCACGCCGGCGTCGGCCACATTGGGCTTGCTGGCCACGCAGGACTCATAACGGACAGCGCCGCGGATGATGTCATCTTCGGTCGCAAATACCTGCGCGAAGGTGGTGTTAATCCAGTCGATGACCGCCGGGTACGACCGGTTGTTGCGATAAAGCTGTAGCGAGATGGGCTGGATCTTGCCCAGCCCGCGCTGGCGCACGCGGAGGAACAGCCCCACATCGGCTTTACGGAATCGGTAGATGGATTGCATCGGGTCACCGACCAGAAAGATCGACCGATCGGGTTCCCCTTCCCAGCCCTGGGTGAGATGCGTTAACAGCGCTACCTGCAGTGGGCTGGTGTCCTGAAACTCATCCACCAGCAGATGCTTCAAACGGTAATCCAGGCGTTCGTGCACGCCATGGGCGGTCGCCTCGCCCTCGAGTGCCTGCACCGACTTCAGAGCGATCTCGCCGAAGTCCACCACTTTTTCCTGATTGAACACCAGCCACAGTTGCGCGTAGGCCAGTTCGAGCAGATGAGCGAGGCTGGCAACCAGATCGGCCGCCGTCGAATCCAGCCCGGGGTCGGGCAGCTCGCGGATGGCCGCCAGAGTTTTGTCATCACCGGTCGCCACCAGATCGGCAATGGTATCGAGCAAGACCTGGCGTTGCGTCTGATGTTTGGGGCCGGCGATATCAATCGGCACACGGTACACGCTGCGGGGCTTGTTGCCCTGGGTCAGAAATAGTTCGGCAACGGCCCGCCAGCGCGGCAGATCGGTCACCTCGGCCGTCAGTGGCTTCTCCCAGCCTGATAATAACGACACGGGTGACTTGGGGCTCAGGTCCGCCGCATAGCGTGCTGCGGCCATGAAGCCCTGCTGCCGCGCGGCAGGAAAACGCGCCACCACATCAGTGAGCCGGTTGGTCACCAGTGCCTGCAGTGCCTGCGCCACATCGGCTCCCAGCACAGCGGCGTCGCGGTGTCGTATTGCCTTGCTGATCCACTGGTCGCGGCGTGCCAGCATACTGACCAGCATCTTCTGCAGGCGGCCGGCATCGTTGTCGAAGTAGGTCAGTGCCTGCGCAATCGTCTGGCTGTCTTCGGTGTTGTCTTCGAGTTGATCCAGCGTATTGCGAACCGCCTGTTCGTAATAGGGCACCGGGTCGGTGGCCACGGCCGGCTGGGTGCCAAAGCGCGAAAGCAGCGGCATCTGTCGGGCTAGGCGTGCCGACAGCGCATCCAGCGTCATCACGCGCAGACGACCGGGCTGGGCCAGTAACTGCCAGCCCCGGGCGCGGTCCTGTGCCAGCACGGCGGTGGCCAGATCGCGCGTGATCTGTTTGTGGGGTTCGATGTGTTCCGGCGGGTCGCTATCGGCATCCTGCAGGCTGCGCATGATGCGATCCCGCATTTCGGCAGCCGCCTTGTTGGTAAAGGTCAGCGCAATGATCTCTTCGGGTTCATCAACGCAGGCCAGCAGCCGCAGAAAACGCTGCGTCAGCAATTCGGTTTTGCCGGCGCCGGCGGGGGCGTCAATAATGAATGAGCGCGTCGGGTCCAGGGCGTCTGCACGTGCTGCCGCATCTACCGCCAGCAACTCGGCCGGATCAATGGGGCGTTGACTCATCGCGGCACCTCGGTGCGCGCTGCCGCCAGCGCAGCATCAAGCTGCATTTGCCGTTCGGCTAGGCGCAGCAGCGGTTTGACGTCGCAGTAGCGCAAGTCGACTTCGTCGGTGATGCTCACGCCCGCAAAACCTGCCCGGATCTCGTCGGCCACACTGTGAATCGCCTGGCGCCAATGCTGCAAGACGCTCTCCCAATCGGGAAACTTTTCCGGGTTGAAGACCTGGCGACCGCGCTTACTGCTGATGGCGTGCACATTGGGTAGCAGCTGGTCATCCTGACCGACCCCCCGGAACCCCGAGCCGCCCATGTGCACGATGCCGAAGGCAACGCCGGCGATGCTGCCATCCGGGTGTTCGGCAATCGCGGCATAGATCGGTAACTGTGGTTCGGTAATCCGGTCGGCGGCCCAGTTGCGCACATCAATGTCGGCACCGGTTTTATAGTCAATGATCAGTGTGCGGCCATCATCCAGACGGTCGATGCGATCAATGCGCATGTGCGCCACAATGCCGGCGACATTGATCTCGCGCTTGCCTTCCGCCTCGAGCACGACAAAGTCTGTTTTACGGCCGCACTCCAGTTGCAACCAGGCATCGACCAGTCGCACCAGCCGCCGATGTTCCAGTTCGGTCTGGCGGGGCTTGAGGGCTTCGCGTTTTCGATCACTATTAAATCGCGTCAGAGCGTCGCTGGCCGCGCGGGCAACGGCGACCTCCCGGGCTTTGTCGCTCATGGCCTTGAGTGCCGCAAAGGTCTGGGTGGCACACCAGAAAAATTCCAGCGTGTCATGCACCAGTGTCCCCCGCTTGCGCGGATCCAGGCCCTCAACCGGTTGGGCCAGGGCTTTGGCGCCGAGGCGGTACTGGTAATAGCCCCAGGCCGGGCAGATGGCCTGTGCTCGAAGTAACGCGGTTCCCCCGTTCACGTTATCGCCCGCGGCCACGGCGGGTGCGTAGACATCGTCAATCGTTTGAAGGTGTGAGCCCGTTGGGTCGATGGCATCGGCCCAGGGTCGGGTCGGCGGCATGGTGTTCTGTACCGGGGCGGTCTTCGGGATGAGTGGGCTGGGCTGCTGTTCGGTGGCCTCATTCATGCGCGGATAACTGAATGTGATGTCCGGCGCACTCCGCATTAAGCGATCCTGAATGCGTGTGGCAAAGTTCAGTTGCACCAGGGCGCTGGCATTCGGTGCGCCGGCGGCACGCAGCGCTTCGACCGGCAACAGCGGGTTCGGGTTGGCCACCGGTGGCCATGCCGTATCGGTCAGGCCCAGGACTCGGAGCGCATCAAAGCGCATCCCGGCCGCTTCCAGCACCCCCAGAATCTGGATCGGTGGCGTGCCGGTCGTTTTGGGCTGGAATAGGCGTTCCGCGCAAAGTTGCGTGAGCAACGAGACGGCTTTACTGAACGTGATGCTGCCGGTGATCTGGTCCAGCTGGCTAAGTTGGGCCAGTTCTTTGCCAAAGGCTTCGCGGGCCTGAAATTCATGACTGCGCAAACGGCCGTTGGCCAGCCAGCCGCCATTGCCCAGTACGGCCTGGATGATTCGGCGCCACTCAGAGGGCAGTCGGGATTTGCCCAAGCCGCGCGTTGAAGCGCCGAGGGCGCTCAGATAGCCGAGTGTGGCCGGCGCGGCGACCTGCTGCTTCTCAAAGAGATAGTCAGCGAAATCGCTGTAACGGGCCAGAGGTGCCTTCGGGGCAATCCCTTCCCGCATCGCTGTATCCAGTCGCGCCCGCGCATCGCTTTCGGCATCGACTGACCAGTAGGTACTGCCCAGCACATCGGAGACCAGCGATTGCGCTACAGCATGCGACTGCGTCAGGATCTGTAACAGGTTCAGTGCGGCGCGCACCAGCGGTTGCACCGCCAGCGGTTGGCCCAGGCTGATGTTGTACGGTCGGCGTTTGGCGGCGTTCTGGGGCAATACCAGATCCGGCGCAAGCACATCCTCCAGCGCATCGGTCAGCGGGTACTGGTAGCTCGCCAGATCGGGGGCGACAATACCGAGCCGTGCTTTCGGATCGCGTGCCAGCCAATCGCGCGCCCAATGGGCAACCGCCAGACATTCCGCATCCAGATGTGCAGTCTGTTCGACCCGGGTCTGCGTTGCGATTGATTCGTCGGTGCTCACCAGTTCAAGGCACAGGCAACCTCGCGCGCTGAGCGATTGCTGTAGCCGTCGTTCCAATGGTGTGAAATGATCAAAGCCGGCAAAGACCACCTGGGAGGGCAGTGCCAGACCCGGTGTCTCGAGCGCATCAATTAGCGCCGCGTTCAGGCGGGCGCCATCGATGACCCCGAGTGTCTGACAACGCGCCACAAAGGCCGTTTGCCATTCGGCAAAGCGTCGCTGTTCTTCGCTGGCAAAGAGGGCGCTGGCGCGCGCCGGGGCGATCTGCCAGTTAATTGTTAAAGCGTTGGCCTCTGCGGCCGTGGCCGCCAGCGCGCCCATATCAAACAGATACGTTGCATTGGCTCCCAGGCTCTGGTGAATCACCTGTTCCCAGAGCAGCCGTTCCTGAAATCCGTCCAGGACGCGCAGGCCGGCCAGTGCGGGGGGCTCTAACCCACGCAGCGCCAAAGCTGCGTAACGGGCTTGAAGCCACTGGCTGAAGGTGGTGCTGGCCAGTGTCGCCCAGCTGTCACGCCCACCGGCCGCGTCATCGTGAGCCCGGCTCAGGGTCTGCGCCAGACGCTGGGTAGCGCAGATCACCACGCTATCTGCCGTCAGCTGGGCCAGGGTGATCGGAGCAAGGGAGGAACGCGTCAAGGCTGTCATGGTGGGGTCTTAAGCAGTTAACATACTAGCTGAACGCAGGGATGCCTGCCTGATATCCGTTGAGAGGAAGTGTATGACGCAACCATTGCCGATCGCCGGCATCGTTCAGCAGCGCAAAACTACCAAAGCCTTCGAGGCGGGGCGCGGGTTGACCCCGGCGCAATCGGCAGCCGTACGCACGCTGTTGCGGATGAGCCCTTCGTCCACCAATGCCCAACCCTGGCATTTTTATATGGCGACCAACGAGGCCGCAAAACGCCGGGTGGCCGCAGGGGCCAGCGGCAACTTTGCCTACAACGAGCCCAAGATCATGAATGCCGCCGAGGTCGTCGTCCTCTGTGCCCGGACCGACATGGACGAGTCCTACCTGCGTGAGGTGCTGGACCAGGAAACCCGCGATGGCCGCCTGGCCAACGAGGAGGCGCGCACTAACCAGCATAACGTCCGCAAAGGCTACGTCCAAAAACATGCAGCGGCCGACGGGGTGCTGAACTGGAGCGCCCGGCAGGTCTACATTGCCCTGGGGTTTCTTTTGCTGGGCGCGGCCGAGATGGGCATCGACGCCTGCCCGATCGAGGGTTTTGATGATGCGGCCGTCGATGCCGAGCTGGGGCTCGCGGCCAAGGGCCTCAAAAGTGTGGTGCTGGTTGCGTTAGGTCATCGTTCGGCGGCTGACTTTAATGCCGCGCTGCCTAAGTCCCGCCTGGCCGAATCCCTGGTGATTACTGATCTTTAAGATCGGTTGGGTCATCCGCGTCGCGGGGTTGGTGCCATCGCAGCCAGCCCCAGACGCCGATCACCAGCAGTAGGGCAATGCCCACCTCAAAAAATACAATGGCTGGCATCTTAAGTTCGGGCGGTAACGCGATAAAGCACGGCCGCTAGTAAAACCTCGAACACAAAGTTGAAGCCGGTGGCCAAGTCCACGCCGGATGCTTCTAGTTGATTGCCGAGCTGGTAGGTCCAGGGGGTGATCGATAGAACCACCAGGCACACCAGCAGATGCGCGCGTGAGCCTAGGCGCAGCCGCCGTTCTGTTGGCAGCGCAAAACATCCGATCAGTAGGGCGATGGCTGCCGTCGTGCCGTTCTCGAAGGCCACATCGCCAAAGGCCGGGGAAATACTGAAGCGGTAAATAAAGCCGACCAGTGCCAGCGCGATGCCGAACGTGGCTACACCCAGCGCCACGCGCTGAACCAGTTGGCTCTGACCTTGGCGCCGTTTGGGCGCGACCCGCTTGGGTTGCGAACGCCCAGGGCTGATATCGCCGGCGGGCAGTTCGTATCGTGCTGATTCACTCCGGGTCTCGGGCGAGCCGGCCGACCCGGATGACATACCGCTTAGCCTTGCAGAACGGCTTTGAGCGACTTGCTACGCTGATCCAGATGCTTGGTACCGGCGTCCGACAGCGCCAGCGACTTGGCGCGACCATCGGTGGCTGAACGCTGGACTTCGATCAGGCCGCGGCTATGCAACTCGACCACTTTGCGGTGTACGGTCGGGCCCGTGCCGAACTGCAGGCTTTGAACCAGATCGGTAATCTTGACCGACTTGCCGTTGGCAGCAGCCTCGTGCATGTACGCCAGCACTTCTTCGCAGCCGGCAAAGCTGCTATCGGAGTTGTTCGAAACGCGCATAAAGTTCAGCAGGCGGACGTAAGGATTCTTTGATTTCATGGGTAATGGTCTTTGGGTTGGGGGGTGGCGTTTTTCTCAGAAAACGTCTGTGATCAATATAGTGCCCGGAACGCAATCCGTCTAGATGCAAGCCACAATTTTTTATTAAGCCGTTTAATTTACAAGGTTAATGAACACTGCTGGGGATAGGGTTTAAAAAACTCAGTGGCAGCCCTGGATGATGTTGACCATGCTGCGGTCGGCCATGTCGTCCAGATGATTGCTGTAGAACCGGACCGACGAGCCCTCGCGGCTCTTGTCGATGGCGATATAGACCATCGGCACTTTTTCATGGGTATCGAGCTTCTGGATCGTCAGCAGCGCCAGACCGGTATCCGTACGTCGAAACGCCAGGGCCGGGCGGCCGCTGTTGGTCCAGCGCTGGTCAATGCAGTCCAGCATGGCCTGCGGGCTCTCGGTTGTAAACGTCGTAAAACGGGGCGTGTTGTTACGCAGGTGACCGGAATCCACATCGATTGAACTACAACCGGTCAGACCACCCAGAACGAGGGCAAGCGCGTACGCAAAGGCAGGCATGTTTTTCATGAGCGGTATGCTACGACACCGCCACGCAGCCAACAAGCGCAGGGGTTTTGGGAGGCACAGTGGGCGGCCCGGCGGGTGGCAGGACGGCCCATGCTGTTGGCATCGCAACTCGCTGATTTTAAAAAAGTTCGAAAAAATGTTGCAATGCAGCAAAATGGGTGTATAGTGACTACATCAGATCACTGATACCACTCAATTTTAGAAAGGAACCGATCATGGCCAAGAACGCCAATCTGCCGAACGTTGAAGAACTGACCGCTGCTAACGCTGCTGCCATCGCTAACCTGGAAGCCGTTGCGCACACCGCACTGGAAGCCATCGAAAGCCTGTCGGCTCTGAATCTGACTTTTGCTCGCGAATCGCTGAACAAGGGCTCGAAGCAAGCCAACGCGGCACTGAAGCTGAAGACCCCGCAAGAAGCTGCTGCCATGAACGCTGACTCGGTTCAGCCGGTGGTTGAGAGCGTGGTTGCCTACGCTCGTGGCGTGTACGACATCGCCAACGGTGCTGCTTCGGAAATCAGCGGCATGCTGAAGAAGCAATTCGACGACCTGAGCAAGAAGGTGCAAGACGCTGCTGTCTCGGGTGCCAAGGCTGCTCCGTTTGGTTCGGACGTTGTGCTGGCTGCCATCAAGCAAACCGTTGAAGCCAACAACACGGCCTACGCCAACCTGAGCAAGGCTGTGAAGCAAGCTGCTGACCTGGCTGAAGCCAACGTTGCCAAGGCAACCGAAGCTGCTGTTAAGGCCACCAAGCGTAAGTAAGAGACCGCACTCGGTCGCTTCTGCCGCGTTTAGGTAGAAGCCGTAGCGCCCGGCCCTGGTCGGGCGTTATTCTTTTCAGGCGCTATTTCTTTGGATGTCGGCCAGATAGCGTGTCAGAATCTACCCACATACCGAAACGACCTCACACGCACGATACCGCCCCATTATGAGCCTGCTCCGCTACGTTAAAACCGTTATCCAGGATGAAATCAAAGCCGTCGGCGAGCAGTTTCGCGAATCGAAGGCGATTCTGGCGGCGTTTCTGGTCTGCCTAGCCGGACTCATCGCGTACCTGCAGCCTTTTCCCGATCGTCACATCTATATCGGCAGTTCGTATCAGGGGGGCGACTGGTACCAGATGGCCGAGGCCTCGGCCAAATTTCTCAGTGAGAAAGGCCTGGATGGCCAGGTCGTGGTCACCAAAGGTGCCGTCGATAACGTTAACCGGCTGATTGACCCGGCCGACCCGGTCAACGCCGCTTACACCTATGGCATCACCCTGGACGAGGCCCAGCGTGAGCGGGTTGTGTCCCTGGGCAGTATCTCCTATGAGCCTATCTGGGTCTTTTACCGCAAGAGCCGCACGGGCACGCTGGATAACCTGCGGGATCTGCTCCGGCACCGCGTAGCGCTTGGGCCCAAAGGCAGCGGTTCCTATGCCGTGGCCAGCAAGATCATGAAGATCTACGAGGTCGACATCGCGGGGCACGATCACTTCATCCCCGATGATTTTGAAAACAGTGCGCGTCGATTCATGGAGGGCGGCGCCGATGCGTTGATCATCGTATCCACCGCCTGGGATCCGATTGTCCAGACGCTGATGCGGACCCCTGGTGTCGAGCTCATGAACTTCAAGAATGCCGAGGCCTTCGACAAGAAAGACAACTCTCTGGAATCGGTACGGCTGCCGGCGGGCTCGATCAGCATCTACCCGCAGATACCGGTGCAGGATGTGTCACTCGTTGCGACCACGACCAGTGTGGTGGTCAAGAAAGAAATGCACCCCGATCT
>JBFYKG010000061.1:0-8590 GCA_041311015.1 Rhodocyclaceae bacterium | reverse complement strand
GTGCCACGGGTCGCGTTATCGGGCTGGATTTGTTACCGCTGGATCCGATGTTGCCGGGTGTGGAATTTTTACAGGGCGACTTTCACGAAGAGTCTGTCCTGAAGCAAGTGGAAGAAATGCTTCATGGTGCCAAAGTAGACCTTGTGCTTTCGGATATGGCCCCCAATATGTCAGGTATTCCTTTATCGGATCAGGCACGCTCCGTCCACCTGGCAGAGCTGGCACTTGATTTTGCGGCTAATCACCTGCAACCGCAGGGGTCTTTTCTGGTCAAAGTGTTTCAGGGCTCCGGTTTTGCCGAATATGTCGTTGCCATGCGGAAAGTCTTTCGCAAGGTTGTGACTCGCAAACCGGAGGCATCACGCGGCCGGAGTAGTGAGTTGTATCTGTTGGGGCAGGGCTTGAAGTAACTTGAGTAGTGAGCCGTTGCAGGCTCGGGTAGAATGATCATTCAGTTTGATTAAGGCAGAAAGCCATCGTGAATAACAATCTGTTTCGCAACGTTGCCATTTGGGTCGTCATTGGTTTAGTGCTGATGACGGTCTTCAATCAGTTCAACAACAAGCAGGCTGCTCAGAATTCGGTTGAGTACTCCCAGTTCATCGAAGAGGTGAAGGACGGCAAGATCAGCAAAGTCGTGATGGAGGGTCGTACCCTCAAGGCGACGACGACGGACGGTAAAAAAGTGACCTCCTATGCGCCGCCGGATATCTGGCTGGTGTCTGATCTGCTGAAGAGCGGCGTCAAGATTGAAGCCAAGCCGGAAGAAGAGCCATCTATGCTGATGAATATCTTTGTCAGCTGGTTCCCGATGCTGTTGCTGATCGGTGTCTGGATTTTCTTTATGCGTCAGATGCAGGGCGGTGGTGCCAAGGGCGGTGGCCCGTTCTCTTTTGGCAAGAGCAAGGCGCGCATGATGGATCAGGCGCAGAACACGGTGACTTTTGCCGATGTTGCCGGTTGCGATGAAGCCAAGGAAGAAGTGCAGGAGCTGGTCGACTTCCTGAAGGACCCGACCAAGTTCCAGAAGCTGGGTGGCCGTATTCCGCGGGGCGTGCTGATGGTGGGTAGTCCGGGTACGGGTAAGACGCTGCTGGCCAAAGCCATTGCGGGCGAGGCTAAGGTGCCGTTTTTCTCAATCTCTGGTTCCGATTTCGTGGAAATGTTCGTCGGTGTGGGTGCGGCTCGCGTGCGCGATATGTTCGAACAGGCCAAGAAGCAATCGCCCTGCATTATCTTCATTGACGAAATCGACGCTGTGGGTCGCCATCGGGGCGCAGGCCTGGGGGGTGGTAACGACGAACGCGAACAGACGTTGAATCAGATGCTGGTCGAGATGGATGGTTTTGAAGGTAGCCAGGGCGTGATCGTCATTGCTGCCACTAACCGTCCGGATATTCTTGATCCGGCGCTGCTGCGCCCCGGTCGCTTTGACCGTCAGGTGGTTGTGCCGCTGCCGGATATCCGCGGCCGCGAGGAAATCATCAAGGTGCATATGCGTAAGGTGCCGGTGGCCCCGGACATCAAGGCCGATATCCTGGCGCGCGGCACACCGGGTTTTTCTGGCGCTGACTTGGCCAATCTGGTTAACGAAGCGGCCCTGTTTGCCGCGCGTTTGAATAAACGCCTGGTCGATATGGAAGACTTCGAGAAGGCCAAAGACAAGATCATGATGGGCGCCGAGCGTCGCAGTATGGTCATGAGTGAGGACGAAAAGCGCAACACGGCGTATCACGAGTCGGGTCATGCCGTCGTGGCCAAGTTGCTCCCGAAGTCGGACCCGGTGCACAAGGTGACGATCATTCCACGCGGCCGCGCGCTGGGCGTGACCATGCAACTGCCGGAGCAGGATCGTTACGCCTACGACAAGCAGTATCTGCTGGATCGGATTGCCGTGCTGTTTGGTGGCCGTGTCGCTGAAGAGCTGTTCATGCACCAGATGACCACCGGCGCATCGAATGACTTCGAGCGTGCCACCTCAATGGCGCGTGACATGGTGACGCGCTACGGTATGTCCGATCTGGGCCCCATGGTCTATGGTGAAAACGAGGGCGAGGTCTTTCTCGGTCGCTCGGTGACCACGCACAAGGCGGTGTCAGAAGCGACGATGCAGAAGGTGGATGCCGAGATCCGTCGCATCATTGACGATCAGTATGGGCTGGCCCGGCGTCTGCTCGATGAGAACCGCGACAAGGTTGAAGCCATGACCCAGGCGCTGCTGGAATGGGAAACCATCGACGCCGAGCAGATCAACGACATCATGGCGGGCAAGACGCCACGTCCGCCGCAACCGCCGGGTTCGGCGAACACGCCGTCGGCACCGGCCGCCAGTGCCGAAGATGCATCGGGCGCCGCCACGACGACAGCCTGAGTACTACGAACTTCCCGCCAGGCCGACCCTCGAGGTCGGCCTTTTTACACGGTATGCCTGATCATTCCCTACGCTGTGGCTCCCATACGCTGACTTGGTCGCCCGGTCGGCCGCTGGTGATGGGTATCGTGAACCTGACGCCGGACTCTTTTTCCGGTGACGGATTGCATCGCCGGGTTGATGCCGCTTTTGATCAGGCCATGCGCATGATTGCTGATGGTGCCGATCTGCTGGACATTGGCGCCGAATCGACGCGACCGGGTGCCAGCGCGGTGGGTGAGGACGAGGAGTTGGACCGCTTGCTGCCCTTGTTGACGCGCTTGTCTGAGGCGGGTGTGCCGGTATCAGTCGATACGGCTAAGGCCCGGGTCATGAATGAGGCAATCCGGTTGGGGGCGGGGCTGGTGAACGATGTGAGCGCGCTTCGCGACCCAGCCGCCGCCGCTATTCTGGCCCCGCATGAGTGCATCTCGGTCTGTCTGATGCATATGCAGGGTGAGCCCCGTTCCATGCAGGCGGCGCCGGCCTATACCGATGTGGTGGCGGATGTTAGAGCCTTTTTGCAAGCGGCAGCCACAGCGGCGATCGCTGCGGGCATTGGCCGTGAGCGACTGATTCTGGATCCGGGATTTGGTTTTGGTAAGACCTTTGCGCATAATCAGCAATTGTTCCGGGCATTACCGGATCTGGTGGCCGATGGATTCCCCGTGCTGGTGGGCGTATCGCGCAAGACCATGATCGGCCATATTCTGGACAGACCCGTCGATGACCGCGTGACGGGGAGTGTTGCAGCCGCCTTGCTGGCGGCACAATATGGCGCAGCGATGGTTCGGGTGCATGATGTTGCCCAGACAGTCGATGCGCTTAGGGTGTTTCAGACACTGGGTCGGTTGCCGATCGGCTGTTCAACCGGTGGTCGCGCCGGAGATGCATGAGGGAGTAGGGTGGCATGAGTCGTAAATATTTCGGGACCGATGGTGTCCGTGGCCGCGTCGGGCAATACCCGATCACGCCGGATTTTGTGTTGCGCCTCGGCTATGCTGCCGGTCGGGTGCTGGTCGGTCGGAGCGAGACCGGGGGTCAGCGCCCCGGGGTGCTGATTGGCAAGGACACGCGTAATTCGGGTTACATGCTGGAGGCCGCGCTGGAGGCCGGTTTTTCGGCGGCCGGCGTGGATGTCTATCTGGTTGGCCCTTTGCCAACGCCGGGCATTGCCTATCTGACCCGGGCCCTGCGTTTGCAGGCGGGCGTGGTGATCTCGGCCTCGCACAATCCCTTTGAAGACAATGGCATCAAGTTCTTTTCGGCCGATGGCAAGAAATTGCCCGACGAGGTCGAACGTGCCATCGAGGTCGCGATTGACGATATGGCGGGTCAGCCGATGCAGACGGTGCCGCCGAGGGATCTGGGCCGGGCCCGCCGGATTGACGATGCCGCCGGCCGCTACATCGAATTCTGCAAGAGCACGGTGCCAGCCAGTTTTGACTTGCGTGGGCTGAAAATCGTGGTCGATTGCGCCCATGGCGCCGCGTATCACATAGCGGCCGAGGTGCTGCACGAACTGGGTGCTGAAGTGGTTGCCATTGGCAACGCCCCTGATGGTGAAAACATCAATGCCGGCGTTGGCGCGCTGCACCCCGAGTCGCTGGGGCGTAAGGTGTGTGACGAGGGCGCAGATCTGGGTATTGCACTGGACGGCGATGCGGACCGCCTGGTCATGGTGGATGCGGCTGGCAAAGCCTATGATGGGGATCAGGTGCTGTACGCCATCGTTCGCGACCGCCTGCGCGACGGCCCTGTGAGCGGCGTCGTCGGAACGCTGATGTCCAATATGGCGCTGGAGCGTGCCATGGCAGAGGCGGGTGTGCCTTTCAAACGGGCCAAAGTCGGTGACCGCTATGTCATGGAACTGCTGGCCGCCGAGGGTTGGCTGTATGGGGGCGAAAACTCGGGCCACATTCTGGCGCTGGACTGCCATACCACCGGTGATGGCATGGTTTCGGCCCTGCAGGTGCTGGTGGCCTTAAAACGTTCCGGCGGCACGCTCGCCGAATTGCTGGGCGCGTTGCGCCTTTACCCACAAACCATGATCAACGTCCCGGTCAAGCCTGGGTTTGACTGGCAGCAGCATGCGGCGGTCACCGCCGCAGTTCAGGCGGCGGAAGTCGGTCTGGGTCAGCGCGGCCGGGTGCTCTTGCGGCCCTCGGGCACCGAACTCGTGCTGCGCGTCATGGTCGAGGCCGACGAGGTGGCCGTGTCGAAAGCAGCGGCAGAGACGATCGTGACTGCCGTCAAGTCGGTACTCTAGGCGGTGCATTGACCGGCACGGTGGTCGAATAATAGAATTCGGCATCCAAAACGGGCGCTCGCCATCTGGCGGAGCGCCTTTTTATCGTAATCCTGCCTCCGGGGGACCCTGATGACGGTTGTTAGAACACCGCTAGTCGTTGGTAACTGGAAAATGAACGGCGCCTTCGAGGCGAACCGCGCCCTGATCGAGGCGTTGCTGGCATTGCTGGCCCAAAAGCCGTTGCCGGCACTGGGCGTCTGCCCACCGTTTCCCTATGTCCCCCAGATCGGCGCATTGCTGACAGGTTCCCCAATCGGCTGGGGTGGGCAAACCGTAAGCGAACACCGGGGGGGTGCCTATACCGGCCAGGTCAGCGCCCCCATGCTGCGTGATCTGGGGTGTACCTATGTCATTGTGGGGCACTCGGAACGACGCCAGTATTGTGGCGAAACCGACGAGCAGGTATCGCTGCAGGCCGTTGCGGCACTGGATAGCGGCCTGATCCCGATTATCTGCGTGGGCGAATCGGCCGACGAAGAGGCAGCCGGCCAGACGCTGGCAGTGATTGACCGTCAGCTGGCACCGGTGCTGACCACTCTGGCGGGCGTGGCGGACGAAGGTGCGAGTGTTGTGATTGCCTACGAACCGGTCTGGGCGATTGGCACGGGCAAAACACCGACGCCGGAAGGTGTGCAGAAGGTTCATGCCCATATCCGTCAACGACTTATGGATGCTGGCCTGGTGCAGTCCCGCATACTCTACGGGGGGAGCGTCAAGGGCAGTAATGCCGCAACGCTGTTCGCCTTGCCCGATGTGGATGGTGGATTGATCGGGGGGGCCGCCCTCGATGCACAGGATTTCAGTACAATCTGCACCGCTGCAGCAAATCGCGCGGTGTAAGTTCGGAAGTTTTTAAGGAAAGAGAAGCAGGCAATCAGATGGATATTCTTTACGTCGTCGTACTTATCGTGAACATCGTCTCGGCACTGGGCGTGATTGGCCTTGTGCTGATGCAGCATGGCAAAGGGGCCGACATGGGTGCCGCCTTTGGCAGTGGCGCTTCAGGCAGTTTGTTCGGCGCAACCGGTTCGGCCAACTTCCTGTCGCGTTCAACCGCCGTGTTGGCAACGATCTTCTTTCTGACGGCGCTCACGCTGGCCAATCTACAATCTTCGCAAGCGAAAAATGCTGGCAGTGTGATGCAATCCAATGTAGAATCGGCCCCCGGTGTTGCTGGTGCTGCGAGTGTTCCGACGGAAGGCAAAACTGCCGATCCGGAAGGTGCGTCGAAGGCCAAAAACGTACCTCGGTAAGTTGCTGTTTTCTGGCAATAAACCGGACAGGAATGCCGACGTGGTGAAATTGGTAGACACGCTATCTTGAGGGGGTAGTGGCGTAAGCTGTGCGAGTTCGAGTCTCGCCGTCGGCACCAGGGCTGTTCCGCCTGGTCGGTTGTTGTTAGGTGTGGGTTGTTGTGCGTCATTTGGCAAACTTTGGGTGGCTTGATGCTCGAAAATTACTTTCCGATCCTGGTGTTCGTTGCAGTTGGTCTCGCTGTAGGTATTGGGGCCCGTCTGGCGAACTTTGTCGTTGCACCGAATAATCCCGAAAGCGAAAAGCTTTCCGCGTACGAGTGCGGTTTCGAAGCCTTTGAAGACGCGCGGATGAAGTTTGACGTTCGCTACTATCTTCTGGCGATCATCTTCATTCTCTTCGACTTGGAAATCGCCTTCCTCTTCCCCTGGGCTGTGGTGATCAAGGAAATCGGCATGGCCGGTTTTATCGCCATGATGGTCTTTTTGTCCATTCTGGTGGTGGGCTTCATCTACGGCTGGCGCAAGCGCGCCTTCGAGTGGGAGTAAGCAATGTCCAAAATTCAGGGCGTTCTCAACGAAGGATTTGTCACCACAACGGCTGACAAGCTGATTAATTACTGTCGTACCGGTTCACTGTGGCCGATGACCTTTGGTCTGGCCTGCTGCGCTGTGGAAATGATCCATGCCGGTACTGCGCGTTACGACCTTGACCGTTTCGGCATGGTGTTCCGTCCTAGTCCGCGTCAGTCAGACCTGATGGTCGTGGCCGGTACGCTAACCAACAAGATGGCCCCCGCGTTGCGCAAGGTGTATGACCAGATGGCCGAGCCCCGCTGGGTGGTGTCGATGGGGTCCTGCGCCAATGGCGGCGGCTACTATCACTATTCCTACTCGGTGGTACGCGGTTGCGACCGCATCGTACCGGTCGATATCTATGTGCCGGGCTGTCCGCCGACTGCAGAAGCACTGCTGTATGGCCTGATCCAGCTGCAGAACAAGATCCGTCGTACCAGCACGATTGCCCGCTGAGCCAGGTAAGGGACCCGATCATGACGCAAACTACGCAAGCCCTCGCCGATACCCTGCAACAGGTTCTGGGAGACGCCATCGTCCGCACCAAACAGGCACTGGGTGAGGTCACCATTGATGTGGCTGCTGCCGACTATCACGCGGCCGCCCTCAAGCTGCGCGATGCCGCTGGTCTCAAGTTCGATCAGCTGATCGACCTGTGCGGTATGGATTATTCAACTTACGGCGGTAAGGAATCGCACCCCCAGCGTTTTGCTGCTGTGGTGCACCTGCTGTCGGTCGAGCTCAACCAGCGTGTCCGCGTTCGGGTCTATGTGCCGGACGCCCAGATGCCGGTACTGGATTCGGTTGTTGATATCTGGTCAGCTGCTAACTGGTTCGAGCGCGAAGCCTTCGACCTGTACGGCATCCTGTTCGTCAACCATCCGGATCTGCGCCGCATCCTCACCGATTACGGTTTTGTCGGCCATCCGTTCCGCAAGGATTTCCCGGTTTCGGGTTATGTCGAGATGCGTTACGACGAAGAGCAGAAGCGCGTCATTTACCAACCTGTCACCATCGAACCGCGCGAGAACACGCCGCGCATCGTGCGTGAAGAAACCTACGGCGAACCGGCGCGCTAAGCGCAGGTTTACTTACAACAGATCAGTACGGACCACACCGGGCATCTAGGATCGCAGCATGTCAGAGATTCGTAACTACACATTGAACTTTGGTCCCCAGCACCCGTCGGCACACGGTGTGCTGCGCCTGGTGCTGGAACTGGATGGCGAAACGGTTGAACGTGCTGACCCGCACATCGGCCTGCTCCATCGTGCGACTGAAAAGCTGGCTGAGACGCGCACCTGGGTGCAGTCAGTGCCCTACATGGATCGCCTCGACTACGTGTCGACCATGTGTAACGAACATGCCTACTGTCTGGCCATTGAAAAGATGCTCGGCATCGAAGTCCCCGAGCGTGCCCAGTACATCCGTGTCATGTTCGATGAAGTCACGCGTTTGCTGAACCACTTGCTGTGGATCGGCTGTCACGGCCTCGACGTGGGTGCCATGACCATGGCGCTCTATACCTTCCGTGATCGTGAAGATCTGATGGATGTCTACGAGTCGGTATCGGGCGCCCGTCTGCACGCCGCCTATTTCCGCCCGGGTGGTGTGTATCGCGACCTGCCGGACTCGATGCCAAAGTACGAAGTCTCACGCTGGAAAGATGCCAAGCGCGTCGCCGAGCTCAACGAGAATCGTCAGGGCTCGGTCCTCGATTTCCTCGAAGATTTCACCAACCGTTTCCCGACCTATCTGGATGACTACCACAACCTCCTGACCGACAACCGGATCTGGAAGCAGCGTCTGGTTGGTATTGGCGTGGTCTCACCGGAGCGTGCGCTGAATATGGGCCTGACCGGTGCCATGCTGCGCGGTTCGGGTATTGAGTGGGATCTGCGCAAGAAGCAGCCGTATGAAGTGTACGACCGACTGGACTTTGATATTCCAGTTGGCACCAACGGCGACTCCTATGACCGTTATCTCGTCCGCATGGAAGAAATGGCGCAGTCAAACCGCCTCATCAAGCAGTGTATTGCC
>JBFYKG010000007.1:0-30343 GCA_041311015.1 Rhodocyclaceae bacterium | reverse complement strand
TGCCGACCCAGACACCATGACCAAAAAGAATGTCATAAAACATAACGCCCCCACTAAGTCTGCCTGCTCAGAATACACAGAAGGATTTACTAAATCGAGACACTCGAACAGGCGGTCACCCAAGCACCTTGAATCGGCCTGCGGCTCAATCTGTCCAGCCACAGTAGCCCCTGTGGAAGTGTTGTAGGAACCACAAAGAAATAAAGCCCCGAAGGGCTCTATTTCATGACAATCTGGCGGAGACGAGAAGATTCGAACTTCCGATACCCTTTTGGGGTATGCTCCCTTAGCAGGGGAGTGCCTTCGACCACTCGGCCACGTCTCCAATCCGGTCTGCCATGGCTTACCGGAGGCTGAATTCTAGCGGGTCAGCCCCCCAGGGTCAAACTCAGTTGCCTTTTACTTGGCTTGATCGAGGCCAAAGGTACGGTGCAGCACGCGTACAGCCAGCTCCAAATATTTTTCATCCAGAATGACCGAGATCTTGATTTCAGAGGTCGAGATCATCTGCAGGTTGATGCCCTCTTCGGCCAGCGCACGGAACATCTGGCTGGCTACGCCCGGGTGCGAGCGCATGCCGACGCCAACGGCCGAGACCTTACAGATCTTGTTGTCGCCGAAGATTTCGCGGGCGCCGATGTGCTTGCGGACTTCTTCCAGAATGGCCTTGGCCTTGTCGAAGTCGCCCCGGTTCACGGTAAACGAGAAGTCGGTGGTGCCGTCGTGGCTGATGTTCTGGATGATCAGATCGACGTCGATGTTGGCTTCGGCGATCGGGCCCAGGATCTGGTAGGCAATGCCGGGCTTATCGGGCACGCCGAGAACGGTGAGCTTGGCTTCATCGCGGTTAAAAGCGATGCCGGAGATGATTGGTTGTTCCATGTTCGTGTTGTCCTCAACGGTGATGAGGGTGCCTTCGCCACCCTGACCATATTCTTCAAAGCTGGATAGAACGCGCAGCTTGACCTTGTATTTGCCGGCGAATTCGACGGAGCGGATCTGCAGCACCTTGGAGCCGAGGCTGGCCATTTCCAGCATTTCTTCAAAGGTGATGGTGTCGAGCTTGCGGGCCTCTGGCACGATGCGCGGGTCGGTGGTGTAGACCCCATCGACGTCGGTATAGATCTGGCATTCGTCGGCCTTGAGTGCCGCAGCAAGCGCCACACCGGTGGTATCTGAGCCACCACGACCCAGGGTCGTGATGTTGCCGTTTTCGTCAACGCCCTGGAAGCCAGCCACCACAACGACCTTGCCTGCCTTGAGGTCGGCACGCATGGGCGCGTCGTCGATCGACAGGATGCGCGCCTTCATGTGGCTGTCATCCGTGAGGATCTTGACCTGGCCGCCGGTATAGCTGACGGCATCAACACCAATTTCTTTAAGGGCCATCGACAACAGGCCAATCGTGACCTGTTCGCCGGTCGAGAGGATGACATCCATCTCACGCGGATCGGGATTATCTTGCAGGGCCTTGGCCAGCGCGATCAGTCGGTTGGTCTCGCCGCTCATGGCGGAAACGACCACGACCACGTCGTGTCCATCCTTGCGGAAGGCCGCAATTCGACGGGCGACGTTCTGGATGCGCTCGGGGTTGGCGACGGAGGTGCCGCCGTATTTCTGGACGATGAGAGCCATCAGTAAGTCTTATCAAAGATTGAACAAAGCGGCGCCGATTATAGCCTAAATTCACACCAAACCGGCACCCGCCTTGGCGCTGCAAAGCCTTCTGGGCGGGCGAATCACGCTCAAACCATGCCGCAGCGCACCATTACGGTGCACATAAATTTGACTTCGCGCAATGACTGTCTAGATTGAAGAGTAAGTGGGAGACAATCATGAACACGCCCGTTAAAAAGCGGTTCAGAAAGACTGGGGGAGATACGGGGAAGGTTACGCCCCTCAAAGGCATGCTGAAGCAGCCCCCGAAAGCGCTCCGTCTGGAACTGGGCCTGACTCAGTCAGATTTCTGGTCACCCGTGGGGGTGTCGCAGAGTGGCGGCTCGCGCTATGAGTCGGGCAGAAAGCTGCCCGCCGCGATTAGTGCCCTACTCCATCTGGTGCATATTCAAGGGGTGCAGATCAACGAATCCGTCGGCGCTGATCGGCTTGTAGGTGCAACCCTGAAAGAAGCGGATCCGGCGCGCTATGAGGCGTTGCTCAAATCCCCGGTTAAAGGCTGACCTGAACAGTCACTCCGGTTGAGCGAATCCGTTCGGCCCATGCATTCATAGCGGCTTCAGACAATGCGGTGAGGTGTGGGGCTTCCGGTTGCAATGAAGGCCTGGCCAGGCCATACAGATGGACGCCCTGAATCTGATCCCGGTTACGAAGAACAAATTCCAGATACGCGGCTTCGTCTGCCGCATCAGGTGCCTGCCCATCCCACGCCAGCCAGCAGGTCTGTAGCCAGACGGGAGCCAGGCTGCAGGCTACATCCAGCCGGTGTTGGATCTGTTCGGGTTTATAGCTGATGCCATTGATCTGCTTCATGGAATCCGGCAGTAGCCGATCGACCTTGAACCAGACAACACCCCCCGCCTCGGCCAGTGCTTTTACGCCGGCCTGGACTTCGGGGCGCAGCATGAGGCTGCCATTGGTGATCAGCACCAGCGGGATGTCGAGCCCGTGGGCATCGCGTTGCCGGCGGGCAATCTCAACGGCCTCGGCAAACTGCGGCGAACTGGTGGGCTCACCGTTACCGGAAAACGCGATATCCCGGATCTGGCGCATGGGCTCGGGCGTATCGGGCGGAATCATCGGGCTTAATCCGGGGTTATCCAGCAACCCCCTCAGCTCGGCTTCCAGTAGCCCGAGATTGACCTCCGGCGCTTCCCCCCGGTGCAGGCCGGGCACCTGGCAATAGGCGCAGGCCCAGTTACAGGCGTTATTGGTGTTGAGGTTGATCCCGATCGAGATGCCCCGCATACGGCGCGACAGCACGGGGTACACGTAGGTCAGATTCAGAAAATCCGGATCGTGATCGCTAAAGGTCAGCCAGCGCACCGGCTGTGCGGGATCGGGCTTGCTGACGGAATCAGCGGGCGGCTTCGGGTCGCTCATGCTGCAATGATACAATCGCCCACTCGATTTAGACCGGAATTGCCAGAAGTCATGCGCATTACTCGCCGGCTGGAGTTTGACGCCGGCCACCGCATCCCTGATCACCGCAGCCAGTGCCGTCACCTGCACGGGCATCGTTACGCCATGGAAATCACCCTCTCCGGTGATGTGATCGATAAAGCCGGTGACCCGGCCAATGGCATGGTCATGGATTTCGGGGACATCAAGACGATTGCATTGCGTGAAGTGGTCGACCAATGGGACCACGCCTTCCTGGTGTACGAAAAAGACACCGAGATCGTGCTGCTGCTGGAGAAGATTCCCGATCACCGGACGGTACTGCTCGAGGTGGTCCCGACTGCCGAGAACCTGGCAACCGTGGCCTTCCGAAAACTGGCGCCGCATTACCAACACGCCTACGGTAACAATCTGAAACTGGAGCGTGTGCGGCTGTATGAAACGCCCAACTGCTGGGCTGATGCAATTGCCCCGATTGATCTTGTTGAGCCTAAGCCGTAATTTAGACGCCGGGTTCTAATCAACGCGCCGATAGACGCGTTCGAAGCGGCTTTTGCCGCACACACCAAAATCGCCGGGACCATACTGCATCAGCCAGTCGCCGGCCTCCCCCCGTAATACATCACGCCCTGCGGAACGCGCAGCAGTAAACGGTTCGTCGATCTGTTTAGCCAGTACGGGGACAGGCTTGGCCGTATAACTGCCGTCCTGGCCGTCTGCCGTGGGTGCAACGGCCTGATACTTGGCATCAAAACGGTGGCGATCCACGCTCCAGCGGTCTCCGGTACACCCGGTAATGATGGCATCACCTACCTGGTAGTTGTTCGGGCCTTCGAGGCTGATCAGTTCACCGGGTTCAGGCGCAAAGACAACCTGTACCACTTCGGTTTTGATGAAACGCCCCGCAACAGGGTCTTGAGAAAGATCGATGGCTTGCAGATGCAACATCAGCGATTCACATCCACCACAACTCGGCCGCGGACTTTACCTTCCAGCAGCTTGGCACCGACATCCATCGCCTCGGCCAAACCAATCTCGGTGGTGTTGGCTTCCAGCTTGGCAACATCCAGATCGCGCGCCAGGCGCTGCCACGCTTCCATCCGCTTTTCAGAGGGTGCCATGACGCTATCGATGCCGTAGAGGGTAATGCCGCGCAGAATGAACGGCATTACCGTGGATGGGAAATCCGCGCCACCCGCCAGACCGCAGGCAGCGACCGCGCCACTGTACCGGGTCGTGGCGCAGGCATTGGCCAGGGTGGTGCTGCCCACCGAATCGATCACACCGGCCCAACGTTCTTTGCCCAAGGGCTTGCCCGGTTCCGAGAGTTCTTTGCGGTCGATAATGTCTGCAGCGCCCAACGCCTTAAGATGTTGCGCTTCGTCCGGACGTCCGGTTGAGGCAATCACGGTGTAGCCCAGCGTAGCCAGCAACATGATTGCGACGCTGCCGACACCGCCATTGGCACCGGTCACGAGAATCTCACCATCGGCCGGTTTGATGCCGTGCTTTTCCAGGGCGAGCACGCAGAGCATGGCGGTGTAACCTGCAGTGCCAATGGCCATCGCCTGACGTTCACTAAAGGTCGGCGGCAGGGGTACCAGCCAGTTGCCATTCAAACGTGCTTTCTGTGCCAGGCATCCGCTGTGTGTTTCCCCGACGCCCCAGCCATTGAGGACAACCTTGTCACCGGGTTTCCAGCACGGATGATTGCTTTCGAGCACCGTGCCGGCCATATCAATACCGGGGGTCAGCGGAAACTTGCGGACCACGGGGCCTTTGCCGGTAATGGCGAGGCCATCCTTGTAGTTCAATGTGCTCCAGGCGACCTGAACGGTGACATCGCCTTCGGGCAAGGCCGACTCATCAAGTTCCTTCAGCTCGCAGCGATAGCCGGCGTCATCTTTGTTGATCTGCAAGGCGCGGTACATGGTCGGTCTCCGTGAAACAACGTTATGCGGCTATTCTATGACGGCCGGCGGTGAAAGCAAGCCTCAAAACACAAACGGCTCGCCGGGTAACGACGAGCCGTTTAAATCTGGCGGGTCCGGTGAGATTCGAACTCACGATGGGTTTCCCCACGCCGGTTTTCAAGACCGGTGCATTCAACCGCTCTGCCACAGACCCTTGGTTAAATTCAGGCGAGATTCTATCAGGTTGCGTTTAGCTTGACTCGGCCTTTGGTGGGCGCGCCCGGCGCGGACCACCGGTACGGGCACGGAAGGGTTTTGCCCCGCCACTCCCCTCAGCGCGCGGCGGCCTTGGGCCACCAGAACGCTGCCCCGAAGGCTTGCCTCCCTGAAAACCGCCCTGCCCCTGACCGTGGCGAGGTGCCTTTCCGTTACCCGGCTTCTGCCCTTTGGCAAAGGGCTTCTTGCCGCGATGATTCTTGCGCAGGCTTTGCAATGCAGGCATCCCGGCGAGCTCACGGTGCAGGTTACGGTCTTCCCGCGCCTCACGCCGGAATTCGCTGACGATATCGCGCACATGCGCATTGGCACCACGGGGCTGACGATCATCATCTTCCCAGGCGTCGTCGTCATCAATGAACTGCAGTGCGGTCAGCGGATCGGTTTCACCCGGCGCTAACTGGTTGCCGTTGTACATCGCATCGAGCACGTATAGTTTTTCTTCGGGCAGGTTCTCCCACGGATCACGATCGTCCGGGAAATACGGCTGCGCATCCGGGTCGCGCGGTTTACGGCCACGCGGCGGGCGCTGATTGGCCTGCTGACGTGCGTACAACCACGCTTCGCCTTCGGCACGCGCCTTGGCATCTTCGTCGAGCTCGATGGGCTGTGCGTCTTCTTCGGTTTCTTCGAAATCGCCGGAGGCTTCGCTGGACTCAACGCCCTCTTCCGAACCTTCACCGGCCTGCGGGCGGGCGTTGCGCGGATCAGCGGCGTACTTGGCGGCCTGTTCAGCCTGATACTCGGCCAGCGCTTCAGGCGACATCGGTTCGAAGCCCGGGATGATTTCCGGTTGAATCGGGTTCCCGAGCAGGCGCTCAATGGACTTGAGCAGCACGGCATCATCATGCGTGACGAAGGCTACGGTATCGCCTGTCCGACCTTCTTCACCGTTCAGCACGCGATTCAGCCGCGACGGATAATCGTCGGGCACACCCGGCAGATCGTAATGCACAACCCGCTGGATACCATCCATATCAAAGCCGCGGACCGCCATATCGGTGGTTACGAGGGCATTGAGCTGGTTGTTCTGGAACTCATCGAGCGCACGGCCACGCGGGGGCTGACCACGGTGGGCATGCAGTGCAAAGGCGGTAATCGCGCTCTTAGCCAGTTTACGGGCCAGGCCTTCTGCGCCGAACTTGGTGCGAACAAACACCAGCGAGCGTGGCCAGGCTTCGTCTCTAAAGAGTTGCGCCATCAGCTCCCGCTTGCGATGCGGATCAACGGCGATAAAACGCTGATGTACCCGCGAGGTCACATCATCACCCCGGTCGATCACCACTTCTTCCGGGTAACTCAGCAGACCAGCGGCAAAGCCTCGGATGTCATCACCCAGGGCGCTGGCGACCACCACGGTCTGGCGCGTCTTGGGGAGCATGGGATAGAGACGCTCGAGCTCGGACGCCTGCCCCATGTCCATCATGCGATCGACCTCATCGAATACCAGAACCTTGACGCTGTCCAGATTGACGTGGCCCTGACCCAGATGATCCAGCAAACGACCCGGTGTGGCGATCAGGACATCCAGGCCGCGCTGTAGCGCCTGCACCTGAGGGTGCACACTGACACCACCATACACGGCAAAGGAATAAAAGTTGTCATGCCGACCATAGGTACGGAAGGCATCCAGAACCTGCAAGGCCACTTCGCGAGTCGGCACCAGCACCAGAATGCGCGGACCACGGCCGGGCACCTGCGTCAGTGCGGCGTCTTCACGTTGCAGCAGATCCAGCGCCGGGATCGCATAGGCCGCCGCCTTACCCGACCCTGCGGGGGTCGCAACCAGCGCATCTTTACCCGTCAGCATCAGAGGGATCAGCGCCGCCTGCACCGGGGTCGGCACGGGCGCTGCACCGGAGGTATCGGCATCCTGAATCGCTTTCAGGCGCGATTCGCTCAAAGAGAATTGTTCAAAAGACATCGTCATGGCCCTCATGGGCAAACGCTTACACAAAAAAATTCAGATCAGAAACGAGGGTGGCGTTCGGCCCGAACCGGAGAATAAAAAATTAGATTCTCAGGCCGTCAGGCCACGCGACAGATCGTTACGGATATCGACGACCGATTCAAGACCCACAGCCATGCGCAGCAGATTGTCCTTGATGCCTGCAGCGGCACGTGCTTCCGGCGTGATGCGACCATGGGTGGTACTGGCCGGATGCGTGAGTGTTGTACGGGTATCACCCAGATTGGCGGTAATCGACAACAGCTGACAGGAGTCTACCACACGCCAGGCAGCATCCTTGCCACCCTTGACTTCAAAGCTGACGATCGCGCCGCCACCCGATTGCTGGCGCATGGCCAGATCATATTGCGGATGCGACGGCAGGCCCGGATAGTAGACCCGTTCGATGGCCGGATGGGCCTCGAGCCATTGCGCCAGTTCGAGCGCCGAGGCTGATTGGGCGCGCATGCGGATCGCCAGGGTTTCCAGCCCCTTGCCCAGCACCCAGGCATTGAAGGCCGAGAGCGTGGGACCGGTCGTGCGCAGAAACACGAAGATCTTTTCAACGATGGCCTTGCTCGCACATACGGCACCGCCCAGCACCCTGCCCTGACCATCCAGATATTTGGTGGCCGAATGCACCACGATATCGGCGCCGAGGGCCATCGGCTTTTGCAGCACCGGTGTGCAGAAGCAGTTATCAACAGCTAGGGGTACATCGTGCTCTTTCGCAATTGCCGCCAGTGCCGCAATGTCGCCAATCTCGGTTAGCGGGTTGGACGGCGTTTCGCAGAACAGCAAACGCGTGTTCGGACGAATGGCGGCCTGCCACTCGGCTGGATCCGTCAGCGACACAAAGGTCGTCTCGATGCCAAAGCGCGGCAGGATGGTGCCCAGCAACTGAATGGTCGAGCCGAACAACGACTTGGAGGCCACGATGTGATCTCCGGCGCTGAGATTGGCCATGATCATGGCCGTAATGGCGGCCATGCCGCTGGCGGTGGCGATACAGGCTTCGGCACCTTCCAGTGCGGCCAGACGTTCTTCGAAAAGCGTGACGCTGGGGTTGGTGAAGCGTGCATAGACGTTGCCATCCTCCTCGCCGGAGAACATGACGGCAGCCTGGGCCGCATTCTCGAACACAAAGCTCGAGGTCAGGTACATGGCCTCGCTGTGCTCACGATGCTGCGTCCGGTCCATACCGGCGCGCACCGCCAATGTATCGGTGGCCAAGCCTGTGGGCAGCGGTTTCCTGTGGTGATTACTCATGATGCGGTCAGTTTACTGCCCCGGACGACGAACGAACATCTCGATCTGCTGGGCGTCATTGCTACCTTCGTCATCGTCGTCACTACCGGGCGCCGGCTTTGCGGGCTTCTGACGGGCGCGCTCGACGTTTTCGAGGTAGGCCTCATCCACATCCCCCGTGATGTAACAGCCATTAAAGCAGGAGGCATCAAAACGGTGAATGCGCGGGTTACAGGCTCGCACCGACTCTTCCAGCGCATCGAGGTCCTGATAAATCAGTTCGTCAGCGCCGATCAGTGCAGCGATCTGCGCATCGGTACGACCGGTGGCAATCAGTTCGCTACGAGTCGGCATATCGATGCCATAGACATTCGGGAAACGCACAGGGGGCGAAGCCGATGCGAAATACACTTTCTTGGCGCCGGCGGCCCGTGCCATCTCGACAATCTCGTGGCTGGTGGTGCCTCGGACGATCGAATCATCAACCAGCATCACATTCTTGCCGGCGAACTCCTGCGTCACGGTATTGAGCTTCTGGCGTACCGATTTCTTGCGGGTTGATTGGCCCGGCATGATGAAGGTGCGGCCGATGTAGCGGTTCTTCACAAAACCCTCGCGGAATGGAATCCCCAGCGCCTGCGCCATCTGCAGGGCAGCCGGGCGTGACGAATCCGGGATCGGGATCACGACGTCAATGTTAGCCGGGTCGATGATCTTGCGCACTTTGGCGGCCAGAGCTTCACCCATGCGCAGACGGGTTTCGTAGACAGAGACATCGTCCTGCATCGAATCGGGACGCGCCAGATACACATACTCGAACAGACACGGCGACAACTCGTGATGGGCTGCACATTGCTCACGCACCATGTTGCGATCCAGATCTACAAAGACCGCTTCGCCCGGTGCCACATCGTCAATGCGCTCGAAACCCAGTGTGTCGAGCGGGACGGATTCGGAGGCCAGCATCCACTCGGGCCCTTGCGGCGTTTCGTTCTTACCCAACACCAGCGGGCGAATACCGAAGGGATCACGGAAAGCCAACAAGCCATAACCGGCAATCATCACCACCACCGCGTAGGCGCCGCGAACGCGCTGATGCACCCCACGTACCGCTTTGAAAATCGCAGCCTGATCGAGCTTAGTGCCGTTAGCTGCTTTCTGCAGTTCGTGTGCGAGCACATTGAGCAGCACTTCGGAATCCGAGTTGGTATTGATGTGACGCAGATCCAGTTTGAACAGCTGTTGCTTCAGCTCTTCGGCATTGGTCAGATTACCGTTGTGCGCCAGCATCAGACCAAAGGGTGAATTCACATAGAAGGGTTGGGCTTCGGCAAAATTGTAGGCTGAACCCGCGGTGGGATAGCGGCAATGGGCAATGCCCCAGTTGCCCGGCAAGGCGCGCATGTTCCGGGTACGGAATACGTCGCGGACCAGACCTGGTCCCTTGTGCATATGGAAAGTACTGCCTTCAGCGGTAGAGATGCCCGCCGCGTCCTGACCGCGGTGCTGAAGCACCATCAGGCCGTCATAGAGGAGCTGGTTAACCGGTGTGGTGGCAACGACGCCAATGATTCCGCACATGTGTTATCTCGATTATCTGGAAGGGGGATTCGGGGGCACCGGCTGGAGAAGCAGCTGCGGCGAAATCTGAGGCGCGAGTTGAGGCGCCAGCTGGCTGAGCGTGTCGGCATAGGCAATATGCTTGGCCAGATCATCGGGCAACCAGGGTTTGATAAGTGTCACGCCCTGCTCGGCCAGCGGCGCAAGACGCGCCTGCCGCCACCAGGATTCTTCGGGCAATTTGGTCATGCCACCGATGGCAACCAGCAGCAGCACAACAAGGATGCCGCGTGCACCGCCAAAAACCATACCCAGGGTCCGATCGAAGAAGCCGAGGCCGATGGCATGCAGGGTTTTACGAATCAACACACGAAAGATCGATGTCACGAGCAGTGCCGCGATGAAGAGCAGAATCCAGCCGCCAGCGACCTGCCAGAACGGCACGGTGAGATACGGCGCCAGTAATTGGGTACCCACCTGCTCGCCCCACTGCCGGGCAACCAGAAAAGCGACCACCCAGGCACCCAGCGCCATGACTTCACTGACCATGCCACGCCAGGCACCCAGCAGCACGGACGCTGCCAGTATGGCGATGATGGCGTAATCAAAACCGGTCATGGGATTTCAGGGTCAGGGAGTTCGGGTTCGAAGTGCCGTTTCGCCTGATCGCCGCTGCATTACTTCTTGGCGACCATGCCGTTCAGACCGGCTTTGGAGATCTTGGCCAGGGCCTTGTCGGCGGCTTCCTTACTCGGGAACGGTCCGGCCTTGACGCGGGTCTTGCCGGCCAGGTTACCGGTGGCTTCTTCGGTCCAGCTGCTGATGCCCTGAGCCTTCAGCTTGGCACGAACCTGTTTGACGTTATCGGCGTCGGCGAACACGCCCACCTGAATGTAATACTGACCGGTGTCCTTGGCGTCTTTCTTGTCGGAGGCCGCTTTATCCACTGGCTTATCAGCCGGTTTTTCAGCTTTCTTTTCCGGCCCCTTCTCAACGGGCTTATCGGCCGGTTTTTCTACGGGCTTGGCGGGTTCGGTCTTCTTGTCCGAGGCCGGTGTCGAAGTCTTGGGTTCAACCGGTGCAACCACGACGGGGGGCGCCGGTTGTGATGCTGCTGGTGCGGTCTCGACCGGTTTGGCCGGCACGGCATCGACAGGTTTTTGCTCAGGCACCGGGCTTGGTGCCGGTGGGGCAGATTCATTCTCAGCAGGGGGCACAGGCACCGGCTGTGCAACGGGCGCCGCAGCAGCCGTTGCACGGTCTTCTGCGGTGACAATGCGGAAGTCATTGAGTTGCGGCGGTGGCGCGGCGTCCATAATCATCGGCAGCACGGCGGCAGCGACGATGACAAAAAACGCTGCCCCGATCAAACGGCGGCGCGCACTCTTTTTGAGTTCCTGTTGGCTGTCTATTTCCGGAGTATCTGGCTTCATGCCGTTCTGCCCATGTCCCGGAGGACGTCAGCGACTGTTAGGAAAGATCCGAAGGCCACAATTCTATCACTCTCACCGGCATTTTTTCGTGCTGCAGCATAAGCTGCTGCAGGATTTTCAAACGCCTCAATCTGGCTGTCCTTGACCCCCAGCGCGACCAGGGTTTCCTGAAGCTGGGCAGCGGTTGCAGAACGGGGGCTCTCCAGCGGCGTCAGATACCAGCGGGTAATCTGCTTGACCAGCGGCTGCAGCACCCCAGCCAGATCCTTATCGGCCATCATGCCCAGAACCCCATGCTGGGTATGTGCAAAGGCTAGCTGCCCCAGATTACTGGCCAGCACCCTGGCAGCCTCCGGGTTATGGGCGACATCGAGCACCAGATCCGGCGGTCCGGGAATTACCTGGAAGCGCCCTGCCAGCTCGGATTCGAGCAAACCCCGACGGATCGCCCCCATCGCAACCGGCAGCCGATCCTGCAGACACTCCATGGCGGTCATGGCTGCGGCCGCATTGCGGAGTTGAATCTTGCCGCGCAAGCCGGGGTAAGCCAGCCCACCGCGCCGCTGAATGGCATCCACCGGCGTACCGGGCTTGCGGAGCCAGTAGCGCCACTGGATGCTGGGCTTGCCCTCCTCGCCCGGTAGCGGCTCAAAGCCAAAGGCTTCACCGACCAGATACACCACGGCACCCCGGGCAGCCAGCTGCTTGAGCGCCGCCAGCGGCAAGTCCGGTTCGGCCACGATCATCGGTTGCCCGGCGCGGGCAATACCGATCTTTTCGAGTGCAATCGCTTCGCGCGTTTCCCCCAGATAATCCTGGTGATCCAGTGCGACACCGGTCAACACGGCCACATCGGCATCGTAGAGATTGACAGCATCCAACCGACCGCCAAGGCCCACTTCCAGCACCAGCACATCCACCGCTGCCGCCAGAAAGAGTTCGACGGCTGCGAGCGTAGTGAATTCGAAATAGGTCAGGGATTCGCCCGTGGCCGCCCGCGCCGCTTCGACTCGGTCAAACGCTGCCATGATGCGGGCATCGTCTGCGGGCGTGCCGTTCAGACGCATGCGCTCGTTAAAGTGCACCAGGTGCGGGCTGGTATAGGTACCCACCTTATAGCCGGCACGATCCAGGATATTGCTCAGGTAGGTCACCACCGAGCCCTTACCGTTGGTACCGCCAATGGTGATGATCGGAACCCCGGCCAGACGACTCGATTGCTGCAATTCGGCAGCCACGATGGCGACCCGGTCGAGCCCAAGCTCGATACCGGCCTCACCGCGCGGATGCATCCGCTCGATGTGGTTCAACCAGCCCGACAGATCGTTGTACTTAGCCTGCATAAAACAGCACGATCCGTGTGATCAGGAACAGACGGGTTCCTTACGGAGGATGCGCAACAGCGCCGACAGTTCGTCGCGCAGTGACTTGCGATGAACGATCATATCTATGGCACCCTTATCGAGCAGGAACTCGGCACGCTGAAAGCCTTCCGGAAGTTTTTCGCGGACGGTCTGTTCGATCACACGCGGGCCGGCAAAGCCAACCAGCGCATTGGGTTCGGCGATGACCACATCCCCCACGAAGGCAAACGATGCCGACACCCCCCCCATCGTGGGATCGGTCAGCACCGTAATAAATGGCAGGCCATGGCGTGCCAGCTCTGAAATGGCCGCGGTCGTCTTGGCCATCTGCATCAGGGAAAACAGGCCTTCCTGCATCCGGGCGCCGCCTGAGGCCGTAATACAGACAAAACCACACTTCGCTTCAATCGCAGCGCGGACACCGCGCACAAAACGCTCGCCGAGTACCGAGCCCATCGAGCCGCCCATGAACTCGAATTCAAAACAGGCAACAACCGCCGGCTCGGCTTCGATGCTGCCTTGCATGACGACCAGCGAATCGGTTTCTTTCGTTTGCTTCTGGGCCTCTTCCACACGCACCGGATACGGGCGGCTATCCACAAATTTGAGCGCATCTTTAGGGCGGACATCCGCACCAATCTCGACGCGACCATGAGCATCCATCAGCATATCCAGACGTTCACGGGCCTTCAGCCGATGATGGTGTTCACACTTCGGGCAGACCTGCATGTTTGCTTCCAGGTCGGCTGTGTAAAGCACGGTTTCACAGTTAGGGCACTTGCACCACAGGCCTTCCGGCAACGCATTCTTGCGCTGCTGGCCTTCGGCACGCTTGATCTTCGGGGGCAGCAGTTTGTTAACCCAGTTCATCGTGTGCTCCTATCCTATCGATTCTTCAGTTCTTTAGCGGGTGCCGGCTTTATCAACGCCCGCACGGATATCTTTCATCACAGCCAGCAAGGCGGCCCGGGCCGCCTGCGGCGGAACCTCGCAGATCGCATCGATCAGGCGGCTACCGACCACAACACCATCGGCCATGCCGGCCAGCCGTTCGGCGGTACTGGCATCGCGCACCCCAAAACCCACACCCACCGGCAAACCGGTACGTGCCCGGATCTGCGGAATCCGTTGCGAGACTTCGTGCAGGTCGAGATGCCCGGCACCGGTTACACCCTTCAGGGACACATAATACAGGTAGCCGCTGGCCACCTTGGCCACGGCGGCAATACGTTCTTCGGTCGATGTCGGCGCCAGCAGATAGATCGGGTCCATATCGACGGCGCGCAATTGCTGGGCAAAGGCTTCCGACTCTTCCGGCGGGTAATCAACGACCAGCACACCATCGGCACCCGCTTCCTTGGCTGCGGCCACGAAACTGGCCACGCCCATGCATTCGATGGGGTTGGCGTAGCCCATCAGCACCACCGGCGTCGTCTGGTCGTTCTTGCGGAACTCGGCGAGCAGCGCCAAGGTCTGATGCAAGCCCACGCCATTGGCAATCGCACGCTCGGCGGCGCGCTGGATCACCGGGCCATCGGCCATCGGGTCGGAGAATGGCACGCCGAGTTCAATCACATCGGCACCACCCTCAACCAGCGTGTGTAGGAGCTCAACGGTCAGTGTCGGCGATGGGTCGCCGGCCATGATGTATGGGATCAGCGCTTTGCGCCCCTGACCGGCGAGTGCACTGAAGGTGTCGGTAATACGGCCCATTATTTAGACTCCGCACTGTTATTGACACGCATCCCGGCCTGATCGTACGCCGTACGACAGCTTTGACGGCAATAAAATGCCATCCCGCTCGCTTCAGAAACAATATGCAAATCCTTGTCACCACGACCCGATAGGTTCACAAGCAGAATCTTGTCTTTCGGGAGTGTCGGTGCCAACTTGGCGGCATAGGCCAGAGCATGACTCGACTCCAGCGCGGGGATGATTCCCTCGATACGGCACAGGTCGTGGAAGGCCTGTAGCGCCTCTTTATCCGTTGCGCCGACGTATTCAGCCCGGCCACTATCTTTCAGCCAGGCGTGCTCGGGACCAACGCCCGGGTAATCCAGACCCGCCGAAATCGAATGGGTTTCGATTATCTGGCCGTTCTCATCCTGCAACAGATACGTCCGGTTACCGTGCAGGACGCCGGGTTTGCCCAGTTGCAGCGAAGCCGCATGACGATCTGTATCAATACCATCGCCGGCGGCTTCAACGCCGATCAACCGAACGTTGTCAAAGGGAATGTAGTCATAAAAAATACCCATGGCATTAGAGCCGCCACCGACGCAGGCAATGACCGCATCTGGCTGGCGCCCCACCATCTCCGGCATCTGCTTCACACACTCTTTACCGACGACCGAATTAAAATCGCGCACCATCTTCGGGTACGGGTGTGGGCCGGCCACGGTGCCAATGATATAGAAGGTATCTTCCACGTTGGTGACCCAGTCACGCATCGCTTCATTCAGCGCGTCCTTTAGTGTCCGGGAACCGCTTTCCACAGGCACCACTTCAGCGCCCAGTAGTTTCATCCGGTACACGTTAGCCGACTGACGACCCACATCTTCGGCCCCCATGTAGACCACACACTTCATTCCAAAACGGGCAGCGACCGTGGCCGACGCCACACCGTGCTGACCGGCACCGGTTTCGGCGATCACGCGAGGCTTACCCATGCGCTTGGCCAACAACGCCTGACCAATCGTGTTATTGATTTTGTGCGCACCGGTGTGGTTGAGGTCTTCGCGCTTCAGGTAAATCTGGGCGCCGCCCAGAAGTTCACTCCAGCGTTTGGCGTGATAGATTGGACTTGGTCGACCCACAAAATGACGCAACTCGCTCTGAAACTCGGCAATGAACTCTGGGTCACGGCTGTAATGCGCATAGGCATGCTTGAGCTGATCCAGGGCGGCGACCAGCGTCTCGGAGACAAAAGAGCCGCCGTAAGGACCAAAGTGACCACGGGCATCGGGTAAATCGTAAGACATCATGTCCGAACTTTCTGACTACGGGGTATTACGTTTTGCCATCCATCAGCTGCCGCGAACGGCACTAACAAAGGCTCGAATTTTGGCGGCATCCTTGATGCCCTTGGCACTTTCCACCCCGGACGACACATCCACCGCGACTGGCCGAACCTGACGGATGGCTTCTGCCACGTTGTCGGGCGTCAGACCACCGGAAAGGATCACCGGCAGCGGGCACGACGCCGGCACCAGCGACCAGTCGAAGGACTCGCCACTGCCCCCGTAAGCCGGGGTCCAGGTATCGAGCAACAGCGCGCGTGCCGAGGGGAATTGCGAGGCAAATTCTAACAGATCCACCCCCGGGCGGACCCGCGCTGCGCGCAAGTAGGGCAGCCCGAAACCCTCACACTGATCCACGGTTTCATCACCATGAAACTGAAGCAGATTCAAAGGCACCGATTCGACGACCCGGTGCACCTCTGCCCGAGATGCATTGACGAACAATCCCACGATCGTGACAAAGGGTGGAATCTCACGACAAAGGGTTACCGCCTGCGCAATGGTGACGTGACGCGGGCTTTCCGGATAGAAGACCAAGCCGATGGCATCAACGCCTGCGGCAACCGCAGCCTGCACGTCTTCGACGCGGGTCAAACCACACACTTTGATTCGGGGCGCAATATTCAGGCTCATGGGGGTTCTGGTCAGAAGGTAAAGATGCCCAGCGGGTCGCCAGTCTGACCGGACAAGCCACCAGCTGGAAGGCCAAAACTGACATCATAATCGACCCCGGTCAGATACAGACCATCGGGCATAAAGGTTGGGGGCGCCAGCGTCCGGTCCTTGTGGGCCAGCCATTCGCCCATCTGCGTGACCGGCGCCCCACCCTTGCCGATCTGAACCAGTGCCCCCACCAGGTTACGAATCATGTGCTGCAGAAAGGCATTGGCCGCAAAATCAAAGACGAGCCAATCGCCCTGGCGCATGACGCGAGTGTGGGTGATCGTGCGAATGGGGCTATTGGCCTGGCACTCGGCCGCACGAAAGCTGCTGAAATCGTGGGTCCCCAGGATCAATTGCGCGGCGTCATGCATCAAATCGGCATCGAGTGGCCGGTGGAACCAACCGGCTCGTCCGGCAAAGACGGCGGGACGCTCGGGACGGTTGAGCAGAATGTAACGATATCGCCGCCCCGTGGCCGAAAAACGGGCATGGAAGTCTGATGGAACCGGCACGGCCCAGCGGATTGCGCAGGATGCCGGGAGATGGGCATTCACGCCACGTACCCAGGCCGTATCCGGCCGTTGGGCCACCGTATCGAAATGGATGACCTGTCCGGTCGCATGCACGCCGGCGTCGGTCCGCCCGGCACAAACGACGGATACTGGGCCATCAGCAATCTTTGCGAGCGCCGATTCCAGCGCATCCTGCACGGTGGGCAAGATTACGCCTGCAGGCCGATCTCCGACAGCGTGCGGTGCCGCGCCCTGTGACTGCCAGCCGTGATAACACTGGCCGTCATATTCCACACCCAGCGCCCAGCGCTGCGGCTGTTCGAGTAGCGAGGATATGTTGCTCACCCGCTATACCCCGGGATCAGCAGCAACAGGCTCAGTAACAGCACCCCGGAACCCAGCAGCACATCCTGCCGGGTCAAGGTGGCATCAGGCAGTTCGATGGTTTCCGGCCGATCCAGTGAGGCCGCAAAACGGTCTGGCGTGCCTGACGCCATACCAGCGAGGGCCAGCACCGCCTGCAGATTTCGCGGCGGCGGCGCCGACTCCAGATAATCAAAGACCAGCAATAGTCGTGCAACGGCACGTTCAGGCCACTGGCTCCCGAAGGCCAGAGGTTGAAGTAATGCCAGCATGCCGGCGGCAAGAGCACGCTGGCTGGTTGAATCAAGCAAAATCGTCACGGCAGCCAGCATGCCCATCAGGCGGAGCAGCTGCGACCAGGCCAGATCTAGTCCCTCGGCTGTTGGGTGTAATCCCCAGTCTGCAAATAAGGCTGCGCCGGGTGTCATGAACAAGGTGACGGCAAAGAGCACCAGCATCAACAGGCGTAAACGCCGTAACATCTTCAGAAAACGTGGCCGGTGCCGGTGCAGCACCCAGATCACCAGACCCATGCCTAACCAGAGCCCTAGCGTCGACTGCAATCCGATTGCGACGGCCAACACAGCGATCAGTTTGAGCGCGGGCGTCCAGACCGGGTTGAGTCGACTCATGTCAGTGCTTCGCGCGATCCCGGGCATCAGCCGCTTTGGATGTGGGCGCAGAGAGATCAAGATTGATCGAACCCCAATCTACCTTGGGCTTGGGTGCCACCCTGGGAAGCTCCTCACGAATCGCTTTAGGATCCCCCATTCGGGCACGCTCACCGAGGCGTCCGAGATTAACGCCCAGAAACAGACCTATCAGAAGTAGAAACAGGCCACCTACAATCCAGGGCCAATCAGGAACGTTCATTTCAACTTTCAACAAAAGACAACGCCCCGCAGATGCGAGGCGCGTGAATCACCATGGACAGATGGTTTAGCGAGCGGGATAGAGTGCGAGGCGTTCCGCACGGAGCGACCGAGACATACCTGTTAGGTAGGCGAGGAAGCGAGTACGGAACAACAAAGCAATCTGCCCGCGGAGCAAACCATTAACCAGCAACCAGGATGCGCAGCATACGACGCAGCGGCTCCGCCGCACCCCACAGCAGTTGGTCACCACACGTGAACGCGGCCAGGTAGTCCGGACCCATCGCCATTTTGTGCAGTCGACCGACCGGAATGGTCAGCGTACCCGTCACCGCAGCCGGGGTGAGATCGCGCTCGCTAATCTCGCGATCATTCGGCACCACCTTCACCCACTGGTTGGCCTTGGCAATGATGTCGCTGACTTCATCCAGCGGCACATCTTTTTTGAGCTTGATGGTCAGCGCCTGCGAGTGGCAGCGCATGGCGCCGATACGGACACAGAGGCCATCGATGGCGATCGAACCCTGCGAACGGAACGGGGGGTTGCCGAGGATCTTATTGCACTCGGCACCACCCTTCCACTCTTCCTTGGTCTGACCATGCTCCACCGGCACATCAATCCATGGAATGAGCGAACCCGCCAGCGGCGTGTTGCGGAAGTTCTTTTTCGGGAAGCTATCCGAGCGGATTGTCTCGGCAACCTTGCGGTCGATTTCCAGAATGGCCGACTTCGGGTCCGCCAGCAGGTCAGCGACCGAGGCGTGAATCGTGCCCATCTGGGCAATCAGTTCACGCATGTTCTGTGCACCGGCACCCGAGGCAGCCTGATAGGTCATCGACGAAATCCAGTCGATCAACTTGTGTTCGAACAGGCCACCCAGGCCCATCAGCATCAGAGAGACGGTACAGTTGCCGCCGATCCAGTTCTTGCCGCCCTTAGCCAGTGCGCTGTCGATGACAGCACGGTTAACCGGATCAAGCACGATGACTGCATCATCAGCCATGCGCAGCGCCGAGGCGGCATCGATCCAGTGACCATTCCAGCCGGCCGCCCGCAGCTTCGGATACACCTCTTTGGTGTAGTCACCACCCTGACAGGTCAGGATGATGTCCATCTTTTTCAGAGCATCGATATTGCTGGCGTCTTGCAGCTTCTCGCCCGACGATACGCCACCGAAGGCCGGGGCATCACCGCCCGCATTCGAGGTGGAGAAATACACCGGCTCGATATGGGCGAAGTCCTTTTCTTCCTGCATACGTTGCATGAGGACTGAACCCACCATACCGCGCCAACCGACCAGACCAACGACAGGCTTTGCCATGACTCTACTCTCCGTGCTTATTTGTGCGTTATTCGTATGAATCGTTTTACGTGTAAACCAGCAAGCTTACAGTGCTGCCAGCACGGCGTCACCCATCTCGCGCGTGCCGACCTTGCGGGTGCCATCTTCGTAGATATCGGCCGTGCGGAACCCCTGAGCCAGCACCGTGCGGACGGCCTTTTCAATGCGGACCGCCTCTGCCTCCAGACCAAAGGTGTAACGCAACAGCATGGCCGCCGACAGGATTGTGGCCAATGGGTTAGCAACGCCCTTACCGGCGATATCCGGCGCTGAACCGTGTGACGGCTCATACAACCCCTTGTTGTTTTCATCGAGTGAGGCTGATGGCAGCATGCCAATCGAACCGGTCAGCATCGAGGCTTCGTCCGATAGGATGTCGCCAAACATGTTGCCAGTCACCATCACATCGAACTGCTTCGGTGCGCGCACCAGCTGCATGGCGGCGTTATCCACCAGCATGTGCGATAAAGTCACATCCGGATATTCCTTGGCGATCTCTTCAAAGATGTCGCGCCAGAACTGGGTACATTCCAGCACGTTCATCTTATCGACCGAACACAGCTTCTTACCGCGCTTCTGCGCTGCCTGGAAAGCCACATGGGCGATACGACGGATCTCGCTTTCGGCATAGACCATCGTGTTGAAACCGACCTTCTGGCGGCCCCACTCTGTATCGCGCTCTTCAACCCCACGCGGTTGACCAAAATAGATGTCACCGGTGAGTTCACGCACGATCAGAATATCCAGGCCCGACACGACCTCCGGCTTCAGCGACGAGGCGTTGGCCAGCTCCGGGTACAGAATGGCCGGGCGCAGATTGGCAAACAGGTTCAGGTGCTTGCGGATGCCAAGCAGACCGCGCTCCGGGCGCTGTTCGCGCGGCAGGGTATCCCACTGCGGACCACCGACGGCACCGAGCAGTACCGCATCGGCCGCTTCCGCCTTGGCACGGGTTTCTGCCGGATACGGCTCACCCGTCGCATCCACGGCGCAACCACCTAGAAGACCCGTAGTAATTTCCAGGCCCAGTCCGTCCTTGTTCAGGGCTTCGAGCACGCGCACCGCTTCAGCGGTGATTTCAGGACCAATGCCGTCACCCGGCAGTACGAGAATCTTGCGGGACATCAGAAAACTCCAGATTGATTACTTGGCGAACAACCAGGGTTGTTCGTTTCGACGCCGATCTTCATAGGCATGAATCGCATCGGCATGGCGCAGGGTGAGACCGATATCGTCCCAACCGTTGATCAGGCATTCCTTGCGGAAGGCATCGACTTCGAACGGAATCGCTTCGCCGCCCGGTGTACGTACCACCTGATTGGGCAGATCCACCACCAGGCGGTAACCCGGTGTCGCCAGCGTTTCGGCAAACAGCTTATCGATCACCTGCGTTGGCAGCACGATGGGCAGAATGCCGTTCTTGAAGCAGTTGTTGAAGAAGATGTCGGCAAAGGACTCGGCGATGATGGCGCGGAAGCCATAATCCAGCAGCGCCCACGGGGCGTGTTCACGCGAGCTACCACAACCGAAGTTCTGACGGGTCAGCAGAACGGATGCGCCCTTGAACTGCGGCTGGTTCAGTGAGAACTGCGGATTCAGCGGACGGTTCGTACAATCCTGGCCGGGCTGCCCCACATCCATATAACGCCATTCGTCAAAGGCAAAGGGACCAAAGCCCGAACGGTTGATCGACTTGAGAAACTGCTTGGGAATGATGGCATCCGTGTCCACGTTGGCGCGATCCAGCGGCGCCACGAGCCCATCCAGCACAACAAACTTATCCATTACAGCACCTCCCGCACATCAACAAAGCGACCGGCAATGGCCGCCGCCGCGGCCATGATCGGGCTCACCAGATGGGTACGCCCCATCGGGCCCTGACGGCCTTCAAAGTTACGGTTCGAGGTTGAGGCGCAGCGCTCACCTGGCGAGAGGCGGTCGGCGTTCATGCCCAGACACATCGAACAACCCGGCTCACGCCATTCAAAACCGGCGGCTTTGAAAATCTTGTCCAGCCCCTCTTCCTCGGCCTGACGTTTCACCAGGCCTGAACCCGGCACCACAAGTGCCAGTTTCACATTGGCAGCCACCGAACGGCCGCGCACAATAGCAGCGGCCTGACGCAGATCTTCAATCCGCGAGTTAGTGCACGAACCGATAAACACCTTGTCCACGGGCACGCCGGCAATCGGGGTATTCGGATTGAGACCCATATAGGCCAACGCGCGTTCCATACCTTCGCGTTTGACCGGGTCCTGCTCTTTGGCCGGATCCGGAATCATGTCGTTGATACCGATCACCATTTCAGGCGACGTGCCCCAGGTTACCTGCGGTGTAATCGTGCGGGCATCGAGTTCGACGACCTTGTCGAACTTTGCGCCCTCATCGGTATGCAATGTGCGCCAGTAGGCAACTGCCTTGTCCCAGTCACCGCCCTTCGGCGCGAAGTTGCGGCCCTGCACATAATTGATCGTGGTGTCATCAACAGCCACCATCCCGGCACGGGCGCCCGCTTCGATGGCCATATTGCAGACCGTCATGCGGCCTTCCATCGACAGACCACGGATGGCACTACCGGCAAACTCGATAGCGTAGCCCGTGCCGCCGGCAGTACCGATCTTACCGATGATGGCGAGCACGATATCCTTGGCGCCGACACCCTTACCCACCGGGCCATCGACGCGGATCAGCATCGACTTGGATTTTTTCGAGACCAGCGTCTGGGTGGCCAACACGTGTTCAACTTCGGAGGTACCGATACCAAAAGCCAACGCCGCAAAAGCACCATGCGTCGAAGTATGGGAGTCACCGCAAACAACCGTCATGCCTGGCAAGGTTGCGCCCTGCTCCGGGCCCACCACGTGGACGATACCCTGACGGACATCTTTGAACGGAAAATAGGCCAGCGCGCCATTGGCACGGATGTTTTTATCCAGCGTATCGACCTGCAGGCGCGAAATCTCATCGTCGATGCAGGCGGTGCCTTCGGCTTTTTCCCAGCCATCGGTCGGGGTATTGTGATCGGCAGTGGCGACCACGGATTCAATGCGCCAGGCTTTTCGGTTGGCCATACGCAGACCCTCAAAGGCCTGCGGGCTGGTGACTTCGTGCACCAGGTGCCGGTCAATATAGATCAGTGCCGTGCCGTCTTCTTCCTGACGGACGACGTGGTTTTCCCACAATTTGTCGTAAAGCGTTTTTGCCATGGCGATTTCCGTGTGAACTGCAGGCCGACTGGTTTAAAAGGCGGCACGATAGAACCGCAAATTATGGCACAAGCCCCGCCCCTTTTGGGGTTCAGGCAGCCGCTCAGGTCGCTTCGGGTGCTTCTGGCCGTTTCAACCCCCGGACAATGCACCACCACCCCGCCAGGGCAAACAAGGCGCCGAGGGTAAAGGCCCAGCCCGCACCGAGCGGATCCCAGACCAGCCCGCTGACAATGCCGCCAAACAGGCCCCCGCCCCCGAAGGAAATACTGGAATACAGGGCCTGACCACGGGCATGGATATGCTGGGGAAACCACTGGTTGACGGCCGCAATGGCCGCCGCGTGGTGTACGCCAAAAGTGAGCCCGTGCATGGCCTGGGCGAGCAATAAGAGCAGCAGTGATTCGGCACACCAGCCGATCATCAAAAATCGGACCACAGCCGTTGCATAGGTCGCCAGCAAGAGACTTCGGAGGCTGTAGCGTTTCATCAGGGGTGACATCACCATGAACAGGCCAATTTCGACCAGCACACCCAGCGACCAGAGCAACCCGATCATCCCCTTGCTGTAGCCCAGATCATCCAGGTGGATCGAGTAGAAGACGTAGTACACCCCGTGCGCCGATGACATCAGGAAACAGGCCAGCAGCAGCATCCAGACCTGCTGGTCGGCCAGAACGGAACGGAGTGTCGCCATCGGCAGGTTATCGGCGGGCGATACGGTCGCGGCACCCTGCGCCGTTACTGAGGGCGCACGCCGTCCTTCGGGCAACTGAAACGCCATGGCCAGAATGCCGAGCAGCACCACAAAGACCATTGCGGGCACATCACCGATGGGCAGATGGTCGAGCAGCGCACCACCGAGCAGCACCGCAACGATGAACCCCACCGAGCCCCAGACGCGTATACGGCTGTAACGATGCGACTCGTCGGCCAGATGCGCGAAGGTCAGACTCTCGACCAGCGGTAACGCGGCGCTCCAGAAGAACGCCATCAGCGTCATCGGGATGAAGAGCTGAACGAAATTATCAGTAAGGAAAAACCCGGTAAAGCCAATGCAGGCGCACAGGGCCGATAAGCGAACGATATCGACACGACGACCCCGCCGGTCGGCCAACCAGCCCCAGAAGGCCGGTGCGACCAGACGCATCAGCTGCATCTGCGACATCAGCAACGCAATATCAGCGGCACTGATCTGCAAGGATTGCAGGTACAGCGTGAAGTACGGCGAAAAAACGCCGATAAACGCGAAATAGAAAAAATAGTAGAACGACAACCGCCAGTACGGAAGCGGATGTGCGGTCATTGCAAGGTGCGGATTAAATCAGCGGGAAATTGGAAATGGGCAAGGCGACCGTTTAGGCCCCCGGTGCCCGTGAAGGCACATTCGGCAAACCCGAATCGACATCGCCACACTGCGCTCGGTGACGCAGCGCGTGATCCATCAACACAATCGCCAGCATGGCTTCGGCGATAGGCGTTGCACGAATCGCCACACACGGGTCATGCCGACCCAGCGTTTCCACCATCACGTCTTCATTGCGGATATTGATACTGCGACGCGGGGTGCGGATGCTTGATGTCGGCTTAATCGCAATCCGGGCCACGATATCCTGCCCGGTCGTAATCCCCCCCAGCACGCCACCGGCGTTATTGCTGAGGAAACCCTGCGGGGTCATCTCGTCGCCGTGTTCAGTTCCGCGCTGGGCGATGGACGCAAAACCGGCACCGATCTCAACGCCCTTCACCGCGTTGATCCCCATCAGGGCATGCGCCAGATCGGCATCGAAACGATCGTAGACCGGCTCACCCCAACCCGGTGGCACACCCGTGGCGGCCACGGTAATGCCGCCACCCACCGAGTCGCCATCCTTACGCAGGGCATCCATATAGGCTTCGAGCTCGGGCACGATGCCATTGTTTGGCGCGAAGAACGGATTCTGATCGATATCGTCGGCCGTCACAAAAGGAATGACGATCGGACCCAGCTGATCCATCCAGCCGCGGATCGTAATGCCATAGCGCTCGTGTAACCATTTGCGGGCAATCGCACCGGCCGCCACACGTACCGCCGTTTCACGCGCCGACGAACGGCCACCACCCCGGTAATCGCGGATACCGTACTTTTGCCAGTAGGTGTAGTCGGCATGACCCGGGCGGAACTGCTCGGCAATATTCCCGTAATCCTTACTGCGCTGATCGGTATTGCGGATCAGCAGTCCGATCGGTGCGCCGGTGGTCTTGCCCTCGAAAACGCCCGAGAGAATCTCCACTTCATCCGGCTCGCGGCGCTGTGTGACGTGACGCGAGGTACCTGGTTTACGGCGATCCAGCTCGGCCTGAATATCGGCTTCGCTCAGCACCAATCCCGGTGGACAACCATCAACGACACAACCAATGGCCGGTCCGTGCGACTCGCCGAACGAGGTAACAGTAAACAGGGTACCGATCGTGTTTCCGGACATAGCGGTGATCCAGCGCGAGTGAGTTCGAAGGAGGCTGATTTTGTGACGTTTTTTTGAGGTTTTTTCAAAAAAATTCACTCAGAAGTGCACAAATTTTAGCATGCTGACCGCGTATGCCCCGACCTCCCCAGTGCTTCGCAGTGTTGCTATGCAACAAACATGTCAGTGGCGGGCTTCGCGCACCGACGAAATTTTCAAAGCCAACACCCACGCCATCAAAACGATCAATAAAAATTTTTTTACTGATATTTCAAGGGTTCGCACAGCCCGGCTCCGGCAATGCCTTATCCGGCCTGATTCCTGACGCACACACTATATCTAGTGAAAAGTTTGTCTAGGACCACTAGATGTAGTAAATTTCTGAGGTCGGGCCATCACGCGCCCCACCCGAATTTTCTTCAGAAAAAACCCCAACAAGATCATCTCAAGGACATAACAAATGACGACTGAGACAAACGTGCAGCAAACCGCCGCCAGCGCTCGCGCCACACTACCGGCGCAGGAGATTTGCGCTGAAGTGCTGGTCGAGAAGTACGCCAAGGGTAACGAACAATCGATCGCCGAAGTGCGCGCCCGTGTGGCCCGTGCCCTGGCCAAGGTTGAAGACGAAAAGAACCGCGCCAAGTGGGAAAGCAAGTTCCTCTGGGCCCAGGAAAATGGCTTCGTGCCCGCTGGCCGCATCAACTCGGCTGCCGGTACCGACCTGCAAGCCACGCTGATCAACTGCTTCGTGCAGCCGGTGGGTGACTCGGTCGTTGAAACCGTTAACGGCCGCCCGGGCATCTACACCGCGCTGGCCGAAGCTGCTGAGACCATGCGTCGCGGTGGCGGCGTCGGTTACGACTTCTCCTCGATCCGTCCGCAAGGTGCCCGCGTCAAAGGGACGCAATCACGCGCCTCGGGTCCGGTGTCATACATGCGGGTATTCGACCGCTCGTGCGAAACCGTCGAATCGGCCGGCGCCCGCCGCGGCGCCCAGATGGGTGTGATGCGTTGCGACCACCCGGATATCGAACTGTTCATCCACGCCAAAGACAAAGGCGACCTGACCAACTTCAACATCTCGATCGGTGTGACTGACCCGTTCATGAAGGCCGTTGAAGCCGACGATATGGTCGAACTGGTGCATGTGGCACAACCGAACGAAGACATTCTGGCCGAAGGCGCCTTCCAGCGCGAAGATGGTCTGTGGGTCTACCGCAAGGTGCGCGCCCGCGACCTGTGGGATCAGGTGATGCAGTCGACCTACGACCACGCAGAACCGGGCATCCTGTTCCTGGATCGCATGAACAAGGACAACAACCTCAACTACTGCGAGCTGATCGAAGCCACCAACCCATGTGCCGAACAGCCGCTGCCGCCGTACGGCTGCTGCTGCCTGGGCTCGATCGACCTGACCCACTTCGTCAAAGATCCGTTTGGCACCAAGGCCGAGTTTGATTTCGCCGCCTTCGGCGAAGTGGTCAAAGTCTCGACCCGTATGCTGGACAACGTGCTGGACGCCACCCACTGGCCGCTGCAGAACCAGCAGCAGGAAGCCATGAACAAGCGCCGCGTTGGCCTCGGTTTCACCGGCCTGGGCGATGCCCTGTACATGCTCAAGCTGCGTTACGACTCTCAGGATGCGCTGGCTATGGCCTCGAAGATTTCCGAGTACATGCGCGACACCGCCTACATGACCTCGGTCGATCTGGCCAAAGAGCGTGGCGCCTTCCCGCTCTTCAACGCCGAGCTGTATCTGTCGGGCGGTAACTTTGCCTCGCGTCTGCCGAATGACGTAAAAGCAGAGATCCGCAAGCATGGTCTGCGTAACTCGCACCTGCTCTCAATCGCCCCGACCGGCACCATCTCGCTGGCCTTTGCTGACAATGCCTCGAACGGCATCGAACCGGCCTTCTCGTGGACCTACACCCGTAAGAAGCGCATGGCCGATGGCACCATCAAGGAATACGCCGTTGAAGACCACGCCTGGCGTCTGTACCGTCACCTCGGCGGCGATGTAAGCAACCTGCCGGATTACTTCGTGACCGCGCTGGAACTGTCGGCCAAGGCCCACAAAGACATGGTGGCTGCCGTTGCACCGTACATCGATACATCGATCTCGAAGACGGTGAACGTCCCGGCCGACTACCCCTACGAAGAATTCCAGGATCTGTACATGCAAGCCTGGAAGGCCGGCCTCAAGGGTCTGGCCACCTACCGTCCGAACAGCGTGCTGGGCTCGGTGCTGTCGGTCGACACGCCGAAGCAGGAAGAAGAGAAGAAGCAGCCGCAAGACTTTGTGACCAGCGATGCCAACCGTCGTCTGCACATCAAGGATCTGCCGGCACCGGTGCTCTCTTCGCTGCGCTGGCCAAACCGCCCGAACCTGCCGGAAGGCAACATGGCCTGGACCTACATGATCGACGCGCCGTTCGGCAAGTTCGCCATCTTCGTGGGTCACGTGGAACAGGAAGCCAAGAAGTGGCCGTTCGAAGTCTGGGTCAATGGCCCGGATCAACCCCGTGGCCTGGGTGCGGTTGCCAAGACCCTGTCGATGGACATGCGCGCCAACGACCCGGCCTGGCTGAAGATCAAGCTGGACTCACTGTCGAACACCCCGTCGGCCGGCGAATCGTTTGACATGCCCTTCCCGCCCAACGGCGAGCGTCAGCTGATGTCGTCGTCTGTCTCGGCCTTCGCCCAGCTCGTCCGCTTCCGCATCGAACAACTGGACTGGTTCAAGCAGGATCTCCCAACCCCGCTGTTCGACGCCCTGATGAGCCCGAAAGAACCGAAGACCGGTACCGACGGCACCCTGTCGTGGACCGTCGACATCTTCAACCCGAACACCGGTGAAGACTTCGTGCTGGGCCTGAAGGAAATCACCCTGCCGGATGGCGTGAGCCGCCCGTACTCGATGTGGCTGTCGGGCAACTACCCGCGCGCCCTCGATGGTCTGTCGAAGCTGCTGTCCACCGACATGCGCGTCATTGACCCGGCCTGGATCGGCATGAAGCTGCGCAAGCTGCTCGACTACCCGGAACCCCTGGGCGATATGCTGGCCTTCGTACCGGGCTCACGCAAGCAGCAGACCTACCCTTCAACGATTGCCTACCTGGCTCACCTCATCCTGCACCGCTACAACATGCTGGGCATCCTGGATGAGAACGGCTTCCCGGTAAAGCAGATGGGTATCCTGCAGGCACCGACTGAAGAAGGCGCCGTCAAGCCGGTTCAAGGCAAGCTGTGCAGCGAGTGCGGCAACACAACCATGATTAGAAAAGATGGTTGTGACTTCTGTACCGCCTGCGGTGCCGTGGGAACCTGCGGCTAATCGTTAGCACAACACCCTACAAAAGCCCCGGAGGTTAATCTCCGGGGCTTTTTGTTTAAAGCTAACCAACGATGCCTTTAAGGCCGGTGTAAACGGACAGAGCCGTAGATCCTAGCGCCATGATGGTACTGATGTGATCATTAAGCGCCTTCATCAATTTAAAGGCACCCTGTGCATCCAGCTTATCGCGGCCGGTTGAAGCAACCAGCGCAGCGTAAGCCCCCCCAATTGCCGTCGAGATCAGTCGATGATGCTTGATATAGGCCGCACGGCCAAGAATCATTCCCGCTAGAAAGCTACTGCTGATACTGATGCCGTACTCAAGAAACTCGCGCCACTCAAACGCATTCTGCGGCATCACCGCCGTACCATCGACCAGGTGCGTCATGTAACTCATGCCAATCACGGATAACAACGCCAATACGGCGGAAACCAGAAACCAGGGCAGCAATTTATGCGGCCCTGAGCTCATCAGGGCATAACCAAAGACGGCTGGGATCGCGATAGAGATCAAACGCAAGTAGAGCAACTTGGTGTCATAGACGATCGTGATCAGCCCATGCCCCAAGAGCAACAAGACCAGCGGCAAGATCAGAAAGACCAGCAGGTTTCTGAAATTACCAGTGATGCCCATATTGCCCTGCGCGCTACCCGACATCGCCTGCTGGGCCAGCATGCTCTCAAGCTGCGAAACCCGTTGCGCTAAAACCTGACGCTCAGGCAATGCACTGAGTTGAGCCTCCAGATCGGCGACCCGTTGCATCATGGGCTTAAAAAGATAGAGATCCTTCGTGCAATGCGGGCACGCCAGCGCCTCATCAGCAACATCACTCAAACAATAGGGGCACTTCATTTGGCGCCAATCAGCGTCGTAGTCGTTGATGTCTCGCGACCATCAGAATCTTTGACCGTAATTTTGATCTGATGCTCACCCGGTGGGATCTCAGCGTTCTTCAAATCGAAACCATTATCGGTCAGTGCACTTTTGATTCTTGGCGTTAGATCCACGACAGGTGACTTCATGTAGATCACCTTGATCGAGGATTTATCAATCGTCGCGCCCCCTCTGGGCTCAAAATCTACTTTGAACTCGAAGGGCCCACTCGTCGATGCACCAGTTTCAGGCGAAACCACTTTGATCGCTGGGCCTCGGGATATACCGCGCGTATTGAGACTACCCCCGGCATCTGGCAACTTGGCCTCTTTAGGCGTAATCAAAGGTGCTGCACTGACACCGATAGATATTAGCCCCAGTGCCATAATTGCCGCCGATACATACCCACGTACGTTTGTGGTCATCTCTAATCCCCAATCACAACAAATGGTGCCCAGAACAACGGATGGGCATAAGCATATCCCGAAGTGCCGCCCTTGTCGGCAAGTTCGAGTTCGGATTGACGCAGCGCTTCGGGCTTGCCAATCTTTTTCTCCTGCTGGCGCTTGAAGAGATCGACCATCAGAATCCGCGATGACACGGTATCTACAGGCCAGTTGGAGACCAGCATCGCTCTGGCACCCGCGTAGAAGAAAGCACGTCCCAGTCCGGATACGGCTTCCGTATCCCGGCCAGAACCGGCCGCGGTATTACAGGCCGACAGGACCACCCAATCGGCATTAAGCTTGAGATTGAGTACCTGATCCATTTTGAGGAGGCCGTCGCCCTGCTTCTCGCCGGTCACCAATGGACTCGACATCGCAAGCGCTGGTTGGGTCAGCCCATCGAGATCACCCGGTACCAGACCATGCGTTGAGAACATCACAAC
>JBFYKG010000006.1:0-30826 GCA_041311015.1 Rhodocyclaceae bacterium | reverse complement strand
CACACCTTTATTGCGACCAGCCCGATCCATATGGAAAAGAAGCTCCGTATGACGCCGGATCAGGTGGTCGAGCAGGCCGTCAAGGCGATTGGCTGGGCCCGCCAGTACACCGACGATGTGGAGTTCTCGGCAGAAGATGCTGGCCGCTCGGACATCGATTTCCTCTGTCGCGTATTCGAAGCCGTCATCAAGGCAGGCGCCAAAACGCTCAACGTGCCGGACACGGTGGGTTATACCCTGCCCAGCCAGTATGGTGAGATTATCCGTCAGCTGATTGAGCGTGTGCCGGGTTCGGACAAGGTCGTCTGGTCAGTGCACTGTCATAACGACCTGGGTCTTGCCGTGGCCAACTCGTTGTCGGCGGTGATGGCGGGTGCACGCCAGGTCGAATGTACGGTCAATGGCCTCGGTGAGCGTGCCGGTAATGCCTCGCTGGAAGAGGTTGTCATGGCCGTGCGCACACGAGCCGATATCTTCCCGGTAGAAACCCGAATCGACACGACCCAGATCGTGCCGGCCTCGAAGCTGATTTCGCAGATCACCGGTTACCCGGTACAGCCGAACAAGGCCATTGTGGGTGCCAATGCCTTTGCCCATGAATCCGGTATTCACCAGGATGGCGTACTGAAGCACCGCGAAACCTACGAGATCATGCGTGCAGAAGACGTGGGCTGGACGCAGAACAAGCTGGTGCTCGGTAAACACTCTGGCCGCAACGCATTCAAGTCGCGTTTAAGTGAACTCGGTGTCGTGCTCGACAGCGAAGAAGCGCTCAACGCCGCCTTTGCTAAGTTCAAGGAATTAGCCGATAAGAAGCACGAGATCTTTGACGAAGACCTCCAGGCGCTTTTGTCCCATGAGGCTGTGACGCCGGAAGTCGAGTATTACAAGCTCAATTACTCGCAAGTCAATTCAGAGACCGGCGAGGTCCCGCGCGCCCGATTGACCCTTTCGGTGGGTGGGGAGGAGAAGAAGGGCGAAGCCACCGGCTCCGGCCCGGTCGATGCCACCTTCAAAGCCATCGAGTCGGTGCTTAACAGCGGCAGCGAACTGTTGCTTTACTCGGTCAACAACATTACCTCGGGCACCGATGCCCAGGGTGATGTGACGGTGCGCCTGGCCAAGGGGGGGCGCGTGGTCAACGGTAGCGGTGCCGACACCGATATCGTCATTGCCTCGGTCAAGGCGTACCTGAACGCATTGAACCGTTTGCATAACGAACCTGCCAAGCTCAGCCCGCAGGAAGGTGTGTGAGGTCATCATGAGTGAAACCGTGAAGCAGCAGAGCGCTAAATCCACCACGGATGATGTCCGGATTGCCGCGATCAGTGAACTCGCGCCGCCAGCGCATGTACTGGACGCCTTTCCGGTCAGCGCCGCGGTGGCCCAGCGTGTCACGGCGGCCCGGCAAGGCATCCACCGTGTACTGCACGGCGCCGATGACCGTCTGGTCGTAGTGATCGGCCCCTGCTCGGTGCACGATAACGAAGCGGCGCTGGATTATGCACGCCGTCTGGCCGTCGAGGCCGAGCGCCTGTCGGACGATCTGCTGATCGTGATGCGGGTCTATTTTGAAAAGCCGCGTACCACGGTGGGCTGGAAGGGTTTGATCAACGATCCGCATCTGGATAACAGCTTCGACATTAACGAAGGCCTGCGTCGTGCCCGCAAGCTGCTGCTTGACGTCAATACCATCGGTTTACCCTGTGCCACCGAGTTCCTCGATATGATCACGCCGCAGTATGTGGCGGATCTGATCAGCTGGGGTGCCATCGGTGCGCGCACAACCGAATCGCAGGTTCACCGTGAGCTGGCTTCGGGTCTGTCGTGCCCTGTCGGTTTCAAGAACGGTACCGATGGCAATATCCGCATTGCCATGGACGCCATTCGTTCAGCACAGTCGCCGCACCACTTTCTGTCGGTCACCAAGTCGGGCCACGCGGCCATCGTGCAGACCGTGGGCAATGAAGATTGTCATGTCATTCTGCGTGGCGGCAAAGAGCCTAATTACGATGCTGCCAGCGTGGATGCCGCCTGTACCGAGATGGCCAAAGCGGGTATTCCGGCGCGCGTGATGATCGACTTTTCGCACGGTAACAGCCGTAAGGAATATCAGCGTCAGATGGAAGTATCGACGGATGTTGCTGCACAGCTGGCAGCGGGTGAAGAACGCATCATGGGCGTGATGGTCGAGTCGCACATCAACGCGGGCCGTCAGGATCTGGTGGCAGGTAAGCCGCTGACGTATGGTCAGAGCATTACGGATGCCTGCATCAATTGGGACGACAGTATCAAACTGCTTGACCAGTTGGCCGAAGGGGTTCGTCAGCGCCGTCTGGTCCTGGCCGATAAATAACCGCCAGGGTTATTTATTGCGGCCGTTTTTCCAGAGGATGTCGCCGTTGCCACCGGCATGATTTAAAGTCCGACCGATCACGAAGAGCAGGTCTGATAAACGGTTCAGATACTGGCGGGCGTGATCGGAAACAGCTTCGTTATGTCCCAGGTGGACGATTGACCGCTCGGCACGACGACAGATGGTGCGGGCGAGATGGGCCAGAGCGGCTGCACGGGTGCCCCCGGGCAGGATGAATTCCTTGAGCGGCGTCAGTTGGCTGTTGTACTCGTTGGCCCAGGCTTCAAGCTGGGCAACGTGGTCGTCGCCAATACTCTTGTGGCCCGGAATGCAGATCTCACCCCCCAGATCAAACAGCTGGTCCTGAACGGTCAGTAAGGCGTTGCGCACGCCGGCACAGCTTGCCGGAAAATCCTCGGCCAGCAACACGCCAATCGCCGAGTTGAGCTCATCAATCTCTCCCAGGGTATCGATCCGCGGGCTGTCTTTGCCAACGCGTGAACCATCGCCAAGACCGGTGGTGCCACCATCGCCCGTGCGGGTAACGATTTTGCTGAGTCGATTGCCCATGGTATGCGCTCCTTAGGGAGTTGGATTCTTTTTGAGGCCGCCGAGTAGCGCGGCAACCGGGCGAGCCGGTCGACGCGAAGGTGAGGGGGTCGCCCGGGTTGGCAAGACACCGGTCGTGGCGATATCTGCCGCCGCAGGGGCCGATTCATAAGGTTTATTGAAGTCAAACCCATCGGCCGCCACAGTGCTGAGCCTTGGCGGAGTATAGGTATTCACTGCGTTGATTGAGCGTGTCCGTTCGCTACGATGATGTTCATGGCGATCACCCCGTCGGCCACGATCTGCGTCTCGATCACGTCGGCCTTCGCCGTCACGGCGGTCGGATGTACGGGTCGGTTTCTCCTGAGTGCGTTGGGAGTTCAGCGCGCTGCGATCCCGCTTTTTACCCGAGGGTGGGTAGCACCAGTCGTCTTCGGGTTCGAAGCCGGGAACGATACTCTGAGTCACGGCTTTCTTGATCAGTTTTTCAATATCGGCCAGGTAGGGCGTTTCGTCGGCGCAGACCAGAGAGATGGCGTTACCCAGATTGCCGGCGCGTCCCGTACGACCAATACGGTGCACGTAGTCTTCGGGCGTATGCGGCAGTTCGTAGTTAACGACATAGGGAAGCTCTTCGATGTCGATACCCCGGGCAGCCACGTCGGTGGCCACCAGCGTCTGGATTTCACCATTCTTGAAAGCGTTGAGCGCTTTCATGCGCTCCGACTGGGATTTGTCGCCGTGAATTGCATCGGCCTTGATGCCGGCATGGCCCAGGGCGCGTGCCAGTCGGCCGCAGCCTTGCTTGGTGCGCACAAATACCAGTGCCTGCGGCATAGCCCCCGTGCGTAGCAGGTTTACCAGCAAGGGTAGCTTGCGGTGTTCAGCCACCGGGTGAACCTGGTGTGTAATGGTTTCCGACACGCTGTTGCGTCGCGCGACCTCAATGAACTCGGGGTTCTGCAGCATCGTATCGGCCAGCTTCTGGATTTCGGTCGAGAAGGTCGCCGAGAACAGCAGGCCCTGCCGAGTTTTGGGCAACAGATTCAGAATGCGTTGCACATCGGGAATAAACCCCATGTCCAGCATGCGGTCGGCTTCGTCGAGGACGATGGCCTGCACGGATTGCAGGTTAAGCGCCTTTTGTTCGACCAGGTCGAGGAAACGACCCGGTGTGGCGACCAGAAACTCGACTCCCAGTTTGAGTTCGGCGATCTGCGGCTTGATGTCAGTGCCGCCGTAGACGCAGGCAATACGATAGGGCAGATGTTTGCCGTAGGTTTTGAGATTGTCGTAAACCTGTATCGCCAGCTCACGGGTCGGCGTGAGAATCAGTGCCCGGACCGGGTGCTTGGCCGGCGATGTGCTGCTATTGGCATGCGGTAGCAGCCGTTGAAGTAGCGGCAGGCTGAAGGCCGCCGTTTTGCCGGTACCCGTCTGGGCACAGGCCTTGAGGTCGGCGCCACGAATAACGGTTGGAATAGCCGCTGCCTGGATCGGTGTGGGGGTGGTGTAACCCGTTTCGGCAATGGCGCGCATGATGGCCGGATCCAGCCCTAATTCGGCAAAGGTCGGGGTGGCAGGCTTGTCGCTTTCGGGTGTATCTGGCAGGGCGTCTGTGCCCGGTGCCGCATTCAATTCAGTCATGGGCCGATTATACACAGCGCAAACTCCAGAAACCGGCATTAAATCCGTATAATTCAGGGTTTTGGAACGTTTTTCCGGGCTGTTATCCGGCATGGGAGAACGTGAGCACCTGTTAAAACCACCGATTGAATCTCACAAGAGGCGTTTCTATGATTTCGCATCGTCCGACTGGCTATTCCTGCACTCCGGTTCGTACCTTAGTGGCATGTACCTTGATGGCCGCATCGGCCATGGCGTTCGCAAAGACCGAACTCACCATGGCGCATCAGTTGAACGATCATCACGCCCGTGAACTGGAAAAGCTGGTGAATGGCTTTAACGTGAGCAACAAGGATGTCGAGATCCGCCTCGTCAAACGTGCGCCCAACGGTAAGCCGTCGGTGCTCAATCTGGCAACGCGCGCCGATCTGGCCCAGTATCTGACCAAGCCGGATGCCTACGTGGCTGTCGAAAAACTGCTGGCCGACAACAAGATCAAGTTCAATCTGAAGTCGATTGCCGAACCGCTGCGTAACTCGGTGACGGTGAATAACCAGATTCAGGCGCTGCCGGTCGCTTTTACCACCCCGATGCTTTTCTGGAACAAGGAACTGTTCAAGGAGTCGGGTTTGGATCCGAATAAGCCGCCCAAGACCTGGGAAGAAGTTCAGGACATCTCCGGCAAGCTGAAAGCACGTTGCTCCTATACGACCTCATGGCCGGTGTGGGTTCATATTGATAACGTCTCGGCCTGGGCCGGTTCGCCGACAGTAGGGACCGACGGCAAGCTGGCATTCAATACCCTGATTCAGGTCCGCCATCTGGCGCGTCTGACCTCCTGGTACAAAACCGAATACTTCACCAGCTTTGGCTTCAACAATGAAGCCGACGCGCATTTCGTGAATGGCGAGTGTGCCATGATTACCACCAACGGCGAGATGGTGTCCGAGCTGCAGGCATCGAACAAGTTTGAGTATGGCGTCACCTCGCTGCCCATCATTGATGACAACACGGGCGCGCCTTTCAATACGCTGGCTTCGGGCGGTGCAATCTGGGTAGGCCAGGGCCACAGTAAGGATGAATACAAAGCCGCCGCCAAGTTTCTGGAGTTCGCCCTAACCCCGCAAACCCAGCTGGCCATCGCCCGTCAGGCCGGCTTCCTGCCGCTGACTCCTGCTGCTCAGGCCGGTGCCCAGAGTAAGTTGCTGCGTGATGATCTGCAGGCACAGGATCAGGGACTGGCCAACGTGATGAAGGCCGGTGCGCCAGGTGCTACTGTTGGCTGGATTTCGTTTAACCCGAAACTCCGTCAGATCGTGAACGAAGAAATGGATGCTGTCTTTATGGGTAAGAAGTCGGCCAAGACTGCGCTCGACAGCGCGGTTGCGCGTGGTCAGTCGGTCTATGAGCCGTTGCCGACCGTAGCAACCACCAAAAAGAAGGGCCGTAAGTAATCCGTGTCATCTGACGCCCACGTTTTCTGCTTCGACTGTTTAGCTTCGCACTAGGATCACCTGTTATGAATAGCGCCGAAATCCGGAACAAGTTTCTCCGTTTCTTCGAATCCAAAGGCCACACCATTGTGCCGTCCAGTTCTCTGGTGCCGGGCAACGATCCCACGCTGCTCTTTACCAACTCAGGCATGGTGCAGTTCAAGGACGTGTTCCTCGGTCAGGATAAGCGCCCGTACACCCGTGCGACGTCCTCGCAACGTAGCGTGCGTGCCGGTGGTAAGCACAACGATCTGGAGAATGTGGGGTATACGGCGCGGCACCACACCTTCTTTGAAATGCTGGGCAACTTCAGCTTTGGTGACTACTTCAAGCGAGATGCCATCAACTTTGCCTGGGAGCTGCTGACCGGTGTTTATGGTCTTCCCAAAGAGAAGCTGTGGGTCACGGTCTATCAGGAAGATGACGAGGCCTACGACATCTGGTCGAAGGAAGTTGGCGTACCGACCGACCGCATCATCCGCATTGGCGACAACAAGGGCGCGCGTTACGCCTCGGATAACTTCTGGCAAATGGCCGATACCGGCCCCTGTGGCCCCTGTACCGAAATTTTCTATGACCACGGCCCGGATATCTGGGGTGGCCCCCCGGGGTCGCCGGAAGAAGACGGCGACCGTTACATCGAGATCTGGAACCTGGTTTTCATGCAATACAACCGGGATGAAGCCGGGGTGCTGCATCCGCTGCCGCGGCCGTGTGTGGATACGGGCATGGGGTTGGAGCGGATTGCCGCCGTACTCCAGCATGTTCATAGCAACTACGAAATCGATCTATTTCAGCACCTGATTACAGCGGCGCAAAAGGCCGTTATCAAGTCGGGTGGCGAAGCGACCCTGGATGCAGCTTCACTGAAGGTGATTGCGGACCATATTCGCGCTTGCGCGTTCCTCATCGTCGATGGCGTCATTCCCGGTAACGAAGGCCGCGGCTATGTGCTGCGCCGGATCGTGCGCCGTGCCATCCGTCATGGTTACAAGCTGGGCGCACGTACCCCGTTCTTTAATACGTTGGTGGGCGCCCTGGTGGCGGAAATGGGTGAGGCCTATCCCGAGTTGGCACGAGCCGAGCAGCGTGTTACCGATATTCTGCGTCTTGAAGAGGAGCGTTTCTTCGAGACCATTGCGCACGGTATGGAAATTCTCGACAGTGCCCTGGCCGGTTTGCCAGAAGGCGGCGTGCTGGATGGCGAGACCGCGTTCAAGCTGCACGACACCTATGGCTTTCCGCTGGATCTGACAGCAGACGTCTGCCGTGAACGTGGTTATAGCGTTGATGAAGCGGCTTTTGATGCGGCCATGACGCGTCAACGCGAGCAGGCCCGTGCGGCCGGTAAGTTCACCATGGCTGCGGCACTGGCCTATGAAGGCCCTGCGACCCGGTTCGAAGGTTATGCGTTACTTGCCACCGAATCCACCATCATTGCACTTTACAAGGATGGCGTGGCGGTGAATACGCTTGCGGCAGGCGAATCCGGTGTGGTCGTGCTCGACAAGACGCCGTTCTATGCTGAGTCGGGTGGTCAGGTGGGTGATGATGGTGTGCTGACCTCTGTCCACGGCGAGTTCCTCGTTGAAGACACCCAGAAGATTCAGGCGCAGGTGTTTGGTCACCATGGCACGTTGCGCCAGGGGTCACTCAGCGTGGGTAACACCGTTGATGCGCGCGTCAATGTAGTCGATCGTGAGCGCACCATGCGTAATCACTCGGCAACGCACCTGATGCATAAGGCTTTGCGCGAAGTTCTGGGCGACCACGTCCAGCAGAAGGGCTCTCTGGTTGATGCGGAAAAAACCCGTTTCGATTTTGCGCACAATGCGCCGATGACGCTGGAACAGATTTGTGCCGTGGAAGATATCGTCAACCGCGAGATCATGCGCAATCTGCCGACTGAGGCACGCGAAATGGCCATCGAAGACGCCCAGAAACTGGGCGCCATGATGCTCTTCGGTGAGAAGTATGGCGATAGCGTACGCGTGCTGGATATTGGCACCTCGCGTGAGCTGTGCGGTGGTACGCACGTGTCGCGCACGGGTGATATTGGCCTGTTCACGATTCTGTCGGAGTCCGGCGTTGCCGCAGGCGTCCGTCGGGTCGAGGCATTGACTGGTGACTATGCCCTTGCTGCTGTGCAGTTCCGCCGTCAGGCGCTGAATGAAGTGGCCGGTCTGGTGAAGTGCAAGCCGGCCGAATTGCCGTCCCGTATCCATGGTCTGCTCGAAGCACAGAAAGCCCAGGAAAAAGAAGTCAACCGGCTGCAGTCTAAGCTGGCCGCGGCACAAGGGGGAGATCTGGCCAGCAAGGCCGAACAGGTGAATGGGGTCGCCGTGTTGTCAGTCAAGCTGGATGGCGTCAGTGGATCGGCGTTGCGAGAAACGCTGGATCAACTGAAAGATCAGCTCAAGTCGGGTGTGGTTGTGCTGGGTGTGGCCGAGGGCGACAAGGTGTCGCTGATTGCCGGTGTCACGTCAGATCTGGTCGGCCGCTTCAAGGCGGGCGAGTTGGTCAACCATGTGGCCTCGCAGGTTGGCGGCAAGGGCGGTGGCCGTGCCGATATGGCGCAGGCGGGCGGCACGCAGCCGGCCAATCTGGCCAATGCACTGGCCTCGGTCAGTGCCTGGGTGGCTGGGCGCTAGGATGCAGATGCGGGGTTTTCTGGTGATTGGCCTGCTGGCCCTGGTGGGACAGCAGGCTTATGCCGATACGACGGATGCGCCGGACAGAACGCCGATCGCCGGAAAAACAGCCAGCGGCGAAGACGTGCTGTTGTTTCCCAATGGCCGTTGGGAATATGTGAACACCGTTAAAGCCGCCGAGGCTAAAAAGGTTGCAGACACGTTTCCGGAAAACAAGGGCTGCCCTGCAGGCACCCAGGGCGGCTTGTTCGGTGTCGGGCGTTGTATCAAACCCGGTGATAAAGACTACAACCGTCGCAGCCTGAGCGGTAAGTAAGCACCACAGAGATCAGAAGGGTAGTTTCAGTTCGGGCCGAGCCTTGTTAAGGACGCGGCGGAATTCACCCTGAATGCGGGCGAGCGCTTCCGGTGTGTCGGCTTCAAAACGCAGTACCACCACCGGCGTCGTGTTCGACGGGCGGGCCAGACCAAAGCCATCGGCGTATTCGACACGCAAGCCATCAATGGTGATCACGTCACGCGCACCCGGGAAGTCGGGTGCGACGGCCAGTTCGGCCATCAGGGCATGCGGTTCGCCTTCTTTCATGCTGATGTTGAGTTCCGGGGTGCTCTGACTGTTGGGCAGGTTCTTGAGCACCGGGTTGGCGTCAGCAGAGCGCGACAGAATTTCGAGCAGACGGGCACCGGTGTACAGACCATCATCAAAACCGAACCAGCGTTCCTTGAAGAACACGTGCCCACTCATCTCGCCGGCCAGCGGGGCACCGGTTTCCTTGAGCTTGGCTTTGATCAATGCATGGCCGGTTTTCCACATCAGCGGTTGGCCACCGGCAGCACGAATGGCATCGCCGAGCAGACGTGAGCACTTGACGTCAAAAATAATCGGGGCGCCCGGGCAGCGCGACAGCACGTCCTGGGCAAACAGCATCATCTGGCGATCCGGAAAAATCACTTCGCCATCTTTAGTCACCACACCCAGGCGGTCACCATCGCCATCAAAGGCCAGGCCGATCTCGGCATCGGTCTTCTTCAGCTCGGCGACGAGGTCTTCGAGGTTCTCGGGTTTTGACGGATCCGGGTGATGGTTCGGGAAGGTGCCATCAATCTCGCAATACATGGGGATGACCTTGCAGCCCATGCGTTTGAACAATTCCGGCGCCAGCTCACCGGCCACACCATTGCCGCAGTCCACGGCAATCGTCATCGGGCGTGCAAGCTTTACATCACCCACGATATGGTCGAGATAGGCAGATTTCACGTCCGCAGTTTTCATCTGCCCCGGTTGGTCTGCCCAATGCACATCACCGGCTTCGATACGCTGTTTCAACGCCTGAATCGCATCCCCTGCCAGCGTATTGCCGGCGATCACCATCTTGAGGCCGTTGTAGTCGGGCGGGTTATGGCTTCCGGTCACGGAGACACAGGAATAGGTTTCCAGCTGAAAACCGGCAAAGTACGTCACCGGTGTTGGGACGCAACCCACATCAATGGCATCGACCCCGGCGGCGATAATACCCTCCTGTAAGGCTTTTGATAGGCTCGGGCCCGACAAGCGGCCATCACGCCCGACCGCAATGGCCTTGACGCCCTGTTCGCGGGCCAGCGTACCGAGGCCCAGACCCACAGCACGGACCACCTCGGGTGTGAGTGTGTCATCGACAATGCCACGGATATCGTAGGCTTTGAAAATTGAGGCGGGCAGGGCAGGAATGGCGAAACGTGACATGGTTTTCTCGTTAGGGGGATTCGGCGCGGGAGAGCGTTAATCCGAGGGTGTCTGCAAAAAAGTGAATTATACGGGTGGGCAGCCACAGATCCTTGTCCGGCCCCCGGCCGCCGCTGAAGCCTACATGCCCACCGGCAGCAGGCGTTTCCAGGGTGACCGATGGTGGGCACTGTGTTGGATCCGGGTAGCAGCTGTCAGGTAAAAAGGGGTCGTTACGCGGCATCAGCAGTAAGGTGGGGAGGCGGATGTCACCCAGCAGCGGCAAGGCTGATGCGCGGCGCCAGTAGTCGTCAACCCCGGCAAAGCCATGTAGGGGCGCGGTCACGCAATCGTCAAATTCGCGAAGGGTAGTTGCCTGACGCATACGGTGTGCATCAAAGAGATCAGGGAAATGAGCCAGCCGGGCTTCGCTCTGGGTTTTCATGGTGCGCAGAAAGTGCTGGGTATACACCTGCCGGTTCGCGCCCTGATCCAGCCAGGCCCCACATGCGGCCACATCCATGGGCGGTGAGATTGCCGCCGCTGCATCGATCACCTGCGCGGCAGCTTCCCCCTGTTCCCCCAGCCACTTCATCAGCGCATTACCACCGAGGGAGACGCCCGCGGCACAGATCAACCGATCTGGATACAGGCTGCGGAAGCGGCGCAGGATCCAGTCGATTTCAGTCGAATCACCGGAGTGGTAAGCACGGGGTTTTTGGTTTAGTTCGCCGCTACAGCCGCGGAAGTGCGGGACATAGCCTGTCCAGCCGGCTTGTTCCAGCACCCTGGCCATGATGCGGGCGTAATGGGATTGGGAATTCCCTTCTAGCCCATGAAACAGTACAACAACGGGGGCATCGACGTCACCGGCATGGATGCAGTCAACATCAATGAAATCGTTGTCGGGCGTTAGCCAACGCTCACGCGGCCAAGCGATGGGTGGCAAGCGCAGGGTTTTCCAGACGGGCCAGAGGGTTTGCAGGTGTCCGTTGAACAGCCAGAATGGTGGCTGGTAGGGCGCAAGCGGCAACATGCCTAGTGCAGCGTGTGGGCCGCCGCGGCAGCCTGAGCCTCGATCGATGCCAGTTGTGCTGTTGCCTGATGGCAAACCAGCCGCCAGCCATTGCCACCGCGAACATACACATTCATGGCGGTCGTGACGCCGTTACGCTTGACCAGTGCATTCGGGTGCTCGGTATCGGTAAGCGCTTCCGGCACGCTAAACATCGTCACGCTTTCCTGAACCAGGTGAATGGCGACTAGCCCACTTTGCCAGCGCATGATGTTGGTGACTTCGATTTCCAGGTGATGGCATCCGGAAAAGATGGCCTGCCACCCCTGGCGGATAGCCGCATGTCCGGCGGCACGTCGACCATCCGGATCGATACACACGATCTCATCCTCATCGGCCCAGATCGCCATCAGGGCATCTAGGTTAGCCTGCGTAACGCTCTGGTAGAAGCCCTGCTCGGCTTCATCGGGCGTAGCAAAATTCGGAACCGGGGCAGTGGGCGGCGGCAGGCTCATGGCGAAGTCCTGAGGTGGGGTCAGAGATCGAAAGACCGGATGGCTTCAAGCACCTGGCTCGGTTCCAGGTGCGTCAGGCAATCCAGATGGCCGAAGCGGCAAGTGCGCGCAAAGCAGGGGCTGCAAGGCACAGGGTGTTGCAGGATCGCCACGTGCCGAGCTAGCGGTGGTGTGAACTCTGGCGATGATGAGCCGTACAGGGCAACCAGCGGCCGATCCAGTGCGGCCGCCACATGCATCAGCCCGGAGTCGTTGGTCACAACCACATCGGCGCCGCTCAGGAGATCAATCGCATCGGCGAGCTGTGTTCGCCCGCAGAGATTGATTGCGGCGCCTCCGCTCAGGTCGTGGATGGCCGCACCCATTGCTTCGTCTTTGTGAGAGCCAATAATCCAGACCGTCCATCCGGCATCGGCCAGCGCGCGGGCAACCGCCGCAAAATGAGATTCCGGCCAGCGCTTGGCCGGGCCATATTCGGCCCCGGGGCACAGCACCGCCAAACGTTCATTACGAACCAACCCCAGACGGTGACACAGGCCTTCGAAAGCGCCGGGGGCGGCGCGCAGCTGTGGTGTGGTATCTGCAGTCACGGTTCCGCCCGTTTTGGGTCCCAAGGCCAGAAACCGGTCGACCATCCGGGGGAGTGCCTGCTTATCAAGCCGTTGGCGATGATTCAGGAATCCATATCGGCATTCGCCGGTAAAACCAATGCGGTTGGGGATGCCCGCAAAGGCTACAGCTAAAGCGGACTTAAGTGAATTAGGCAGTACATAGGCACTGCGATAGCCGTGATCGCTGAGTTGTCGGCCAAGATGCCAGCGGGCGCCGAGATCCAGTTTGCCATGGGCAAAGGGTGCCGGGATGATCCGGCCGACGCTGGGCATCCGCTCAAAAACCGGTGCGACCCAGGGGGGGGCTAAGACATCAACAGGTTTCTGGTCGTGCGCCGCGATGCGCCGTATGAGCGGTTCGCTCATCACGGCATCGCCCACCCAGGCGGGCGCAACGAGCAGGGAGACGGCATTCATGTGGGTAGCAGCCTGCCCGCGGGTAATGAACGATTAATGCGCGTGTGGCTTGTCACCAGCAAACGTGTATTGGGTGCCGCAGTACGGACAAGCAACATCACCCGTTTTCAAGACATCCAGAAATACACGCGGATGCCCCGACCACAACTGGGTTCCTCTAGGCGGGCAGTGCAGCGGCAGATCAGCGGCGGTAACGGTAATGGCAGTTTCCGACAGGGTTTTCTCAAGCGGTGCGTTCATGGTCCGGATCTCGTCAGTATGGGGGGGTCAGATAAAGCTTAGCCAGTCTTCGTGCTTCGGATTGCGGCCGTTTACGGCATCAAAGTAGGCCGACTGGATGCGTTCGGTCACCGGGCCACGGCTGCCGATGCCGATCTTGCGGTTATCCAGCTCACGGATTGGCGTAACCTCAGCGGCGGTACCGGTGAAAAAGGCTTCATCGGCGCAATAGACTTCGTCACGCGTAATGCGTTTTTGCTCGACCGGGATGCCCAGTTCACCGGCCAGCGTGATCACGCTGTCACGGGTGATGCCTTCCAGGCAGGAGGCCAGTTCCGGCGTGTAGAGCTTGCCGTTTTTAACAATGAACACGTTTTCGCCGGCACCTTCGGACACATAGCCTTCGGTGTCGAGGAGCAGCGCCTCATCGTAGCCGTCCGTCGTGGCTTCGTTATTGGCCAGAATCGAATTGATGTAATGACCACCGGCCTTGGCGCGCACCATCGATACGTTGACGTGGTGACGCGTGTATGACGAGGTCTTAACGCGAATACCCTTCTTCAGGCCGTCTTCGCCCAGATAGGCCCCCCAGGCCCAGGCGCCTATCGCCACATGCACCTTGGCACCCTTGGGAGAAACCCCCATCTTCTCTGACCCGTAATAAACGAGCGGACGAATGTAGGCGCTTTCCAGTTTGTTGACGCGGACAACTTCCTTCTGGGCTTCATTGATCGTCGACTGATCGTAAGGAATTTCCTTCTGAAAGATGTGGGCTGAATTGAACAGGCGACGGGTGTGATCCTGCAAGCGGAAAATCGATGTGCCACGGCCGGTGTCGTAAGCGCGGACGCCTTCGAACACGCTCATCCCGTAGTGCAGCGAATGGGTCAGAACGTGGGTATTGGCATCGCGCCAGGGGACGAGCTTGCCGTCCAGCCAGATAAAACCGTCGCGGTCAGACATCGACATGATGGAAGTCCTTAGGTAATACGTCTCAAACAACCGGCTAGATCCCGAGGTTATTGGCAGGGATTGCCGGGCAGAATGCTTAAATTCTAGCTGATTTCCGCTCGAAAAGCAGGATGCACGGGGGGTTGTCGGCTGAAACGCCAGAATGGATCGTCCGGTAAAATAACGCCTATGGATACCCAAAATCATCGCTGGAAACCCAGTGTGACCGTTGCAGCCCTGGTTGAGCGGGATGGCCGTTTTCTGGTCGTGGAAGAGCAGACCTCGGCCGGTTTGCGTTTCAACCAGCCTGCCGGCCATATGGACGAAGGCGAATCACTGGTGGCTGGCTGCATTCGTGAAGCACTGGAAGAGACGGGATGCCATGTCACGCCTCGAGCGCTGGTCGGGGTGTATCAATGGACCGTGCCGGCTGGCGATATCACCTATCTGCGCTTTGCCTTTGACTGCCGGCTAGATCAGGTCGAGGCTGGTCGGCCCCTGGATGAGGGCATCGTGGCGGCACACTGGTTGACGCTGGACGAACTGCGCGCCAATCAGGACCGACACCGCAGCCCGCTGGTGCTGCAATGTGTCGAAGACTGGCTCAGCGGCCGGCGATTGCCACTGGATACGATCCGGCATTACGCCTGAGGCAGCCGGGTATGAGGTCTCTGTCATGTTGACGCATCTTCCCAGTCGATGCTGGCTGCGGGCACTTCGGATATTGTTGCTGGTGGGTTTTGCCGTGGTGTCGTTGATGGCACATGCCGATGCGCTGGTCGTGGTTTGCTACAACTGGAGCTGTAAAGATCGTGTGGCGGTCACCTACAGCGAACCCTGGTTGCGTAAAGCGCTACAGCCGCTGCGCCAGGCCAAAACGCCGGAAGCTGAAAGAGACGCAGTAGCTGAGACGGTACGGCGTTTTTACCGGAAGGCGGCTGATCAAACGCCCATCGGTGCCGACGAGCCGGGCAATGATGAAGACCCGGATGTCGATGGCCGGATGGATTGCATTGATCATTCAACAACGACCCGCAATATGCTCGTCCTGCTTCAGCAACGTCAGTTGCTGCGCTGGCATGACGTAGGGCCTTATGCCCACCGGTCGTTGCTGGTGGCATCGCATTACAGCGCCACCTTGATTGAATCAGGTGCCGAGGGGGATGATATCGGCGTTTACGCCATCGACCCCTGGGAAAGCGCGCCCGGAACCTTGCCTGCGGTAGCCCCCGTGAGAGAATGGGCGGGACCGCGATTCTATTCTCTGGAAGCGCAACACCATACGCAAAATCCGCCCGCCGCCGTATCTGCCCGGTTGGCACCCTGAGGAAGTTGAATGTCATCCGTACCCACTGTCGTTGTCGGCCTCTCGGGGGGCGTTGATTCGTCGGTCGCCGCGCTCTTGCTCAAGGAGCAGGGCTATCGCGTGATTGGCCTGTTCATGAAGAACTGGGAAGACGATGATACGGACGAGTTTTGCAGCACACGTCAGGATTTGATCGATGTGATGAGCGTGACCGACATTCTTGGTATTGACGTGGAGGTCGTGAACTTTGCCAAGGAATATCGGGATCGCGTTTTTTCAATCTTCCTGCAGGAGTACAACGCAGGGCGAACCCCCAACCCGGATGTCCTCTGTAATTCAGAGATCAAATTTGCAGCCTTTCTTGATCATGCGGTCAGTCTGGGTGCGGACTTTATTGCCACGGGCCATTACGCAGGCGTGCAGGATTTCGATGGCAAGCGGCAGCTGCTCAAGGCCGAAGACGGCAACAAGGATCAGAGCTACTTTCTTTACCGCCTGAATCAATCTCAGCTCAAACCCGCGCTGTTCCCGCTGGCCAACTGGCTCAAGCCCGAAGTGCGGGCCAAGGCAGAAGCTGCCGGCCTGCCCGTGGCCGCCAAAAAGGATTCAACGGGCATCTGTTTTATCGGCGAGCGCCCGTTTAACGACTTTCTGCAGCGCTATGTATCGCAGAATCCGGGTGAGATTCGCGATCTGGATTCGGGCAAGCTACTGGGCACCCATCAGGGTCTGGCGTTTCATACCATCGGTCAGCGTAAGGGCCTTCATATTGGCGGGGTGAAAGGCCAGGATAGTGGCACCGGCGAACATGACGCCTGGTACGTGGCAGCCAAGGATATGCAGACCAATGTGTTGTATGTGGTTTCTGGCCATGACCACCCGGCGCTCTATGTGAACGAAGTCACCATCACCGACATGAACTGGATTGCGGGCGAGCTGCCGCGACCGCATTGGGTCTACACCGCCAAAACACGCTACCGTATGCCCGATGCCGCCTGCGAAATCGAAAGGATTGACGCCGATCGTGCCGTCGTGCGCTTTGCTGCGCCTCAATGGGCGGTGACACCGGGGCAGTCGTTGGTGTTGTACGAGAGCCGCGTCTGTCTGGGTGGCGGCATCATCGAATCAACCCGCATGGCCGGTCGCTCAGACGGTGCCGGACTCGATCTGCAATCTCTGGCCGAGTAGAGCCCCGGGTTTAACCCTATTCCTTATTCGGCCAGCGATACCTGGGCGCTGGGCCGCGCCGCGATGTGATCAAACAGAGACGCCAGATTCGGGTGCGGTGAGCGCCAGTCGCGCTCGGGCTGGCGTAGATCCAGATAGACCAGCGTGCTGAACAACGCCAGATCCCCGAGCGATATTTCCCGTCCGTTGACCCACGCGTCATTACCCAGGCTGACGCTGGCAAAATCCAGGGCCCGGCTGATGGCGTTGTTATGCAGGGCAATGTTGCCCGGTTCCTGTTTTTCTTCCAGGCGGATGCGCTCATTACGCACGGCCAGCGCCGAATCCATGATGCCATCGGCGAGGGCTTCCCAACGTTTGACCCGCATACGGGCGAGGGCATTGTCTCGCGGAATCAGAATCGGGTTGTCGTTCAGGCTATCCACGTATTCCGCGATGACCGGCGAATCAAACACGCAGGTCTCATCATCCAAAACCAGCGCCGGGATTCGACCCAGCGGGTTGACCCGAGCCACTAGGCTGCCCGGTTCCCGTGGTGGGTCGATCAGGTAGTCATGGGCAATATTCTTTTCCAGCAGCATCAGGCGCACTTTGCGCACATAGGGGCTGGTGGGGGTACCGAGCAGTTTCATAGCGATCCGAAAGCATGGGGTGAGATAGGTCAAACCCTACACGGAATGGGCTGACTTTCCCAGATCTGCCGGCGCCAGATGGTAAAATTACCATTTTGGTTTCACGGATTCAGGAGCATCACATGTCGCAAAACCTCGGTGCGTTGACCGCCCTTTCCCCACTGGATGGCCGCTATGCCGCCAAGGTTGACCCCCTGCGTCCGCACTTCTCCGAATACGGGCTGATTCACGCTCGTTTGCGGGTCGAGATCGAATGGCTCAAGGCGCTGGCCGCTGAACCGCATTTCGCTGAAATTCCGGCGTTCTCGCCGGCCACCATTGCCGAGCTGGATGGTCTGGTCAACAACTTCTCCGAAGCCGATGCTGCCGCTGTGAAGGGCATCGAAGCCACGACCAACCATGATGTTAAAGCGCTGGAGTACTGGATCAAGGACAAGACCCAGGGCAATGCCGAGGTTACCAAGGTCAGCGAGTTCATCCACTTTGCTTGCACCTCGGAAGACATCAACAACCTGTCGCATGCCCTCATGTGCCAGGGCGCCCGCGAGCAGGTCATGCTGCCGACGCTGGATCGCGTGATTGCCAAGCTGACCGAAATGGCGCATGCCCACGCTGAGGTGCCGATGATGTGCCGCACCCACGGTCAGCCGGCCACGCCGTCGACTATGGGCAAAGAAATGGCCAACGTGGCGTACCGCCTGCAGCGCGCCCGTGTGCGCATTGCCCAGGCCGAACTGCTTGGCAAAATCAACGGCGCGGTTGGCAACTACAACGCGCACCTCGCCGCGTACCCCGGTTACGACTGGGAAGGCTTCGCCAAAAAGTTTGTCGAATCACTGGGCCTGGTATTCAACCCATATACCATTCAGATCGAACCGCACGACGGCTTGGCCGAACTGTTTGATGCCTTTGCCCGTGCCAACGGCATCCTCATCGATCTCGACCGTGACGTCTGGGGCTACATTTCACTGGGCTTCTTCAAGCAGAAGGTCAAGGCCGGCGAAGTCGGTTCGTCAACCATGCCGCACAAGGTCAACCCGATCGACTTTGAAAATTCGGAAGGTAACCTCGGCCTCGCTAATGCCGTGCTCAAGCACCTGGCCGAAAAGCTACCCATCTCCCGCTGGCAACGCGACCTGACCGACTCCACCGTGCTGCGTAACATGGGCGTGGGTCTGGGTTATACCCTGTTGGGTTACGACTCGTTGCTCAAGGGTCTGGGCAAGCTGGAAATCAACGCTGACCTCATGATGGCTGACCTCGATGCGAACTGGGAACTGCTGGCTGAACCGATCCAGACTGTCATGCGCCGCTTTGGCATCGCTAACCCATACGAGAAGCTCAAAGAACTCACCCGTGGCACACGCGTCTCGCGTGAAGGCATGCAGGCCTTTGTGAATACGCTGGACATCCCGGCGGATGCCAAGCAGGCACTGCTGGAACTCACGCCGTGGGGTTACACCGGCAAAGCGACCGAGCTCGCCAAGCGTATTTAAGGATCACACCATGGCATTCGCTGACAATCTCAAAAAACTGCCGGGTATCTCGCATCTGGCCGCCATCGAACTGCGTGACGGCGAGGGCAACCTCGCCGGCATCATCGAGAACAAAGCCGGTAGCCAGGGCTCACTGGCCGTGTACAACCATCTGGGCCAACTGTGGGGTGCCATCAACGCCGATGCCGCCAAGCAGGGTCTGGACATCTTTGCCGAGCACACCACCGATGCGCGCGCCCATGCGGGCAAGCACCCCAATATCGACCGCCTGTTGAATATCGCCGAGAACGGCGGCGAGATGCTGCGCATCAAGCATGTGTTCGCCATCGACGACGAGCTGCCGGCCTAAGGCATCATCGCACCAGCGCCATGGAACGTAACTTCTCCGAGGCGCTGGCGCATACCCTTCAGTTCGAGGGCGGCTGGGCGCACCACCCCAATGATCCCGGTGGCGCCACCATGAAGGGCGTCACTCACAAAACCTACGCCCATTATCTTGGCCGTGATGTCACGCATGACGAATTGCGGGCCATTCCCGATGAGCACTTGGCCGATATCTACCGCAAGCGTTACTGGGATGCCTGTCGTTGCAGCGATCTGCCGGATGGACTCGATCTGGCCGTCTTTGATACTGCCGTAAATACGGGTCCCGCGCAGGCGGCGCGTTTGTTGCAACGAATCGTCGGCGTACCGGCCGATGGCGGCATTGGCCCCAAGACCCTCGCGGCCGTGAATGATTATGTGGCGGTTCATGGGCTGCATGCCCTCATTGAAGCCTATACCGAAGCGCGCCAGAGCTTCTATCGGCTCTTGCCCACCTATGTGCACTTCGGTGAAGGTTGGCGCAAACGGGCAGATGGCGTCGCCAAGGTTGCCAAGGCAATCGGCCAGTCGAATCAGTCCGCCTAAGTAAAAACGCCACCCCAGAGGATGGCGTCTTATGTGGTGCCTCAGTAAAGTTTAAACGCAGGCGCCATCTGCATTGGCTGAATCGATTCGTTTAGCGGGCTTAATGAACTGATCGCGTTTCACGCCCAGCCACATAACCAGCGGGCTGGCGACCAGCACAGATGAGTAGATGCCGAACAGAATGCCGATGGTGAGCGCCAGTGCGAAGTAGTGCAGGGCATCGCCGCCGAAGATCAGCATCGAGAGCACCATCATCTCGGTTGCACCGTGGGTAATGATGGTGCGGGAGATGGTGCTGGTAATGGCGTGATCTAGAATCTCAGGGGTGGTCATGCCGCGCTTCTTGCGGAAGGTTTCACGCACCCGGTCAAACACCACGACGGATTCGTTGACCGAGTAACCCAGCACGGCCAGCACCGCGGCCAGCACCGGTAACGAGAACTCCCACTGGAAGAAAGCGAAGAAGCCCAGGATGATGATCACATCGTGCAGGTTGGCGATGATGGCCGAGATGGCGAAGCGCCATTCAAAGCGCAGGGCCAGGTAAATGACAATGCCGACGATGACGAGTAGCAGGGCCAGGGCGCCATCGTGCGCCAGTTCTTCACCGACCTGCGGGCCGACAAATTCGACACGTTGCAGTTGCGCCCCCGGGGCATTGATGTCGAGGGCAGTCATGACGTCATTACCCACAGCGGCTGAACTTTGTGCCGATTTGAGCGGCATGCGGATCAGCACATCTCGGCTGGAGCCGAAGTTCTGAACGGTGACGTCCTGGAAGTTGGCTTTGGCCAAACCGCCACGAATGGCCTCTAGATCGGCGGCCTGTTTGTACTGTACTTCGACCAGCGTGCCACCGGTGAACTCGACCGAGAAGTGCAGGCCACGGGTGGCGAGGAAGAACACGGCTAGCAGGAAGGTGACTAACGAAATGATGTTGAACACCAGCGCATGGCGCATGAAGGGGATGTCTTTACGGATGCGGAAGAATTCCATGATGTGCGCTCCCGGTCAGGCTTTGGTGACGTCGGTTTCAGGTTTCCAGACCTGGCCGATGGAGATTTTGGTGAGGCGTTTCTGGCGACCGTAGATCAGGTTGACCAGGGCGCGCGAGACGACCACGGCGCTAAAGATCGAGGTCAGAATACCCAGGCAGTGCACCACGGCGAAGCCGCGTACGGGGCCTGAACCAAAGATCAGCAGGGCCAGGCCGGCAATCAGCGTGGTGATGTTGGAATCCAGAATCGTGTCAAAGGCGCGTTCGTAACCAGCCGAGATGGCCGCCTGCGGTGTAGAACCGTTACGAAGCTCTTCGCGAATCCGTTCATTGATGAGGACGTTCGCATCAATCGCCATGCCGAGCGCCAGCGCAATGGCGGCGATGCCGGGCAGCGTGAGGGTGGCTTGCAGCAGCGAGAGGATTGCCACCAAGAAAAGCAGGTTGGCCGAGAGTGCCAGCACCGAGATGACGCCGAACATGCCATAGTAAATGATCATGAACGCGGCAATCGCGGCAAAGCCCCACAGCGTGGCATGGAAGCCGCGCGAAATGTTTTCTGCGCCGAGCGATGGGCCGACGGTGCGTTCTTCAATGATTTCCATCGGTGCTGCGAGCGAACCGGCACGCAGCAGCAGGGCCACTTCATTGGCTTCCACGGTGCTCATCCGGCCCGAGATCTGGACCTTGCCGCCACCGATTTCGCTACGAATCACCGGGGCAGTAATGACTTCACCCTTGCCCTTTTCAATGAGTAGAATCGCCATGCGCTTGCCGACGTTTTCACGGGTGACATCTCGGAAGATGCGGGCGCCGGCCGAATCCAGCGTCAGGTGCACCACTGGCTCCTGTGTCTGGTTATCGAAGCCGGGTTGGGCATCGTTCAGGCGTTCACCGGTGAGCACGACGATCTTTTTGACCAGAATCGGGCTGCCCCCACGCTCGGTATAGAGCTCGGCTGTGCCCGGAATCTGTCCACCCACTGCAGCTTCAAGTGCGCCGGGTGTGTCATCCACCATGCGGATTTCCAGCGTGGCGGTACGGCCCAGGATGTCTTTGGCTTTGGCCGTATCCTGCACGCCGGGTAACTGGACCACGATGCGATCCGGGCCGGATTGCTGGATGATTGGCTCGGCCACGCCGAGTTCGTTAATCCGGTTGTGCAGCGTGGTGATGTTTTGTTTAACCGCGTATTCCTGAATACGTTTGACGGCTTCGGGCTTGAAAGTGCCAACCAGCGCGGCATCGCCACTGACGTTTTGCTCCGTAAAACCCAGATCCGGTTGCGCATCCAGCAGGGCGGCACGTGCCTGATCCCGGTAATCGGCTTCACGGAAGCGGATGACGACACGCTGGCCGTCCCGGTTGATGCCCGCATGGCGGATGTTTTTGTCACGGAGCAGGGTGCGGATATCGGCACCGGTGGCGTCGAGACGCTTGGTCAGCGCGCCTTGCAGATCGACCTGCAGCAGGAAGTGCACGCCACCGCGTAGATCGAGACCCAGGTACATGGGCAGTGCATGAATGCTGGTTAGCCACTTCGGCGATGCGGATAACAGATTGAGTGCGACGACGTACTGGCTGTTATCCGGATTCGGGTTGAAAGCGTGCTCGAGGATGTCGCGCGCTTTCAGCTGGGTATCGGTGTCCGGCAGACGGACCTTGACGCCATTGGTATCCAGAAACGCGGCGTCACCCGGCAGGCTGTTCTTGTTCAGAACCGTGATCACCTGTTCCAGCAATTTGTTGTCCGACTTTAGGGTAGCGCGAATGGGCGATACCTGAACGGCCGGCGTTTCACCGAAAAAATTGGGCAACGTGTATAGCACCCCGATGATCAGGGCGGCAGCAACAACGATGTATTTCCAGAGCGGATAACGGTTCATGGCAGTGAATCAGTGTGAACGCAGAAAAGTGAAACGGGGGCCAGAGCCCCCGAGTCGAACATGCACGGTCAGTGCGTGTCCTGGATTACAGCGAGCCCAAGGTGCCCTTCGGCAGAACGATGCCGACGGCCGGACGCTGAACAGTGACTTCAACCGGGCCAGCCGAGTTGGTGCCGATTTCAATCTTGACGTAGTTGTCGCCGATGGCCGTGACCTTGCCGGTTAGGCCGCCTTGGGTGACCACTTCATCGCCTTTTTGCAGACCGGCGATCAGTGCCTTGTGCTCTTTGGCCTTTTTCATCTGCGGACGAATCATCAGGAAATACAGAATCGCGAACATCGCGATTAGGGGCAGAAACTGGCTCAGGGCGTCCTGGGTCGAAGCGCCGGCGGCGGCTTGGGCAAATGCGGGGCTGATCACTTGGGATTTCTCCAGCGGGTGGTTAACTAAAGTGCTGATTTTAGCATTCTTTTGTGACTCCCCGCCCTGTCAGCTACGGGCCGGCCGGGTGCGCCGCCGGTTCAAATGCCGCGCTGGCGGTCGGCGCGTAACGCACTGACTTTATGGGTGAATTGGCCGTTTTCGATGGCGTTGCGCATCTCAGCCATCAGCGTCTGGTAGTAGTGCAGATTGTGGATCGTGTTGAGAATGCTCGACAGAATCTCGCCGGCACGGAAAAGGTGGTGCAAGTAGGCGCGGCTGAAGTTATGGCAGGTGTAACAACTACAGGTTGGGTCGAGCGGTGCCTGATCCGTCTTGAAGCGGGCATTCTTGATCTTGATGTCGCCGTAGCGCGTGAACAGGTGGCCGTTGCGGGCGTTGCGCGTCGGCATGACGCAGTCGAACATATCAATGCCTTGTTCCACCGAATCCATCAAATCTTCCGGCGTGCCCACGCCCATGAGGTAGCGCGGTTTGTCGGTCGGCAGCTGCGGCGCGGTGTGCGCTAGGATGCGCATCATGTCTTCCTTCGGTTCGCCGACCGAGAGGCCACCGATGGCGAAACCGTTGAAGTTGATTTCTTTCAGGCCGGCCAGTGATTCGTCGCGCAGTGCCTCGTGCATGCCGCCCTGAACAATCCCGAACAGGGCGTTGGTGTTTTCCAGGCGGTCATGCTCATCGCGTGAGCGACGCGCCCAGCGCAGCGACAGACGCATCGACTCGGCGGCCGTTTTGTAATCGGCGGGATAGGGGGTGCATTCGTCAAAGATCATGACGATATCGCTGTTCAGATCCTTCTGGATCTGCATCGAGATTTCCGGTGTCAGAAATAGCCGCGCGCCGTCGATAGGGGAGGCAAACTTGACGCCTTCTTCGGTGATCTTGCGGAGATCGCCCAGTGAAAACACCTGAAACCCGCCGGAATCGGTCAGAATCGGTTTGTCCCAGTTCATAAATTGGTGCAGGCCACCGAATTGTTTGATGACCTCCATCCCCGGGCGTAACCACAGGTGGAAGGTATTGCCCAGACAGATCTGTGCGCCGGTATCCGCCAGTGCCTGCGGGGTCATGGCCTTCACCGTGCCATAGGTACCTACGGGCATAAAGGCGGGCGTATCCACCTGGCCGTGAGCCAGTGTCAGTCGGCCGCGTCGGGCGGCGCCATCAGTCGTGATGAGATCAAAGTTCATGCAGCAGGTTCTTGGCGGGTCAGCAGCATGGCATCGCCATAGCTGAAGAAACGGTAGCGCGCTTCAATCGCGTGCTGGTAAGCAGAGCGCATGGTCTCATATCCCGCGAAGGCTGACACCAGCATCAGCAGGGTAGATTTGGGCAGGTGGAAGTTGGTGATGAGCTGGTCGACCACTTTGAAGGTGTAGCCGGGGCGGATGAACAGATCGGTTTCTCGGCTGTCAGCCTGTAACAGGCCATTCGGTGCAATAGCCTGATGCTTGGCCGCAGACTCCAGTGCGCGTAACGAGGTGGTGCCGACGGCCACGACCTTGCCCCCACGGGCCCGACACGCGGCAATAGCGGCTACCGTGGCTTCGGGTAAGTGATACCACTCGTGGTGCATGACATGTTCGTCGAGATTTTCGACGCGCACAGGCTGGAAGGTGCCCGCCCCCACATGCAGTGTGACGGTGGCGGTTTCGATGCCTTTGGTCTTCAGTTGCGCGAACATGGCCTCATCAAAATGCAGGCCGGCGGTGGGTGCGGCCACAGCGCCCGGGTAGGCGGCGTACACCGTCTGATACCGCGTTTCATCGTCGGCATCCGGCGTATGCGTAATGTAGGGCGGCAAGGGCAATAGGCCATGCGCTTCGGTCAGCTGCCAGAAATCACGCGGTTCATCGGCAGGTAATGCCAGAACAAAAAACTCGCCGTCTCGGCCGGTGACCGTCACATCAAAGGCATCAGCAAGCCGCAGGCGCGTGCCCGGTTTAGGCGATTTGCTGGCCCGAATCTGCGCGCGGGCCGACCGCGTATCCGCGTGGATGCGTTCGATCATGACCTCGATCTGGCCGCCGGATGCCTTCTGCCCGAAAAACCGGGCACGCAGAACGCGGGTATCGTTCATCACCAGCAGGTCCCCCGGATTCAACAGGCTAGGCAGATCCGTGAATTGACGATCAGCAAAAGTATCACCATCCACAACCAATAAGCGGCTGGCGCTGCGTTGGGCGGCCGGGTGCTGGGCAATCAGTGCTTCGGGCAATTCGAAGTCGTAATCGCTGAGTCGGGAGCGGGGGGCGACAGTTGGGCTCATGGGCCGCAAGTATAAAGGGTTCGGGCCTGCTCCCGTGTATAATGCAGCCCGCGTGCCTCGGTGGTGAAATTGGTAGACGCGCCGGATTCAAAATCCGGTTCCGAAAGGAGTGTCGGTTCGATTCCGACCCGAGGCACCAATGATTCGTTTCGTTCCTCTGTATCACACCGGCCAAAAGGAACAGGATCAGCCAATCCATGAGCTTCCCTATTGAAATTCGAGAATCCCGCGGGGTTCGTTCACTCCATTTCGGCTCGGATTGGGTTCAGGGTGCCATGCGAATCAGTCGCCCATGGGATCTGGAGCTGATTTATACCCGTGAGATGATGGCCGCACTGCTGCTGTCAGCCATTTGGCCGGCGATGCCCCAACGGATTCTGCAGATTGGCCTGGGTGCCGGATCGCTAACGAAGTATATCTATCGGTATTTGCCGGAATCCACGCAGGTCGTGATCGAACAATCGGGCGCCGTGGTTGCCGCTGCACGCCAGGGATTTAACCTGCCCGCGGAGAGTGACCGGTTACAAATTATCGTGGCAGAAGGTGCGGCTTGGGTGGCGAATGCCGCAGAGGTGTTTGATCTGATCCTGGTCGATGGCTTTGATGCCGATGGACAGACGGCTGGATTAGAGCGGGTTCGGTTTTATCAGGATGCGCGAAAGCGCCTAGCGCCTGGTGGCTTGTTTGTGTGTAATTTCCTGAGCCACAGTTCAGGTTTTCTGGAAAGCTGTCTGGCGCTGGATTCGGCCTTTGCCGGCCGCACCCGGTTGCTGCCAAAAACGCCGGGTGGCAATGTTATTGCCCTGGGGGCGGTGAACGAAACGGTGGCGCTTGATGAAGCGTCGTTGCGCGAGCGTGCCCAGTGCTTACAGGACCAAACCGGGCTGGATCTGACGCCCCTAGTCGGGCGGTTGGGGACACAGACGGATGGGTTGCCCTTCGGGCTCTGGGCTGAGCTGGCTTAAGCCGGCCAAGTGATGGTTTCGGTCGCGGAAAGACAGCGTTGCATCAACTGCAGCATGGGTACGGCACGCTGCGAGAGGCGGATCAGAACGGGCGCATCTGTATCTTCTTCCGTATTGAGATCCTCGGGCCAGATGACCGGATTGGCACGTTTGTCGGTTTCGATCACCTGTTGAAGCTGTGTGATGAGCGCTGGTAATTGCGCGGTCATGATTTCACCCGATGCCGGGAGGTTTAGGGCGGCCAGAAGCTGTTTGGCGTCCTGGCCAAACATGATGACACTGCCTTGGGTGGGTGAGCGGAAGGTGATAAGTGACATGAATGACTTATGTGTCGTTTTTTTGTGACGCGGATGCGTTGTCTTCCAGGATATCAAGCCCGCTAGTAGGGATGCCATGCTTTAACAGGACGGCACGAAGTTTTTTATCGTGCTTCCGGTACCAGGCCTGGCGGAATAGTGGCGCCATGTTGAGCATGCTGGCGGTACTGAGTGCAATGGCAAAGAGACCAGACAAAGCAATAAAGATCGCCTGCAGTTTCCAGGCATTGGGCATGTCATCGGATACGACCCCGATGGTGGTGTAGCAGCTTCCTGCAAACAATAGGGCACCAAAAAAATGATCACTCAAGCCCAGGAGGTAGATGTAACTTCCCCAGGCAACCATTAAAAGCACCTGGATGAGCATCAGGAATGTGATTGAAATCAGATACGTCAGGAATACACGGTTAAAGCAGTCTCTTCCAAGATGAATGCGTGCATTGAGTTCGTAATAAATGGAGACCCGTCTGAGAAAAAAGACATTAATCCAGATGGAGGCAAATAATCCAAATACGCCAACGGCCAGATTCTGCAGAAATGGCATCAGTTCGAAAGCGTGTTCGACCAAAAGGGTGTGTGTGTTTAGCATAGAATAGGATTTTATTCGTAAACAACCTGTTGGGGGAGTGGGTCATGACAATGACAAAAAAGCTGGGGAGCACGTTGGTTGGGGCGGTTCTGGTGCTGGGTTCTACGCTGCCTTTGACAGCGGAAGCGCAGTGGATTTTTGTGGCGCACCGCGCTATGAACCGGATTCAGCAGGTAACCCAGGACCAGGATGCTAGCCAGTCTCAAGGGCAGGCGCCATCGCGCGTGACCCAGGTCGCAACGGTCATTCTGGATGTGCCGGCCAAGCGGGTCTATGACGTCGCCAGCAATGCAACCCAGAATAATCAGAATGTCACGGTGGTCAGCAACGATCCGGCCAGCATGACGATCAAGGTGAAAGAGGCCGATCAGTCAGCCACGCTGACGGTCAGTGCGCTGAACAAGAATGTGTCGCAGCTGATGATTGTGGGCAGCGCACCCGCCGGTCAGAACCCGCAGACCAGCCGCATCGTCAATGCCGCCATGAATCTGTGCAACGACATGGGTAAGAAGTGCGAGCTCGGCAGTAACTAAGCCGGAGAAAACCGGCACGGGGCGACGGGTTGGATCAGGCCGCCTCGGCCGTCATGCCATTGTGACGAAGTAGGGCATCGACTTGTGGATCGCGACCGCGGAAAGCACGGAAAGACTCAATGGCTGGGCGCGAGCCGCCGACCGATAGAATCTCTTTAAGGAAGCGGGCGCCGGTGACTGGGTCAACCGGGTTGCCGCTTTCTTCAAAGGCCGCAAAGGCATCGGCCGATAACACTTCCGCCCATTTGTAGCTGTAGTAGCCAGCGGCATAGCCCCCAGCAAAGATGTGCGAAAAGCTATTGGGAAAGCGATGCCAGGCCGGTGGGTGAATCACGGCCACTTCCTGCCGGACTGTCGCCAGCGTATCCAGAACAGGGGTAGTGCATGCCGGATCGCTATGGATGATCAGGTCAAACAGGGCAAATTCCAGCTGGCGTAGCGTAAAGAGGCCACTCTGGAAGTTCTTGGCGGCCAGCATCTTGTCATAGAGGGCACGCGGTAGTGGCGTGCCCGTGTCGATGTGAGCCGTCATGTCTTGCAGCACGGACCACTCCCAGCAGAAGTTCTCCATAAACTGCGAAGGTAGTTCAACGGCATCCCATTCGACGCCATGAATCCCCGAGACTGCCAGGTCTTCGACCTGGGTCAGCATGTGGTGCAGGCCATGCCCGGTTTCGTGGAATAGCGTGATCACGTCGTCGTGCGAAAAGGTTGCCGGCTTGTCGCCGATGGGGGCCGGGAAGTTGCAGTTGAGATAGGCAACGGGCGTCTGAATGCCGCCTGCGATACGACGTCGGGTTAGGGCTTCGTCCATCCAGGCGCCGCCGCGCTTCTCTTCGCGGGCATACAGGTCAAGGTAGAACTGACCGATCAGTTGGCCAGCCTTGCTAATCCGGAAGAAACGCACGCTGGGGTGCCAGACGGGTGCGGTATCCGGGGTGATCTGCACACTGAACAGGCGTTCAATCACGCTGAAGAGGCCGCCGAGTACCTTGGGCTCAGGGAAATACTGCTTCACTTCATCATCCGAGAAGCTATAGCGGGCTTGCTTAAGCTTCTCTGAAATATAGGCGATGTCCCAGGGCTCAACCTCGGTGAAGCCAAGTTCAGCTTTAGCGAACTGGGTTAACTCGGCCAGATCGGCGGCACCGTACGATTTGGCCCTGACCGCCAGGTCGCGCAGAAAAGCCAGTACTTGCGGCACGCTCTCGGCCATTTTGGGGACCAGAGAGACTTCGGCGTAACTCTGGTAGCCGAGCATCTGCGCCATTTCGGCACGCAGTTTGAGAATCTCGTCGATCAGCGCCGCATTATTCCATTCTGGTTTGCTGGCACAATCGCCAAATTCGCTGGCACGAATGGCGTAGGCACGGTACATCTGCGCGCGTAGCGGGCGATGACTGGCGTACTGCATCACGGGCAAATACGAAGGTGCCTGCAGGGTAAATCGCCAGCCGGGCAGATCGGCTTTTTCGGCGGCTGCCTTCGCTGCGGCTTTGACGTCGGCCGGCAGGCCAGCGAGCTCGGCTTCGTTCGTGATATCAATTTGGAACGCATTGGTAGCATCGAGTAGGTTTTCCGAGAACTTGGCGGCCAGTTGCGACAAGCGTTCCTGTAGTGCCTGAAAGCGCGGCTTCTCACTATCGGGTAGTTCGGCGCCTGACAGACGAAAGTCCCGAATCTCGTTCTGAAGAATGCGCTGACGCGCCGGGCTTAGGGTGGCAAACTCGGCACTGGCTGCCATGGCCTGATAACGCTTGAAAAGCGCCAGATTCTGACCCAGTTCGGCATAGAAGCGGGTCACTTCCGGCAGCATGGCGTTATATGCTTCGCGCCAAGCAGGGATGTCATTCACACTGTGCAGATGACCAACAATGCCCCAGGCGCGCGACAGGCGCTCCAGATTGTCTTGCAGCGGCTGGGCGAAAGCATCCCAAGTGGCTGGGACATGAGGCTTTAGCAGTCGTTCAACCTCGGCGCGGGCTTCGGTCAGCAGCTGGCTGATAGCTGGCTGAACATCTGATGGTTGGATGGCATCAAAGCGGGGAAGCCCCGCAAAATCGAGAAGAGGATTCATGTCGGGGCTTCCTGTGTTGCTTGTTTATATGCCGGCGCAGTTATTCAGCGACTTTCTGTCCGGTGAGTTTTTCAAAGGCTTCGTGGTATTTGGCGGCCGTTTGTTCGATCACCTCTTGCGGCAATGTGGGACCGGGTGCCTTTTTATTCCAGTCCAGCGTCTCTAAATAATCTCGGACGTATTGCTTGTCGTATGACGGTGGGTTGCTACCCGGTTTCCATGCGTCAGCCGGCCAGAAGCGGGAGGAATCCGGTGTCAGGATCTCGTCAATCAGGTGCAGCGTGCCTTGGTCATCAATACCGAACTCAAACTTGGTGTCGGCAATGATGATGCCCTTGGTGGCCGCATAGTCTGCGGCAGCCTGGTACAGGGCAAAGGCGGCATCACGGGCTTCGGTCACGAGCTTGGAGCCGGTTTTGCCGGTACCCTGGAGCAGTGCGTTTAGTTCCTTATCGCAATGGGCCTGGGCCTGCTCGAAGGAGATGTTCTCGTCGTGGTCACCGACGGCGGCCTTGGTGGCTGGTGTAAAGATTAGCTGCGGCAGTTTGTCCGCCTGCTGCAGACCCGCCGGCAGCTTGATGCCGCAAACAGCGCCGGTGTCCTGGTAATCCTTCCAGCCCGAGCCGATGATGTATCCACGCACCACGGCCTCAATCGGTAGGGGGCGAAGACGCTTCACGACGACGGCACGATTGCGTACTTGAGCACGTTCGTTCTCGGCAACCACCGTTTCCGGGTCGATGTCGGTGCTGTGCGTTGCGACGATATTAGCGAGCTTATTGAACCAGAAGCTGGCCGTTTGCGTCAGGACCTTGCCTTTGCCCGGAATCGGATCCGGTAGGATCACATCAAAAGCCGAGAGGCGGTCACTGCTGACGACGAGCAGCTTGTCGTTGCCCACGGCATAGATGTCGCGCACCTTACCCTTGGCGATTAGGGGTAAGCTGGTGATAGTCGATTCGAACAACGCTTGAGACATAAAAAGTACCGGAAAAAATTAGCGGACGAGTTGGTTCAATTTGCCTTCGGCGTAATGAAGCGCCATCACGTCCAGCGGGATCGGTTTGATCTTGCTGGCTTGGCCGGCGCAACCAAAGGCTTCGAAGCGGGCT
>JBFYKG010000060.1:0-8776 GCA_041311015.1 Rhodocyclaceae bacterium | reverse complement strand
CCCTGAACGATCTGGATGCCATCGTGTTTGATGCAGGGCCCGGGATGTTTACCGGCTTGCGGGTGGCTGCGGCACTGGCGCAGGGCATGGCGGTGGCCTGTGATAAACCCCTGGTGGCGGTGTCGTCGCTTGAAGCGCTCGCCGAGTCTGCGTATCAGGCATCGGGAGCAACGCAGGTGCTGACGTTACTCGATGCGCGCATGAACCAGATCTATGCCGCCGCCTGGCAACGGGGGGATGACTCGACCTGGTCGGCGGTGCTGGCACCCTGTCTGGTTAATCCGGATGCGCTCGATCAGTTGCCTACGATGAATGCGCCGGGTTGTTGGGCTGTTGCCGGCACGGCGCTGGATGAATACCCCGATGCCGCAGCGTGGTGCCGGGCCGCCGGCATGAAAGATACCCGGGTCCGGCATCCGGCAGCCGGGGCGTTGGCCCGGGTAGGGGCCGTGCGTTTTTACCGCGGCGAGCAGCAGGATCCGGCGGATGCCATCCCCGTCTATGTGCGCGACCGTGTGGCGCTGACCACGGCGGAGCGTCTGGCCGGGCAGCAGCTCTAACGATGTCGTTGCAGATCACAGCGATGACGCCAGCGGATGTGCCGGCCGTGGCTGCGATCGAGGCCCGGCAGCATCTGACGCCGTGGCAGGAAAACGGTTTCCGCGATGCGCTTCGTCATGGTTGGCCCGCCCTGGTGCTCCGCGCACAGGCGCCAGCCGATCCGGCATTGCTGGGTTACGTGGTATCCATGTCTGCCGGTGACGATGAAGAATTGCTGACGATCACCGTAACCCCCGAGGCATCCGGCCAGGGACATGGCCGGCGCTTGCTCTCGTGCCTGCTGGATGCCGCACGGGAGCGTGGCGCAAAGCGATTGTTGCTTGAAGTCCGGCAGAGTAATACCCGGGCGATTCGTCTCTACACATCGGCGGGCTTTACAATAGCCGGCATGCGCAAGAACTATTACGCGATTCCTGCTGATCCGGCCACGGGTGCTACTGCGTCCCGCGAGGATGCCGTGCTCATGGCCTGTGACCTGCTGCAGAACCCGGAGGCCGCATGAGTGGTGCTGCCGTTAAACCGCTGAATCCTGAGCGGCGCCGTGTGCTCAATGATGCCCAGTGGCTGCAGGCCATGGGGATCGACCCGTTCTGGATTGAAAGCCCGGCCAACCCGGTAGCCGCGGTATCGGCGGCTGCCCATGATGCCCGCACAGCAGCGCCGACGGAACCATCGACCCTGACTGCCACGCGCAACGTTGCGCAGATCCCAGCGACGGACTGGACAGCGCTGGAGACCACAATTCGTGAATGTCGCGGCTGCAGTTTATGCAAAGGCCGTAAACAGGCGGTGCCCGGTTCGGGTGATCGCCAGGCACGGTGGTTGATCGTTGGCGAAGCCCCCGGTGCTGATGAAGATGCGGCAGGCTTACCCTTTGTCGGCAAGGCCGGCAAGCTGCTCGATGCCATGCTGGCGGCGCTGGATCTCAAGCGCGATCAGGGGGTGTACCTAACCAATACGGTGAAATGCCGCCCGCCGGAAAACCGCACCCCCGAGTCTGCCGAAATGGACGCCTGCAGTTCCTTCCTGAGCCAGCAGATTGACCTGCTGGCGCCGGAGGTGATTGTGGCGCTGGGTAAACCGGCTGCCGCTGCGTTGCTGGGGCATGCGGATTCGATCCAGAGTCTGCGTGGTGCCGTCCAGTATCGCGAGCAGGGTGGAAAGCGTATTCCGGTGGTGGTGACGTACCACCCGGCCTATCTGTTACGTCAGCCGGAAGAAAAATGGAAATCCTGGCAGGACCTGCTGCTCGCCCGATCGGTATTGGCCGGGCGTTGAGCCGCTGCTGACCGCCGTTAGTGGCTAGTGGTGTCGTCGAGGTGGATGACGTCGTCGTACACGCGCTGGTTGGCCTCGAAACGCCGTTTGATCAGGTACATGTTGCCGGCGACGAATAGGCCGAAGAGCACGATGACGGTGAAGATCGACATATCCAGACGCATCATCAGGTAGTAGAGCCCGGTCATCATGAGGATCGATAGATTCTCATTAAAGTTCTGCACGGCAATCGAGTGTCCGGCGCCCATGAGAATGTGGCCCCGATGCTGGAGCAGGGCGTTCATGGGAACCACGAAGTAACCCGACAGGTACCCGATGACCACAAGCAGCGGCACGGCGACCCAGAAGTCGGTGACGAAGTTCATGATCATCACCACGAAGCCCATGGCGATGCCCATCGGGATGACATTGACCGATTTACGCAGCGTGATGCGCTTGGCCGCCATGATGGCACCGGCCGCAACGCCCACGGCGACCACGCCTTGCAGCATGGATGACTTGGACAGATCGAGATTGAGCGCGGCCTCGGCCCACTTGATGACGATGAACTGTAACGTGGCACCGGCACCCCAGAACAGGGTGGTCACCGCCAGCGAGATCTGACCCAGCCGGTCACGCCAGAGCAGCTTCAGGCAGTGGTTGAATTCGTGGAAGAGGTAGAAGGGGTTCTTGCTGAGCGCCTTGTGATCCACCCCGGTATCGGGGACGTAGAGGTTGAAGATGGCACCAATCACATAGAGCACGCCGACGATGGCAATCGTGACCTCACCTACGGTATCGATCCCGGTTTCAACCACGGGGATATCGAAGCTGAGGAGCGTCTGGGCGACATTGGGGCTGATCAGCAACCCGCCCACCAGCACCCCCAGAATGATGGCGCCGACGGTCAGGCCTTCGATCCAGCCGTTGGCGACCACCAACAGTCGGGGGGGTAGGTATTCGGTGAGGATGCCGTACTTGGCCGGCGAGTAGGCGGCGGCGCCAAGGCCGACCACGGCATAGGCGATTAGCGGGTTGACGCTAAAGAACATCATGGCGCAGCCAACGATCTTGATGGCGTTGCTGATGAACATGACTCGCCACTTGGGCATCGAATCGGCAAAAGCCCCCACAAACGCGGCAAGCACGACGTAAGAGAGGGTAAAGCTGGTCTTGAGCAGCGGCTCGTACTCGGACGGCGCCTGCATCTCCCGCAGGGCGGCAATGGCAGCAATCAGTAAGGCGTTGTCGGCTAGCGCAGAAAAGAACTGCGCCGCCATGATGATGTAAAACCCGAACGGCATGCTTTTGCGTGTTTCCTGCCTGTAAAAATCAGGCTGATTTATAGCATGAATCCCGTGACAAAAGATTGTGCGGCGCAATGTTGCGGGCCTGTGGATAGCGTTTGCCCTTAACCCTTTGTTCCAACCGTGGCCGGGCATCGGCTGCCCTGAACGGGTAGAATCCGGGTCATGCCACCGATGTCTCATCCGAATCAAACCGCTGCTGCTGACGGCCGTCCGCTCGTTGCCACGTTTTCGCGTGCGGCGCTGGCGCACAATGGCCAGCGCGCCCGATCGCTGACGCCTGCCGGTGGGCAGGTGCTGGGGGTGATCAAGGCCGATGCCTATGGCCACGGTCTTTTGGAAACTGCGGCTGCCCTGAAGGGGGCCGTTGACGGCTATGCGGTACTGGAACTGGCGGCTGCCCGCATGCTGCGTCAGCACGGGTATCAGGCGCCGATCCTGATGCTCGAAGGTTTTTACAGCGCGACCGAACTCATTGAATTTGCAGCACTGGGTCTGACGACCGTGGTGCACCGGCTGGATCAGATCGAAACGCTGGCCTGTGCGACGCTGGCGGCACCAGTGCCCGTATTTCTGAAGCTCAATAGCGGCATGAACCGGCTGGGGATTGCGCTGGCGGATGCCCGTTCGGCCCATGAGCGTTTGCAGTCGCTGTCGCAGGTGGCATCGGTGACGGTGATGACGCACTTTGCCGATGCCGACAACGCGCGCGGTACCGGTTGGCAGCTGGCCCGCCTGACTCAGGCCTGGCCCGACGTGATGGCCGCGCGGACATCGTTTGCCAACTCGGCGGCCTTACTCAGCGGCCCGGCAACGCGCGACGCGCTCGGCGACGTGATGCGCCCGGGCATCATGCTCTATGGGGCATCGCCCTGGGGCGCAGGTGTTCCGGGAAAAACCGCCGCGGATCTTGATTTGCGACCCGTGATGACGTTGCGGAGTGAACTCATTGCGATTCAGGACATCCAGGCAGGTGAGCGGGTCGGTTATGGCGGCATTTTTACGGCCGACCGGCCGATGCGGATTGGTGTGGTGGCCTGCGGCTACGCCGATGGTTACCCGAGGCATGCCACCGGCGATACGCCGATACTCGTGAATGGCGAGCGGACGACCCTGACTGGCCGCGTCTCGATGGACCGGCTCTGCTGTGATGTGACGCAGATCCCCGGTGCGCGCGTGGGCAGCCCGGTGACGCTCTGGGGCGAGGGTCTGCCGGCCGATGAGATCGCCGATAGTGCCGGTACGATTGCGTACGAACTGTTCTGTGCGTTGTCGCCCCGGGTGCCCCGGCGCTGGCAGGACTGATCATGGCCAAGGCAAAGACGCTGTACACCTGTACCGAGTGCGGGTCCTCGCAGCCGAAATGGCAGGGGCAGTGCCCGGATTGCAATGCCTGGAATACGCTGGTCGAAACCGTGGCCGAAAAGGCCGCGGCATCGACGCACCGTTTTGCCAGTCTGGCACCTGTAAGTGGTGTCCAGCCCCTCGGCAAGGTCGAAGCCCGCGAGGCACCCCGTCTGAGCTCGGGCATTGATGAGTTCGATCGAGTCCTGGGCGGCGGTCTGGTATCTGGCGGGGTCGTGCTGATCGGCGGTGACCCCGGTATTGGTAAGAGTACGCTGCTGCTGCAATGTCTGGCCGCTGTGTCGACCCGTGTGCCCGTGCTGTATGTGAGCGGTGAAGAATCCGCCGAACAGATTGCCCTGCGCGCGCAGCGGCTGGATGTTGACGCACCCGAATTGCCGCTCTATGCCGAAATCAATCTCGAAAAAATTCTGGCCACACTGGAATCGCGACAGCCGCGGGTTGCGGTGATCGACTCGATCCAGACTGTCTGGTCGGAGGCGCTGACATCGGCGCCCGGCTCGGTGGCCCAGGTGCGCGAATGTGCGGCGCAACTCACACGCTTTGCCAAGCAACACGGCATCACGTTGCTGTTTGTTGGCCATGTCACCAAGGATGGGGCGCTGGCCGGTCCGCGTGTGCTGGAGCATATGGTGGATACGGTGCTGTACTTCGAAGGCGACACGCATTCCAGCTTCCGCCTCGTGCGCGCGTTCAAGAACCGCTTCGGGTCCGTCAATGAACTTGGCGTCTTTGCGATGACGGAGAAGGGCCTCAAGGCCGTCTCAAATCCGTCGGCACTCTTTTTGTCGCGTCACCCCGAACCGGTCGCCGGTTCGTCGATTGTGGTCACGCAGGAAGGCTCGCGGCCCTTGCTGGTCGAAGTGCAGGCGCTGGTGGATCAGGCGCTGGGCAACCCCCGTCGTCTGACCGTGGGCCTGGAATCACAACGTCTGTCGATGTTGCTGGCCGTACTGCATCGTCATGTAGGGATTCATTGTGCGGATCAGGACGTCTACGTCAACGCAGTCGGTGGGGTGCGCATCAACGAACCGGCCGCGGATCTGGCGGTGATTCTGTCGATTCTGTCGTCTTTCCGGAATAAGCCGCTGGATCAGAAACTCTGTGTCTTTGGAGAAGTCGGCCTAACTGGTGAGCTGCGGCCATCGCCGCGTGGGCAGGAACGCCTGAAGGAGGCCGCCAAGCTGGGCTTCACCCATGCCTTGATTCCGGCCGCCAATGCGCCTAAGTCGCCCATACCGGGTCTGACCGTGATCGCCGTCCGGCGGCTCGACGAAGCCGTTGACCGTGCCTTTGCACTCTAGGGTTCCGGACACCAATGTCGATTGACTTTTCGGCGCCGCCGAAGCCGCTCTTCAGTTACCGCAAGTACTGGGCGCAACGCTTTGGGACGGCGCCATTTCTACCCATGTCCCGTGCCGAGATGGACCAACTCGGCTGGGATGAGTGCGACATCATTCTGGTGACGGGTGACGCCTACATTGATCATCCGAGTTTTGGCATGGCCCTGGTAGGCCGACTGCTGGAGGCGCAGGGTTTCCGCGTGGGCATCATCAGCCAGCCGGATTGGCACTCGGCCGAAGACTTCCGGCGTCTGGGTAAGCCCAAACTGTTTTACGGCATCACGGCCGGCAACATGGATTCGATGGTCAATCGCTATACCTCGGATCGCAAGATCCGCTCCGACGATGCCTATACGCCCGATGGGGCACCCAACAAGCGGCCGGATCGCGCGGTGGTGGTCTATAGCCAGCGGGCCCGTGAGGCGTATCCCGATACCACGGTGATCATTGGCTCGATTGAAGCCAGCCTACGGCGCATTGCACATTACGATTACTGGTCGGACAAGGTGCGCCGTTCGGTGCTGCCTGATAGCAAGGCCGACCTGCTGATTTTCGGTAGCGCCGAGCGCGCACTGGTGGAGGTGGCGCATCGTCTTGCCCGCGGTGAGAGCGCCAGCCAGATCCGTGATGTGCGCGGCACAGCGTTCATGACCCCGCCGGGCTGGTTGCCCGGTGAAGACTGGCAGGTGGTGGATTCGACGCAGATCGATCGGCCCGGCCGCATTGAACCGCATACCGATCCGTATGCCATGGAAGCAGGTGCCGCCAGACCTGCAGCGCCCGATGGCGCGCAACCGGTGCAGATCATGCCGCGCAAGGATGCGATTGCGGCACATCGCCAGGCGCGGCAGCACACGGCCATCCGGCTGCCATCCTTTGAACAGGTGAAGGATGATCCGGTGCTGTATGCCCATACCTCGCGCGTGTTTCATCTGGAATCCAACCCGGGTAATGCGCGGCCGCTGATCCAGGCGCATGGTGAGCGGCATGTCTGGCTGAACCCGCCACCGTTACCGCTCAGTACGCCGGAGATGGATGCGGTCTTTGATCTGCCGTATGCGCGTGCGCCGCACCCGGCCTACGGTGAGGCGAAGATTCCGGCCTGGGAGATGATCCGCTTCTCGGTCAATATCATGCGCGGCTGCTTCGGCGGCTGTACCTTCTGTTCGATTACCGAGCATGAAGGGCGCATCATCCAGAGTCGCTCGGAGGATTCGATCCTGCGCGAGATCGAAGCAATCCGCGACAAGACGCCGGGTTTTACCGGCATCATTTCCGACCTGGGTGGCCCCACGGCCAATATGTACCAGCTAACCTGCAAGGACCCGAAGATCGAGTCGTCGTGCCGTAAGCTCTCGTGCGTGTTCCCGGATATCTGCGACAACCTCAATACCGATCATGGCCCGCTGATTCAGCTCTACCGCAAAGCGCGTGCGCTGCCGGGCATCAAGAAAATTCTGATTGGTTCGGGTTTACGTTACGACCTGGCCGTGCGTTCTCCGGAATACATCAAGGAGCTCGTGACGCACCACGTGGGCGGCTATCTGAAGATTGCGCCGGAGCATACCGAAGCCGGGCCGCTCTCGAAGATGATGAAACCGGGCATCGGTGCCTATGAGCGTTTCAAACAACTTTTTGAAGCTGCCTCACGTGCCGCCGGCAAGGAGCAGTACCTGATTCCGTACTTTATTGCGGCACACCCCGGCACCCGTGATGAAGACATGCTCAATCTGGCGCTGTGGCTCAAACGCAATAACTTCCGGCTCGATCAGGTCCAGACCTTCCTGCCCACGCCGATGGCACTGGCAACGACGATGTACCACACGCGTAAGAACCCGCTCCGGGGCCTGAAGGGTGGGGGCGAGGATGTCGAGGTGATCCGTGAAGGGCGTCGCCGTCGGCTACACAAGGCATTTTTGCGTTATCACGATCCGGCCAACTGGCCGCTGCTGCGCGAGGCGCTTAACGCCATGGGACGTAGTGACCTGATCGGCAATGGTAAAAAGCAGCTGATTCCGGCGTGGCAACCGAAGGGATTTGAGAATGCCCGAGGGCGTGCCGAACCCAGAACAGCCCGTGACCATATGCACGCGCCCACCCGTCAGACTGCCGGTATCCGTAAGCCGGGAACGTCGGGTAATACGGGCAGCAAAGTTGGCACACGCCCGGCAGGCCCCAGGGCGAAGGCGCCCGGAGCAGGGCGTCGCTCAGTCAAGCGTTGAGGTGCAGGCCGGGCAGCGCCGTGCGGCCAGCGGGATCTGGGTACAGCACTCGGGACAGGCTTTGGTACTCGGTTCGGTTTCTTCTTTGGGGATCAGCTGGTCAGCCGCCTTGTTGTAGGCCTTGACCACCCAGAAGACAGCAAATGAAATGATGAAAAAGCTGACCATCGCGTTGGCAAACAGACCGTAGTTGAGCGTGACGGCCCCGGCGGCTTTGGCAATGGCGGGTGTGGCGTAGGGGCCGGGCGGGGTGCCTTCCTTGAGTACGATAAAGAGACTCGAAAAATCCAGGCCACCAAGCAGTAACCCCAGCGGCGGCATCAGCACATCGCTGACCAGACTGGTGACGATGGTGCCGAAAGCGGCACCGATCACGATACCAACCGCCATGTCGACGGCGTTGCCGCGAATCGCAAATTTTAAAAAGTCCTTGATCATTGGTGTCTCCATAAAGCGGGGCAGCCCAGTAGAATGTCTGCATTATCCTGCAGGAATCCGGCAAAGGGCACGTCATGGTGGTACCACGCGTTGATCAGACCTACTACGAACTACTGGGCGGCGAATCCGGCGTCCGGGCACTGGTGGACGACTTTTATGATCTGATGACACTGGATGACCGCTTTGCCGGTATCCGCGCCATGCATCCGCAAGATATGAGCACCTCCCGCGATAAGCTGTTCTGGTTTTTGTCCGGCTGGCTGGGCGGGCCACCGCTCTTTGA
>JBFYKG010000059.1:0-8842 GCA_041311015.1 Rhodocyclaceae bacterium | reverse complement strand
TTTGGTGAGCAAAATCACTTTAAAGAACTCACCCATCTCGGCCGGTGAGAGCAGGGTCTGTACGGCATGCTGAGTGCGTACCCATTGCCCATCCGCCTGAGTAGGGTCAGCAGGTTGCGCGGCGGATAGCAGATCCAGTAATCCGGCGTCCATGAGCCAGCCTGCCTGTGTACAGTAGCCCGCCACCTCGCATCCGGCATCAAAGCCTGCTTCGGCAATGCTCGTGAAATCGACGTGCGTGGTGATGTCCTGTAACCCGGGCCAGTAATAGGGATCCGGATGGGCGCGGTGCCGGTAATGGCACATCAGCGTGCCGCCGGTGCGCTCATGGTGGTAGAACTCGTGGCGCGGAAAGCCGTAGTCGATGAGCAACAAGGCGCCCTGCGTGAGGCGCTGTGCGAGCGTGGTTATCCAGGCAGGGCCGGCTTCGGGAATTTCGGTGGTGTAATCATCCGGCCAGTCATGTTTTTCGGCCAACGCGCCCACACGTTCGCTGAGTTCGGGAGGGGTTCCGGATGGCGAGGCGGTTGTTACAAAGCGGACGCCGCCTTCGACCGATTCAAGTGCGACGCCAAGCCGTTGTACTTCCTGGGCGGCGCCACGTTGCCAGCGGATCAGCTCAACCGGCATGGCATCCAGCACTTCGTTACCGACAACAACACCCGAGAGCCTTACGGGCAATGCGTTAAGCCAGTGAATGCGGCTCATGAGGTGCGGTACAGCGGCTTGCAGGTGTGCCCGTTGTCGTTCGGCCAATTCGGCCGAGAGCTCGAGGATGTTATAGCGTTCGGGCAGCTGGCCTAGGGCTTCCAATGCCTGTAATAGATCGCCCGCGAGTTTGCCGGTACCGGCGCCGGCTTCGGTAACGATGGGGGCGGTGTTGGCCAGAATGGGCGCGATGCTTCGCGCTAGGGTCTGGCCAAACAGGGGCGTCATTTCGGGCGCGGTCACAAAGTCTCCAGCGCTACCGAATTTTCGGGCGCCACCGCTGTAGTAGCCGAGGGCAGGTGCGTAGAGTGCCATCTCCATGTACTGGGGGAATGGAATCCAGCCACCCGACTGATGGATGGTCGATACGATTTTTTCGCAAAGCAGCTGGCTATGTGCCTGCGCCTCAGGTGCCGGCTGGGGCAGCGGATCCTGGCTACGAGGCGAGGCAGGTTGAATGATGGGAGGCAGGCTCATGCAAGTAGGGTTCGATGCGGTGCGGTTGCGCTAGAGCATGAGGATAGCGCATGCGACAATACGCGTCATGTCGAATGTTCATGCGCTGCCGTCAACCCATGCCCCGGTGATTCTGATCACGGGTGCGGCCCGTCGTGTGGGTGCCGCCATGGTGGTGGCGCTGCACGCGGCGGGTGCGCGGGTGATCCTGCACGCCCGTCAGTCGGTGGCTGACGCAGAAAAGCTGGCACAATCGTTGAACGCGGCCCGTCCCGAATCAGCAGCTGTGGTCAGCGCAGACCTTTTGGATACGGCCGCTATTGGCCCGCTGGTCGCTAGGGCAGTCGCCCAGTTTGGCCGGCTGGATGGCCTGGTTTGCAATGCCTCTTCGTTTTTCCCAACACCGATCGGCAGCATTGATGAGTCTGCCTGGCACGATCTGGTCGGCAGCAATTTCAAGGCGCCGCTGTTTCTGGCGCAGGCGGCCGCCCCCTATTTGCGGGTGAGTCACGGGGCGATCGTCAATATCACGGATATTCATGCCGAGCGGCCATTGGCCGGCTACCCGCTATATGCGGCTGCGAAGGGCGCGCTCCTCACGTTGACCCGGGCCCTGGCGGTCGAGCTGGCACCCGAGGTTCGGGTCAATGCGGTGGCGCCTGGGCCGATACTCTGGCCGGAAGATGGCCAGTTTCCCGATGCCGAACGCACAGCGATTGTGCAGCACACGCTGCTCAAGCGTGCGGGAACGCCGGAAGATATTGCCCGCACAGTCCGCTTCCTCATGCTTGATGCGCCTTATATCACCGGCCAGGTGATCAATGTAGACGGCGGACGCAGCGCACACCTTGCTACCTGAGATTGGATTCATGAATTCATCGACACACCCCGCGCCTGATCCGCTGTCGCAGACGGTACAGAAACTCCGCCGCTTTATTGAAAACCGGGTGGGCAAGGCCATTGGCGATTACAAGATGATCGAAGATGGCGACACTGTGATGGTGTGCCTGTCGGGCGGCAAGGATTCGTACACCCTGCTTGATGTGCTGTTGGCGCTGCGCAAGCGGGCGCCGGTGGATTTCCGCATCATCGCGATGAATCTGGATCAGAAGCAGCCGGGGTTCCCGGCCGAGGTGCTACCGGATTATCTGGAAAGTATTGGCGTCGAGTATCGTATTGTCACGCAGGACACCTACTCGATCGTCAAAGAAAAAATCCCCGAAGGCAAAACGACCTGTTCGCTGTGCTCGCGGCTGCGTCGCGGCATCATCTACAAGACTGCCAAAGAGCTGGGCGCCAACAAGATCGCGCTGGGTCACCACCGGGACGACATTGTGCACACGCTGTTTCTGAACATGTTGTTCGGCGGCAAGTTGAAGGCAATGCCGCCCAAGTTGGTGACTGATGACGGCAGCAATACGGTGATCCGTCCACTAGCCTATGTGCCAGAAGTGGATATTGCCCGTTACGCGCGGGGTGTGGGCTTCCCGATTATTCCGTGCAACCTGTGTGGCTCGCAGGAAAACCTGCAGCGCCAGAAGGTGCGCGAGATGATGGCGGAATGGGATAAGCGTTACCCGGGGCGGACCGAGTCAGTCCTGACCGCCATCCAGAATGTGGTGCCTTCCCATCTGGGTGACCGGAATCTGTTTGATTTCGAGGGGCTGCGCGCCGAAACCGCTGGCGAGATTGCCGGTGGCGGGGATATTGCGTTTGATGCTGAAAGCTTTGAGGACGATGAGGCCTGTGGCCCTGCCGGTAGCGATGCGGAAGGCGGCTTAAACGATCAGCCGCAAGTGATTACCTTCCGCTAGATCGAGGGATCGTCCGGCTCGACGAGGTGCGCCGGATCAAGCTTGAGGGCGCGTTGGGCATTTTTAGCTGTGATGGCTTCCTGCGCCAGAACCTCTTCCTGCTGACGGGCGACGAACTCCTGCAGACTGTCGATGCCGCGGAATTGCAGAATGGTATTGCGAACGGCGGCCTCCAGCAGTACGGCCAGGTTGCGGCCGGCCGCAACCGGAATGTTGACCTTGCGGATGTTGACGTCCAGGATTTCCTGCGTCTGGGCCTCGAAAGGCAGTCGCGGCGTATCAACCCCGGGTTGCTGGCGGTGCAGGTGAACAATGAGCTTCAGCCGCATTTTGCGGCGCGAGGCCGTTTCGCCAAAGATCGTGCGGATGTTCAACAGACCGAGGCCGCGCACTTCAAGAAAATCCCGCAGGATGCCCGGGCAGCGGCCTTCGATGACGTTGGGGGCAACCCGGGTCAGTTCAACCACATCATCAGCCACCAGGCCGTGGCCGCGGGAGATGAGTTCCAGTGCCAGTTCACTTTTGCCGGAACCTGAATCGCCGGTGATCATGACGCCCATGCCAAGCACGTCCATGAAAACACCGTGCAGACTGGTGGTGTCGGCCAGCTTGCGGGCAAGGTAGTGCCGCAGCTGATCAATGACGGCCGAGCAGCTGCGCGGTGAGGCAAAGAGCGGGGTACCGGTCTTTTCGCAGGCTTCACGCAGTTCGTCGAGCACCGGCAGGTTATCGGCTACGATGATAGCGGGCGGCGCGGCCTGACAGAGATCTTCAAAAACAGATTGTCGACGTTGTGCACGGGTGCGGAGCGCCCACTTCTGTTCGGCGGCGCCGACGACCTGCAGTCGATCCGGGTGGATGATGTTCAAATGGCCGACGATGTCGGAACCATAAGCATCCTTTTCCACGAGGCGAATGCTGCGATTACAGCCGACACTACCCACCCAGCTCAGCGCCAGACGATCCTTGTGTTCTTCAAAGAGCTGGGTGACGCCGAGTTCTTTCATGATCAGCGGCTGCTATCCGAGAAAATATGAACGATGGCTGCAGCATCGGGGGCCTTGCGCAAATCGTCGCGGAATTGTGGATCTGAGAACCCCTGAGCCAGTTCGGACAGTAACTGCAGGTGCTCTTCGGTGCTCTGTTCCGGCACCAGCAGGAAGAAGACCAGATCCACCGGCCGATTATCCGGCGCATCAAACGGGACCGGCTTGTCGAGGCGAAAGAACATGCCGGCAACCTGTTTGAGCCCCTTAAGACGGCCATGCGGAATCCCGACGCCCTGACCCAGCCCGGTTGAGCCGAGCTGCTCGCGCATAAGCAGGGCATCGCGAATCAGGGCGTTACCAATACCCAGGCGGTCGGCAAAGGCATCGGCAGCAACCTGAAACAGGGTTTCCTTGGTGGCGGCCTGGGTGGTCAGTGACACCGTGTTCGGGGTGTCCTGAGAAAGGAGTCGGGCAATAGCGTTCATGGAATGAAAGGCGGGCACCCGAAGGTGCCCGCCAACCGGTTAGAAGTTATTCGAGATGGCTGGCGACGTTGTGTCCCCGACCATGATCCTGGATTTTCTGTTTGTACTTCTGCACCTGACGGTCCAGCTTATCGGTCAGATCATCCACCGCCGCGTAGAGGTTCGGATCGGCGCTTTCAACAAAGATGTCCTTGCCGGGCACGTGCAGGGTGACCTCGGCTTTCTGCTTGAGTTTTTCGACGCTGAGCACGACATGGATATCGATCACGTGGTCGAAATGGCGCGTGACTTTTTGTAGCTTCTGGCTGACATAGTCACGGATGGCCGGGCTGACTTCCAGATGATGACCACTGATTTGCAGATTCATACTGCCTCCTCTATAGGGTCTTGCGCAAACTGGCGGTGGGTAAACCCATCGCCTCACGGTATTTTGCTATGGTCCGGCGTGCTACGACAATGCCCTCGGCACTAAATTGATTACAAATTTGTTGGTCCGAGAGCGGTTTTTTAGGGTTTTCTTCCCCGATCAGCTGCTTGATCCGGGCCTTGATGGCGGTCGCGGACGCCGCGCCGCCATCTTCAGTGCCAACGTGGCTGCCAAAAAAGTATTTAAATTCAAGGACTCCGCGGGGCGTCGCCATGAATTTCTGAGAGGTGACCCGGGAAATCGTTGATTCGTGCAGTCCCAACTGGTCGGCAATTTCACGCAAGACTAGGGGCCGCATGGCCAGCGCCCCTTTTTCGAAAAAATCGGCCTGTTCACGCACAATCGCGCGGGCAACCCGTTCGATCGTCTCAAAGCGCTGCTGGATATTCTTGATTAACCAGCGCGCCTCCTGTAGCTGCCCACCCAGGCCTGACTGGGCATCGCTCGAGCGGCGCAAAAGATCGGCGTACAGCCGATTGACCCGCAGGCGGGGCAAGGCATCGGGATTGATCACCGCTTCCCAGCATTCGTGGGCAGCGGGTTCGCTGTCATCCGTCCGCATTGCCGCAACACGCCGGACAAGCACATCGGGAATGATGTATGGGCTGGCATCATCGATAAAGGCATTGCCCGGGTGCGGGTTCAGGGTGCGGATGAGCGCCTGGGCGTCGCGCAACGCATCGTCGCTGGCCGCGGTTTTACGGCGTAAAGCGGCGAAATCGCGCTGTGCGAGGAGTGGCAGATATTCGGCAACTAGGATTCGTGCCAGAGCTGCGGCGGGATCATGCGATTCCCTGAGTTGTAGGGTCAGGCATTCCTCGAGTGAACGTGCGCCCACGCCCGGCGGGTCCAGTTCCTGTAGCCGGATCAGTGCCGCGTCCAGTTCCTGGGTTGTTACGGCCTCATCGGCCGGCAGTGCGTTGAATACATCGGACAGGGTACTGCTCAGATAGCCCCGTTCGTCGAGTGCTTCAATCAGAATCCGCACCAGCGCTTGCTCGCGCCAGCTTACGCGGAGCAGCCCCGCCTGAGTCAGCAGATGTTCGCGTAGCGTCACACCGGCGCTATCGGCCTGTTCGTGCTCGAAGTCGCCGTCGCCCTGGCCACCACCATAGCTACCGTAATCGTATGGGCCCTCGTCGATATCGATGGGGCTGCTCTGTTCAAAAGCCGCCGCAGTATCTGTCAGCTCATCGGAAGACGACCGCGGTGCGGTCAATTCGGCGGGGGTTTCGCCAAACGCGTCCTGACGGTGGGAGTCCTCGAATGCCGCAGCGTGTTCGCCCGATTGCGCTTCGGCGGCATCTGGCTCGTCGCCTTCGTCCCGCTCGAGCATCGGGTTTTCCGAAAGTGCCTGCGCCACTTCCTGCTGGAGCTCGACGGACGACAGTTGTAGTAGCCGGATCGACTGCTGCAACTGCGGCGTCATCGTCAGATGTTGCGAGGCCTTGAGTTGCAGGCTGGCCTTCATGGCAATGTCCGGAAAAGTCGGTGACGAAGCGTGGTGGGGATCAACAGAGGCTACAGTCTGAAGTGTTCGCCCAGATACACCTGGCGAACCGCATCGTTATTGATGATGTCATCGGGACGGCCCGACGCCAGAACGGTGCCTTCGCTGATGATGTAGGCGCGGTCGGTAATGCCGAGGGTTTCCCGCACGTTATGGTCGGTAATCAGGACCCCGATCCCGCGCTCTTTGAGAAAGCGGATGATCTTCTGGATTTCGAGCACGGCGATCGGATCAACGCCGGCAAAGGGTTCGTCGAGCAGAATGAAGCGGGGCTCGGTCGCCAGTGCGCGCGCAATTTCGACGCGGCGTCGTTCGCCGCCGGAAAGCGATGCGGCGCGGCTATCGCGGATATGCTGGATGGCCAGTTCGTCGAGCAGCGTTTCCAGGCGGTTACGTTCTTCTTCAGGAGACAGCTTCTGTAACTGCAGGACGGCGAGGATATTTTCTTCAACCGTGAGTTTCCGGAAAACAGAGGCCTCCTGCGGCAGGTAGGACACCCCCATATGGGCGCGTTTGTGGATGGGCAGGTGGACCACCTCCTCACCTGCCAGTGTAATGTTGCCGCCATCGGCAGGGACCAGACCGACGACCATGTAGAAGCAAGTCGTTTTACCGGCCCCGTTCGGGCCGAGCAGACCGACAACTTCGCCTGCCTGCACGTCAAATGAAACATCTTTGACGACGGTACGTTTGCGGTAAACCTTGCGCAGGTTGCGGGCCGAGAGCGTGGCAGGCTGGGATGTCTGGTGAGCGGTCATGGTGTCAGTCATTAAACAGCAGGCACGCCATTGTCGCCCGCACCGCTATTGTCGCAGGAAGCGTCGTTGCTATCGAGTAAATTCTCGCGGCCTTCGCCCCGGAGCACCTGCTGGATCACGCGCATGGCAAAGCCGCGGCTGGCCAGATGCCGGGTTTGCCGGGCGCGTTCGCTCATGTCGCCCGGAAGCTGACCGAATTTACGCAGCCAGATCTCATGGCAACGGCTCAGTTCGTCCGGTTGTTCCGCGAGAATGGCGGAAATGGTGTCGCGGTCGATGCCCTTCTGGGTCAGCTCTTGCCGTAACCGACTGTCTCCGTAACGCGGTGCGTGAACTCGGGCGCGCATCTCGGCGTAGCGATCATCCGAGAGCATCTTGTGTTGTGTCAGGTCATCAAGCAGCGCCGCGACGTCGGCTTCGGTTGGCGGTTCGTATATCTCGTCGACAAACGGTTCCGGCGCAAAGACATCGTTCGCATTTTGTGGGCGCCGGCGTGCCGGCCTGGGTGCCGGTTTGCTGAGCAGCTTGCTAGCGAGCTCTTGGCGGGAATACTCGCGCCGCGCCAGAAGACGCAAAGCGCGAGCACGTAGGTCGTCAGCGGTCACCAATCTCGGTCACGTCTTAAGCGTCGTCACCTTCGGCGGCCGGGGCAGCACCGGCCTTGGTGATGCCGGCCGCGTCCATGATCTTGGCTTCGATTTCGCGGGCCAGTTCCGGGCGCGATTTCAGGAACTCGCGCACGTTGTCCTTGCCCTGGCCAATCTTCTCGCCGTTGTAGGCATACCAGGCACCCGACTTGTCGATGATCTTGTGCTCGACCCCGAGTTCAATGATTTCGCCTTCGCGCGAGATACCTTCGCCGTACAGAATGTCGAAGATGGCTTCGCGGAACGGGGGGGCCACTTTGTTCTTGACCACTTTGACGCGGGTTTCCGAACCGATCACTTCGTCGGCCTTCTTGATGGCACCAATGCGGCGGATATCCAGACGCACCGATGCGTAGAACTTCAGTGCGTTACCGCCGGTGGTGGTTTCCGGGTTGCCGAACATGACGCCGATCTTCATACGGATCTGGTTAATGAAGATCACGAGTGTGTTGGTTTTCTTGATGCTACCGGTCAGCTTGCGCAGCGCCTGGCTCATCAGGCGGGCGTGCAGACCCATCATCGAGTCACCCATCTCGCCTTCGATTTCGGCGCGCGGTGTTAGCGCGGCCACCGAGTCGATGACGATGATGTCGACACCGCCCGAGCGCACCAGCATGTCGGCGATTTCCAGACCCTGCTCACCGGTATCGGGCTGCGAGATGATCAGGTTGGGCACATCCACACCCAGCTTGCCGGCGTAGACGGGATCCAGCGCGTGTTCGGCATCGATAAAGGCAGCCGTACCACCGGCGCGTTGGGCGGCAGCAATGACCTGCAGGGTCAGGGTGGTTTTACCCGACGATTCCGGGCCGTAGATTTCTACAACGCGGCCGCGTGGCAACCCGCCAATGCCCAGTGCCATATCCAGACCCAGCGAGCCTGTGGAAACGGCCTGAATGCCCTGTTCCACCTGGGCATCGCCCATCTTCATGATGGCACCCTTGCCGAACTGCTTTTCGATCTGGGCCAGAGCGGCGCCAAGCGCCTTAACCTTGTTGTCGTCCATGCTGACTTCCTTTTGAGAGATTGGAATGATTATTGCACACCA
>JBFYKG010000058.1:0-8924 GCA_041311015.1 Rhodocyclaceae bacterium | reverse complement strand
ATAAGGGGCTTGATGCCCTCTCCCGTTTTGAAAACGTCAAACGCCGCATGGAAGTGCGTGGCATCGAGCGGGGTGTCACAGTTTATGATGACTTTGCGCATCACCCCACGGCCATTGCGACAACGGTCGCTGGTCTGCGCCGTAAAGTCGGCAAGGCCCGTATTCTGGCCGTGATCGAGCCGCGCTCCAACACCATGAAGCTGGGCGTCATGAAAGACCTGCTACCCGGCAGTCTGGCCGATTGTGACCAGGTTTATTGTTATGGCGCCAACCTGGGTTGGGATGCCGCCGAAGCCCTACGGCCCATGGGCAGCCGAGCCGAAGTGCATGAAGATTTCAACGCCCTACTGAAAGCAATCGTAGGCAATGCCCGTGCTGGCGACCATATACTGGTGATGAGCAATGGTGGTTTTCAGGGAATTCACAGCAAGTTGCTGGAAGCCCTGCTATCATCGTGAAACGGTTAATTAATTAACCAACCTATTTTTCCCCATCAGGAGTTCTTCATGAAAAAGTCGTTCCTCATTGCTGCGCTGCTGGCCGCTGCCGGTTTTGCCGTTCAAGCTCAAACTGCTGCACCTGCTGCCAAGCCGGCTGGTGACAAAGTGGTCCCGGTTGCTGCCGAAGTCACCGTGCTGACCGCTACCGTGGATTCGGTGGATGCCAAGACCCGCACCGTTGTGCTGAAAGATGCTCAGGGCAACCTGGCTTCGATGAAGGTGGGTAAGGATGTCACCAACTTCAACAACATCAAGAAGGGCGACACCTTCGTCGTGGAATACGCTCAAGCCGTGGCCGTGGGCCTGACGCTGGCCACCAAGGCCGACAAGCCGGGCGTTGCTGCTACCCGCACCATGAAGGTTCAGGATGGCGCCAACAAGAAGCCGTTTGCTGAAGAAATCGACACCATCATTGCCACCGCCAAGATCAAGAGCATCAATGCCAAGCAACGTACCGCCGTGCTGAACACGCCGGATGGCAAGAACCTCAAGGTCAAGGTCGACAAGGCTGTACTGGGTCTGGAAAAGTTCAAAGTGGGTGACGAAGTCGTGATCGAATACGTTCAGGACGTCGCCATCGGTTTTGTGGCACCGACCAAGTAAGCGGGTTCAAACCACAAAGCAAAGCCACCTTCGGGTGGCTTTGTTGTTTATATGAATATCACCTGCCAATCTGAAAAGACCTGCCCACTTTGTGGGCAAGACAATGCCTGCGCAGCAGGGAGCGATCAGGCATGCTGGTGTTTCAGCGCGGACATCCCACAAACTTTGCGCGATCAGGTTCCGCAAGCTGTCAGGGGCAAAGCGTGCATATGCCAAAATTGTGTTGAGCGTTTCAGTGCAGAACGCGATCGCGGTGGGCAGTTGCTTAAGTAATCGTTTCGCCCAAATACGCTGCCCGCACCCGATCATCCTGTAGCAGTTCTGCCGAATTACCCGAAAAGGTAATGAGCCCAGATTCCAGCACATAAGCTCGGCGACTTACCTTAAGTGCCAATCGTGCATTCTGTTCCACAAGCAAGATGCTCACGCCGCTGTCGCGGGCGCTGGTGATCAGTTCGAAGATCCGCTCTACCATGATCGGCGCCAGGCCCATAGAGGGTTCGTCAAGCAACAACAGTTTCGGCGCCGACATGAGGGCGCGGGCAATGGCGAGCATCTGCTGTTCGCCCCCGGAGAGGGTGCCCGCCAGCTGGGAGGCGCGTTCTTTGAGTCGTGGCAAGCGCTCGAGGAGATCGTCGAGGCGTTGCTGCACGAGTTGGCCATCCTGTACACGGTAAGCACCGAGTTGAAGGTTCTCCAGTACCGTCTGGCGCGCAAAGACGCCACGACCTTCTGGCACCAGCGCCACACCATGGGCAACGAGTTCGTGCGCAGGTAGTTGCATCAGATCAATCGTGGCGCTGCCCTCGGGATTGAGGCGCACCTGGCCGGTCGCCTGCGGCAGCATTCGGGCCAGCGCTTTTAGCGCGCTCGTTTTGCCGGCGCCATTGGCGCCGATCAGCGCAACGAGCTCACCCTGGCCGACATCAAGGTTAATGCCCTTAACCGCCTGGATGCCGCCGTAATTTAACTTGAGGTCACGGACTTCAAGCATGCGCGTCACTCCCCAGATAGGCTTCGATGACGCGTGGGTGTTTCTGCACAACGGCGGGTATATCTTCGCAGATCAATTCACCGTAATCCAGAACGGCCACGCGATCACATAAGCCCATGACCAGTTGCACATCATGTTCGATCAACAGCACGCTGATGCCATCAGCCCGGATTGCTTCGATCAGTTGGCGCAGTCCGGCCGTTTCACTGGCGTTCATCCCGGCGGCCGGTTCATCCAGACACAGAAGCTTGGGGTGGGTGGCCAGCGCGCGGGCAATCTCAAGGCGGCGCTGGTCACCATAGGAAAGGTGCTTGGCCAGATCATGGGCGCGATGGGCAATGCCGACGTAGCGCATGAGCTGCAGGGCTTCATCTTCCGTCGCCTGTTCCTCACGCCGGTTAAACGGTGTGCGTAGGATATCGCTGAGGATATTGCTCCGTAGCCGTGCATGGCGCCCGACCATCACGTTTTCTAAAGCCGTCATGTTGGCGAAGAGCCGGATGTTCTGAAAGGTACGGGCAATGCCCTGGCGCACGGTTTTGTCGGGCGCGTTGCTGATCAGGGGCGCACCATCAAAGGTAAAACTACCGCTATCGGGTACGTAGAGGCCAGTCAGGCAATTGAACAGGGTTGTCTTGCCCGCGCCATTGGGTCCGATCAGCCCGTAGATTTCGCCGCGGTTTAGCGTCAACGAGACATCCTTCAGCGCTTGAACGCCGCCGAAGGATTTGCTGATGTGACGTGCCTGAAGGCGTATCTGCTGAGTCATGGCAGTCTCACATCGGGCTGACCGGTACATCGGCCGGTGCATCCGTATTCTGAACGTCTTCGATTTCACGTCGACGCTGTGGCGATGGCCACAGGCCGCTGGGGCGATAGCGCATCACCAGCACCAGGGCCAGCCCGAACAGCAGCATACGCAGGCTTTCCGGGTCGACATACACATTGCCGAACAGACTCTGTTGCAACGGGCCGGCAATATGCCGGAAGAACTCGGGCAATAGGGTGAGCAACAGGGCGCCAAAAATAACACCGGGGATATGCCCCATGCCGCCGAGAACGACCATACAGAGCACCATGACGGATTCGAGCAGGCCGAAGGATTCGGGGCTGACAAACTGCTGGAAGCCGGCAAAGAGGCCACCGGCGACACCGCCGAAGGTGGCACCCATGGCAAAGGCCAGCAGTTTGACGTTACGGGTGTTGATGCCACAGGCTTTGGCGGCCACTTCGTCTTCGCGGATAGCGGCCCAGGCGCGGCCGACGCGGGAGCGCTCCAGCCGTAATGCAATGGCAATGATCAGCAGCGCGGCAACCAGGAAGAGGTAGTAGTACGCCACCAGCGAGGGCACGGTGAAAATACCCAGATCGATCGGGCGCGCCAGCGACACGCCGCCAAAATGCACCGGATCAATGGCAGAGATGCCTTGCGGCCCATTGGTAATATTGACCGGGGCGTTGAGGTTATTAAGGAAGATACGGATGATTTCCCCGAAGCCCAGCGTTACGATCGCAAGATAGTCGCCGCGTAGTTTGAGCGTCGGTGCACCCAGTAAAACTCCGAACAGACCTGCCACTGCCGCCCCCAGCGGCAATATGGCCCACAAGGGCCAGTGCAGGCCGAACTGCGGGCTGGCTAGCAGCGCCCACAGGTAAGCACCCACGGCATAGAAGGCGATGTAGCCCATATCGAGCAGACCAGCAAAACCGACGACGATATTCAGGCCCAGCGCCAGCATCACGTAGAGCAGTGCAAAGTTGAGGATCCGTAACCAGGTGTTGCCGAAACCGGCCGCCACAATCCAGGGCATGACGGCGAGCAGAACCCCCAGGAGTGCCCAGACAAGCCAGTGGACTCGGGTGCCCTCTGGGTGGCGTAGTCGTTCCAGGAAGCGAGCGGCCATGGTCATGGGGTGCTGTTCCTAGGCTCGTTCCGAAACACGTTCGCCCATCAGGCCGCCTGGGCGGAAGACCAGAACGCCGATGAGCACGAGAAAGGCGAAGATATCCTGGTAGTGCGACCCCAGGAAGCCGCCGGTCAGATCTTCGATATACCCTGCGCCGAGTGATTCGATCAGCCCGAGTAGCAGGCCACCGAGCATGGCGCCGGTAATGTTGCCGATGCCGCCGAGCACAGCGGCGGTAAAGGCCTTGAGGCCGAGCATGAAGCCCATGTAGTAATGCGCCACCGAATAGTTGGCGCCTACCATCAGGCCGGCCAGGGCCGCCAGGGCGGCGCCGATCACAAAGGTCAGGGTGATGATGCGGTTGACCGGGATGCCCATCAGTTCGGCAATCGCCGGGTTTTCAGCAGTGGCGCGCATGGCCTGACCGAGCGAGGTGCGCTGGATCAGCCAGGCAAGCACCGCCATCGTCAGCGCGGCCAGCGCAATTGTGGCGACCTGCAGCAGGGAAATATGTGCACCGCCGACGTCGAAGGTGATGGCCGGCAGGATGTCCGGGAAGGCATGGTAACTGCGGCCCCAGATCATCATGGCCAGATTTTGCAGCAGGATCGAAACGCCGATGGCACTAATCAGGGGCGCCAGTTTGGGGGCGTGCCGCAGCGGGCGATACGCATAACGTTCAATCGCCCAAGCCAGCCCCATGCAGACGGGCGCGGCAACCAGCAGGGCAATTAGCGCCAGCAGCACCGGCGGCATGCCGGTGGGCAATAGGGCCGTCATGACACTGTAGGCAACCAAGGCACCCACCATGACCACTTCACCATGGGCAAAGTTGATCAGGCCCAGAATGCCGTAGACCATGGTGTAGCCCAACGCGACCAGCGCGTAGATGCTACCCAGAACCAGCCCGTTAATAACCTGTTGAAGAAAAATGTCCATGCGTCAGCAAATTGCCCGACCAGAGGTCGGGCAATCAATGGGGCTGCAAGTTACTTCTTGGCGGGTGCCGGTGCGGTTGTTGCGCCGAGCGTTTCGACAAAATTCCAGTTGCCGCCCTTGTCCTGATAGATCGATACGGCGGGGACGGCGAGGTCGCCCTTGGCATCAAATTCAACCTTGGCAGTCACGCCCTGATACTGGGTTTTGCCCACTTCCGGCAGATACTTGGTCGGGTCGGCCGAGTTGGCGCGTTGCATGGAATCCGCCATCACCATTACGGCGTCATAGACGTACGGTGCATAGAGCTGGATCTGCTGGTTGTAGCGTTGCTTGTACTTTTCCTTAAACACCGTCCCGCCCGGCATTTTTTCCAGAGGCACGCCCGGGAGTGAACAATACTGGCCTTCGGCAGCATTACCGGCCAGTTTGATGAACTCCGGCGTACAGCCGCCATCGCCGATCAGGAAGGTCGCCTTGAGGCCGAGCTCACGGGCCTGTTTGAGGGCCGGGCCGCCTTGGGCGTCCATGGCACTGAAGAACAGGATATCGGGGTTCGAAGCCTTGATCTTGGTCAGAATGGCCTTGAAGTCGGTGGCTTTGTCGGTGGTGAATTCCTGCGCAACGATCTTGGCGCCGCCAGCTTCGGCGGCCTTCTTGAACTCATCCGCCAGGCCCTGGCCATAGGCCGTGCGGTCATCAACGATGGCGATGGTCTTGGCCTTCAGGGATTGCGTGGCAAACTGGGCCAGTGCCTGACCCTGATGGACGTCATTCGCAAAGACGCGGAAGGTCGTCTTGAAACCTTGCTGGGTATAGGTGGGGTTGGTGGCCGAACCCGAGATCTGTGGAATGCCCGCATCCGAGTAAATGCGAGATGCGGGGATGGTTGTGCCCGAATTCAGGTGACCAATAACACCGTTGACCTTCTGGTCGACGAACTTCTGCGCCACGGTGGTGCCGGCTTTCGGGTCGGCCTGATCATCTTCGGAGATCAGCACAAACTTGGCCTTGCTGCCGCCAATGGTGAGACCGCGGCTATTGAGCTCGTCGATGGCCATGACGGCGCCGTTTTCATTGTCTTTACCCAGGTGTGCCTGCGGGCCAGTGAGCGGGGCGGCGTGGCCGATCTTGATAGTGACTTCGCCACTGGCGGCGGGGGCGGCATCTTTGTTGCCGCAGGCCGTCAGGCCGAGCGTCGCGAAAATCAGGGCAGTAGCGGAAAGGGCGTGGCGCTGGTGCAGGGTCATGTCGGGCTCCGGGAAAATTTTTGCCATTTTTACATAAAAAAACCGACCCCGTGAGGTCGGTTTTTTGGGGTGCGCTCGGCCAATTACTTGGCGGCGGCGACCATGTAGTCAACGGCGGCTTTGACGTCGTCATCCGACAGCGAGGCGTTGCCGCCCTTCGGCATCATGGCCGTACCCGGCTTGCCCTTCAGGGCAGTGTTGTACAGGGCCGGCATGCCAGTCTTGATACGCGGTGCCCAGGCGGCTTTGTCGCCGAACTTGGGGGCGTTGGCTGCACCGGTAGCGTGGCAGCTGGCACAGGCCTTGGTGTAGACGGCCTTGCCATCAGCGGCCATGGCGTTCTGGGCAAACAGGGCGCCGGCAGCAGCGGCAATAACGAGCATAGTTTTCATGTTGTATGTCTCCTGATAATTGGTGCACGAATCCGGGCAGTCACAAACAGTTGATGAACCGGTGAACTGTTTGTCTAGTGTAAAACACAAAACCGCCGCTTGGCCAGAAAAAGTGTGGATTTTATTGCGGTCTATGCAGTCAGAATAAGCCGGTACGGGGTCGGTGTTGGCCCCAGGGTGTTAGAGGCCCAGACGGCGGCAGATGTCGAGCGTCAGCGCTGACTGGTTCATCGTATAGAAATGCAGCCCCGGTGCCCCGCCTTCGATCAGCTGTTCGCAAAGATCGGTCACGACATCCAGGCCGAAGGCCTTGATGCTGTCGGTATCGTCGCCATAGCTTTCCAGCGTCCGGCGCATCCAGCGGGGAATCTCGGCGCCACAGGCATCCGAAAAGCGGGCCAGCTTGGTGAAACCGCTGATCGGCATGATGCCGGGCACGATGGGTTGGGTGACGCCGGCATTGCGGGCGGCGTCCACAAAGTTGAAGTAGGCGTCCGCATTGAAAAAGTACTGGGTGATCGCCGAATCGGCGCCGGCGTTCATCTTGTTGACGAAGGCGCGCAGGTCATCGGCGGGTGTGCGGGCTTGCGGGTGCCATTCCGGGTAGGCCGCCACTTCGATGTGAAAGTGATCGCCCGTCGTTTCGCGAATGAACTCGACCAGCTCATTGGCGTAACGGAACTCGCCGGCTTCCGCCATGCCCGAGGGCAGGTCACCACGCAGGGCGACGATGCGGCGGATACCCAGATCCATGTACTCGTCGAGGATTTCACGGATGCTGTCGCGCGTCGAGCCGATACACGACAGATGCGGTGCGGCGTCGATGCCCTCGTTGACCATCTCGTTAATGACCGTGAACGTACGCTCACGGGTCGAACCGCCGGCGCCGTACGTCACCGAGCAGAAGGTTGGCTCAAGGACGGCCAGCTTCTCGCGGACAATGCGGAGCTTCTCCAGCCCCTCGGGGGTTTGCGGCGGAAAAAATTCGACGGAGAGTTCGACGGCGGGTTGCGTCATGCGGGGTACCTAGTGGGTCAGACATTCTCGCCGCGTGGTTGCTCTGTCAGCGACGAGAGGAACCAGCTGGCAATGCTGTAAATGATGGAGCCGAAGAGCGCCGAGAAGAAGCCCTCAACCCTGAAACCGCTGAGGATATCGCCCACCCACCAGAACATCATCGCGTTGACGACAAACAGGAACAGGCCCAGCGTGAGCAGGGTGACCGGCAGTGTCAGCACGATGAAGATCGGGCGGATGACGGCGTTGACCAGGCCGAGAATCACCACGGCAATCAGCGCCGAGCCAAAACTCTCGATATGAATGCCCGGCACGATATACGGCACGAGCAGTAAGGCGACGGCATTCAATGCCCAGGTCAACAGCAGTTTCATGGCGAGACTCCTTGATTAGTAGCGGTAGTGTTCCGGCTTGTAGGGGCCGGCCTTGCTGACGCCAATATACGCTGCCTGTTGATCGGTGAGTTCAGTCAGTTGCGCATTCAGCGTTTTCAGCTGCAGACGGGCGACCTTCTCGTCCAGATGCTTCGGCAGGGTGTAGACGCCGACGGGGTACTTGTTGCTATCACGCTCGGTCCACAGCTCGATCTGGGCGATCGTCTGATTGGCAAACGATGAGCTCATCACGTACGACGGGTGGCCCGTGCCGCAACCCAGATTGACCAAGCGACCCTTGGCCAACAGGATGATGCGCTTACCGTCCGGGAAGATCACGTGATCGACCTGCGGCTTGATCTCTTCCCACTGGTATTTTTCCAGCGAGGCGACGTCGATTTCGTTGTCGAAGTGACCAATGTTGCAGACGATGGCGTTGTTCTTCATCTTGGCCATGTGGTCATGCGTAATGACGTGGAAGTTGCCGGTCGTCGTGACGAAGATGTCGGCGTGTTCGGCAGCGTATTCCATGGTGACCACACGGTAGCCTTCCATCGCAGCCTGCAGAGCACAGATCGGGTCGATTTCGGTGACCCAGACCTGTGCCGACAGGGCGCGCAGTGCTTGAGCTGAACCCTTGCCCACGTCGCCGTAACCAGCAACCACGGCCACCTTGCCGGCAACCATCACATCGGTGGCGCGCTTAATGCCATCGACCAGCGATTCACGGCAGCCGTACAGGTTGTCGAACTTCGATTTGGTGACCGAGTCATTGACGTTGATGCCAGGGAACTTGAGGTCGCCACGGGCATGCATTTGATACAGACGATGAACACCGGTGGTGGTTTCTTCGGTCACGCCCTTGATTTTGCCCAGACGTGTGGAGTACCAGGTTGGATCAACAGCAATCTTGGCCTTGATGGCGGCAAACAGGATGCGCTCTTCTTCGCT
>JBFYKG010000057.1:0-9125 GCA_041311015.1 Rhodocyclaceae bacterium | reverse complement strand
GGCGTCCACTTCGGACACCAGACCCGCTTCTGGAACCCCCGTATGGCCCCCTATATTTTCGGGGCGCGTAACAAGATTCACATCGTCAACCTGGAAAAGACGGTCGGCAAGTACAACGAAGCCATTGCCTTCGTGAAAAAGCTGGCTGCCAACAAGGGGACGGTTCTGTTCGTTAGCACCAAGCGTCAGGCCCGCGAAATCGTTGCCGAAGAAGCAACCCGCGCCGGTATGCCGTTTGTCGACCAGCGCTGGCTGGGTGGCATGCTGACCAACTACAAAACGCTGAAGCAGTCGATCAAGCGCCTGAAAGACATGGAACAGTCGGTCGAAGACGGTTCGTGCGAGCGCCTGACCAAGAAGGAAGCGCTCAACTTCAAACGCGAACTCGAGAAGCTGCAGAAGTCTATCGGCGGCATCAAGAACATGAACACCCTCCCGGATGCCATCTTCCTGATCGACGTCGGTTATCACAAGATTGCCGTGACCGAAGCCAACAAGCTCGGTATTCCGGTGATCGGCGTGGTCGATACCAACCACAGCCCGGAAGGCGTGGACTACATCATCCCGGGTAACGATGACTCGTCGCGCGCGATCCGTCTGTACGCCCGTGGCATCGCTGATGCCGTGCTGGAAGGTCGTAGCCAGTCGATCCAGGAAATCGTTGACGCCGCCGGTGGCGAAGACGAATTCGTCGAAGTCGAAGAAGAGACCTCGGCCGAGTAATCGGATAGGCCGGAGCGCCGTGCAAACGGCGAATCCGCTCCGGCACGGTCGGCCGCCTTCGGGCGGCCGATTTGCAATACACACCCCGTTTGTCGGGCATGCAACTGACAGACGTGTATGAATTTTGAGTTAGGAGAAAAGCATGGCTGAAATTACCGCAGGTATGGTCAAGGAACTTCGCGAGAAGACCGATGCACCGATGATGGAGTGCAAGAAGGCATTGAGCGAAGCTCAGGGCGACATGGCCAAAGCCGAAGAGCTGCTGCGCGTCAAGCTGGGTAGCAAGGCCTCGAAGGCGGCTGCCCGTGTTGCTGCCGAAGGGATCGTCGGTATCTATCTGTCAGATGACGGCAAGCTGGCGTCGATGGTTGAAGTCAACTGCGAAACCGACTTCGTTGCCAAGAACGATGACTTCCTGAACTTTGCCCGTCAGGTGGCCGAGCTGGTCGCTACCAAGAACCCGGCCGATGTGGCTGCGCTGTCGGCGCTGCCGTTGAATGGTTCGACGGTTGAAGCGGTTCGCGCCGAGCTGGTGGGTAAGATCGGTGAAAACATGAGCATCCGTCGTTTCGTTCGCATCGAAGGTGCCGGCAAGGTGGCTTCTTACGTGCACGGCGGCAGCAAGATTGGTGTTCTGGTCGATGTCGATGGTGGTGATGTGGCGCTGGCCAAGGATCTGGCCATGCACATTGCTGCCAACAAGCCGAAGTCACTCGACGCCTCGGGCGTGGATGCGGCGCTGATCGAAACCGAGCGTCGTATCGCTACCGAGAAGGCGGCCGAATCGGGCAAGCCGGCTGACATCGTTGCCAAGATGGTTGAAGGGACGGTACAGAAGTTCCTGAAGGAAGTGACCCTGATGGGTCAGGTCTTCGTCAAGGCGGAAGACGGCAAGCAGACGATCGAACAACTGCTGAAGCAGAAGAATGCCCAGATCAAGGGCTTTACGCTGTTCATCGTCGGCGAAGGGATTGAGAAGAAGGTCGATGACTTTGCTGCCGAAGTCGCTGCCCAGCAAGCGGCCGCTGCTGCTGCCAAGAAGTAAACCGTTGTGCCCGGGTCGCGCAGCGCGCGGCCCGGTCTGCAGTTTCTACGTGCTGTTCCGGTTTCTTGATGCAATTGATCGTATAGAAAGGGTCTCTCATGGCAACACCCAAATACAAACGCATACTGCTCAAGCTATCCGGTGAGGCCTTGATGGGGGATGACGCCTACGGGATCAATCGTCAGACCATCAACGGTATCGTTGCCGAAATCAAGAAAGTGGCCGATCTGGGTGTCCAGATGGGCGTCGTGATTGGTGGCGGCAATATCTTCCGCGGTGTAGCGGCATCTGCATCGGGTATGGACCGCGCACAAGCCGACTATATGGGCATGCTGGCTACCGTGATGAACAGTCTGGCGTTGCAGGATGCCATGCGTCTGGCGGGTCTGCCGGTACGTGTGCAATCCGCACTGGATATCCAGCAGGTGGTTGAACCTTATGTCCGTGGTAAGGCCATCCGCTACCTGGAGCAGGGCCGTATCGTGATTTTTGCCGCCGGCACCGGTAATCCGTTCTTTACGACGGATACCGCAGCCGCGTTGCGTGGCGCCGAAATCGGTGCCGAGATCGTGCTGAAGGCAACCAAGGTCGATGGTATCTATACCGCCGACCCGAAGAAAGACCCGAAAGCCACCAAGTACGAAACCATCTCGTTTGATGAAGCCATCCAGAAAGACCTCAAGGTCATGGATGCCACGGCTTTTGCGTTGTGCCGCGACCAGAAGCTCCCGATCAATGTGTTTTCGATTTTCGAACCCGGTGCGCTGGAGCGTGTTGTCATGGGCGGCACCGAAGGCACCCTCGTCTATTGCTGATCACCTAGAAATTTCAGGATAACTGTTATGAGTGAATTGAAAAAAAATACCGAGCAGAAGATGCTCAAGTCACTGGAAAGCCTCAAGACCGAACTCGGCAAGATCCGTACGGGCCGTGCCCACACCGGCATCCTGGATCACGTGATGGTCGAGTACTACGGCTCCATGGTGCCGATTAATCAGGTAGCGAACGTGACGCTGGTCGATGCCCGCACGATTGGCGTACAGCCCTGGGAAAAGCCGATGGCGGCTAAAATCGAGAAAGCAATTCGCGAATCGGATCTGGGTCTGAATCCCGCCGCGCAAGGCGAGCTGATCCGTGTACCGATGCCGCCGCTGACCGAAGAGCGTCGCAAAGAGCTGATTAAGGTCGTTAAGGCCGAAGGCGAAAACGGCAAGGTCGCGATCCGTAATCTGCGCCGTGATGCCAATAACGCGCTGAAGGATGCGCTCAAGAACAAGGAAATCTCCGAGGATGACGAACGTCGTGCCCAGGACGATATCCAGAAGCTCACCGACAAGTTCGTGGCCGATGTCGACAAGCAGCTTGTCGACAAGGAAAAAGAACTGATGCAGATCTGATCCTGCTCAGAACACAGACATGAAACTGGCCCGCTGGTTCGGCAAACAGGCACAGCCTAAGGTGGGGCCTGCTGTCCATGACGGGGTCTGCCCCCGGCATATTGCCATCATCATGGATGGCAATGGCCGCTGGGCCAAACGGCGTTTACTGCCCCGTGTTGCCGGTCACCGGCAAGGGGTGGAAACTGTTCGCAGTACGGTGCGTCAGTGCCTGGAGCTGGGTGTCGAGCATCTCACCCTGTTTGCTTTCAGCTCCGAAAACTGGCGTCGCCCCGTTGAAGAAGTCACACTGCTGATGCAGCTCTTCATGAAGGCGCTGGAGCAGGAGGTCGGCAAGCTTGCTGAACACCGTATCCGTTTGCGGGTTGTTGGCGATCGTTCCCGTTTTGCGCCTGAACTCCAGGCACTGATCCGGAGTGCAGAAGCACAGACAGAGCACAACGACCGGATGACACTCCACGTATGTGCCAATTACGGTGGCCGCTGGGATATTCTGCAGGCGGTGAACCAGCTGGTCGAATCACACCCCGAGCGAGCCGGCGCGTATCAGGAACAGGACCTGGAACCCTATCTCTGCTTCGCCGGGGTGCCTGAACCTGATCTGTTCATCCGGACCGGCGGGGAAGAGCGGATTTCCAATTTTCTGCTCTGGCAACTGGCGTATACCGAGTTGTATTTCACGCCCACGCTCTGGCCGGATTTCGATCATGCGGCCTTTGAAGAAGCGGTCCGTTCTTTCCAGAAACGGCAGCGACGATTCGGTCAGACGGGTGACCAGATCGAATCGGCACAACGTGTTGCCCGTGGCGAAACGTCGGCCTGACGACCCGGGTCGAACATTCGTATCCCCCATCAGATCGGCAAGCGACCCCAAGGACACCATCATGCTGGCAACCCGGATCAAAACAGCGATTGCGCTCTTTATACTGGTGGCACTCATGCTCTTCGTGCTCCCGGATCCGTCCTGGCCCATTTTCTGTTGTGTCATTGCTGCGCTGGGTTTCTGGGAGTGGCTGGCCCTCACGCCGGCGCCCTATGTGCGCGGTGTTTCACGGGGGCTGTTTGCCGGGCTTGTTGGACTGGGTCTGGTGGGCATGTTGCTGGCACCCCTCGAGTGGCTGGGTCTGCTTACGGGTATCTTGCTGATGGCTGCGGGTGTTTTCTGGTTGTTGCTGGTCCCGTTCTGGCTGGTGCGTCAGTGGCGCATCACCAATCCGCTGCTGCATAGCCTCGTTGGTTTGCTGGTGTTATTACCAGCATGGGCCGCTTTGATTTCGCTCAAGCCATTGCCACCGCAACCCTGGTTCCTGCTGGCGGTGATGGCTGTGCCCTGGATTGCCGATATCGGTGCCTATTTTTCCGGGCGCCGTTTTGGTCGTCGTAAGCTGGCGCCCACAATCAGCCCGGGAAAAACCTGGGAGGGCGTTGCCGGTGCCGCAGTCTGCATGCTGGCTTATGGCATTGGCTTGTCACAGCTCGGTGGTTTTTTTGGCTTGCTGTCGATTCCGGTGCTGCTACTCCTGTTGGCGTTATCCGTCACCGGCGATCTCTTCGAGTCGCTGATGAAGCGGCAGGCTGGCATCAAGGATAGTTCCTCCCTGTTGCCGGGACATGGGGGTATTCTGGATCGTATCGACAGTCAGCTCTCGGTTCTGCCCGTTGCACTGTTGCTAATCATCGTTGTCACGGCCCGCTGATCGCGTCATGCAGAATCTTGCCGTACTCGGTTCCACCGGTTCGATCGGATGCAGTACGCTCGACGTGGTTGCACGTCACCCGGACCGTTACCGGGTGGTGGCCTTGGCGGCACATCGGCGAATTGATCCGCTCGAAGCCCAGATTCGCCAGTTTCATCCTGAAGTCGCCGTTGTGGTTGATCCGGACGCGGCACGCAGGCTGCAAGAACGTCTGGCCGGTTCCGGCCTGAATACCGAGATCCGCTCTGGTGCTGAGGCGATTGTCAACGTTGCACGGGATGCATCCGTCGATACAGTGATGGCGGCGATTGTCGGTGCTGCGGGTCTACCGTCTGCGCTGGCGGCCGCCGAGGCGGGCAAGCGCATCCTGCTGGCCAACAAAGAAGCGCTGGTGATGGCCGGCCCGGTGTTCATGAACGCGGTGCGCCAGTCGAAAGCTGTGTTGCTCCCGATCGATAGCGAACATAACGCCATCTTCCAGTCTCTGCCCGGTAACTATCGGCAGAACCCGCAGGACCATGGCGTTGCCCATATCATCCTGACGGCGTCGGGCGGCCCGTTTCGCGGCTATGACCGGGCGCGTCTGGTCGATGTGACGCCTGAAGCCGCCGTCAGTCATCCGAACTGGCAGATGGGGCGCAAGATCTCGGTCGATTCCGCCACCCTGATGAACAAGGGGCTGGAGGTCATCGAAGCGCACTATCTGTTTGGCATCGATCCCGAACAGATCCGTGTGGTGGTCCATCCGCAAAGCACGATCCATTCGCTGGTGCAGTACATCGATGGTTCGGTCCTCGCCGAACTCGGTGCCCCGGATATGCGAACTCCGATCGCCCATGCGCTGGCCTGGCCAGACCGCATTGAGGCCGGGGTGCCGATGCTCGATCTGCTCGCCTGCGGTACCTTCGATTTCATGCCGCCGGATCTTGAGGCATTTCCCTGTTTACAGCTTGCCTACGATGCCCTTCGCGCAGGAGGCCGTGCGCCCGCGGTCCTGAATGCGGCGAACGAGATCGCCGTTGCGGCATTCCTCGCGGGCCAGATCGGATTTCTGGATATTCCGCGAGTGATTAGCGACACCCTCGACCACGTCCCTAATGCCCCGGTGGCGACACTGGCCGATGTGCTGGCCGCCGATGCGGCAGCGCGCGACGAAGCACAACGTAGGTTGACGGCCCGATGACCATCCTGACCTCCCTGCTGGCCTTCGTGGTGGCGATCGGTTTACTGGTTACCGTGCATGAGCTCGGCCACTATCTGGTCATGCGCTGGTGCGGTGTCCGTGTGCTTCGTTTTGCTTTCGGCTTTGGCAAGGTGCTTTTTTCCCGCCAAGACCGGGCCGGCACCGAATGGGCACTCTGTCTCTGGCCGCTGGGCGGATACGTCAAACCCCTCGACACCCGTGACGAGGCGCAGGTGACCCAGTCTGATCGTGCGGTTGCGTTTGATACCCAGAGCGTTAGCAAGCGGGTCGCGATGGTAGCCGCAGGCCCCATCGCCAATTTCCTGCTGGCGATTCTCCTGTATGCCATCGTTTTCATGAATGGTGTGACCGAATGGCGTCCATTGCTGGCACAGCCTTTATCCGGCACGCCGGCGGCGCTGGCCGGTGTTCAGGCCGATGACCTGGTCACCCGTGTGGATGGTCAGCCGGTAACGACCTGGATGGATTTTCAGTGGCGCCTGCTGCAGGCGTTCTCGGATGAGCGCGAAGTCAGCGTCGCGGTGGCAACGACCCGACACGGCATTCAGGAACAGGGTTTGGCCGATCGGGGTCTGCTCATCCGTATGCCGGATGGCCTGGATATCGGGCCGGGGCTGATGCCGGCCTTAGGCCTGCGGCTGACTACCCCGGATTTTGAGCCGGTCATCGGCACCATTCAATCCGGCAGTGCGGCTGAAGCCGCCGGATTGCGACCGGGCGACCGGATCGAACGGATCGGCGATCGTGCCGTCACGCAGTGGTCGCAAGTGGTCGACGCAGTTCGTGCGCATCCCGGTCAGGCATTACTGCTCCAGGTCCGCCGCGGTGATGCACTTGAGGCGCTGACACTGACACCGCGTGCTGTTGAGGAGCCGGTCGCTGGCAGTGCGGGCGGTGAGAGTGGGGCTTCCCGGTCTATTGGCCGGGCCGGCATTGGGCCGGTGCAGGACGCTGCCGTTCTTGATCGATACCGCATCCGTCAGGAATCAGCCCCGCTCGAGGCCCTGCGGGCCGGCGTTGTTGAAACCTACGACAAGAGCCGCTTTACCCTGGTCATGCTGGGCCAGATGCTGGTGGGTAAGGCCTCCCTGGAAAACCTGTCCGGACCGGTCACGATCGCCACCACGGCCGGGCAGACGGCGAGGATGGGGGCGGAGTCGTTTCTGCGCTTTCTGGCCATCGTCAGCCTCTCTCTGGGCGTGATCAATCTGTTGCCCCTGCCGCTCCTTGATGGGGGTCACTTGATGTATTATTTCGTCGAGATTCTGACAGGAAAACCGGTCTCGGCCGAGCGTCAGGCCTTTTTACAGCGTTTTGGCGTGGTTTTACTCGGTTTACTGATGTTTATCGCGCTTTTCAATGACTTACAGCGACTCTTCAACTGAGCAACGGATGTTCCGGAAGCCCGCCACCCTGTTCGGATTTAATGTCTTCCGCAACCGCTGGTCAGCCGTACTGCTGGTCGCGTTGCTCGGGGGGGTGTCGGCAACTGCGGTGGTTGCCCAGACCCAGCATCAGGAAGTGGGTCATTTCCGTCCCTTTGTGGTCCAGGATATCCGGGTCGAGGGCCTGCAGCGGACTGAACCCGGCACGGTCTTTACCTATCTCCCGATCAAGGTGGGAGAACATGTCGATACCGAGAAAGTCTCGGAGTCGATTCGTGCACTTTACGCCACCGGCTTCTTCAAGGATGTCCGCATCGAGGCCGAAGGGCATGTGCTCATCGTCAGCGTGGTTGAGCGCCCGGCGATTGCGACCATCACCTTCGAGGGCATGAAGGAGTTCGAAAAGGACGTGGTCCTGAAGGCGCTCAAGGAAGTTGGCCTGGCCGATTCGCGGATTTTTGACCGCGCGGTCCTCGAGCGTGCCGAGCAGGAACTCAAGCGCCAGTATCTATCGCGCGGTAAATACGCCGTCGAGATTACGACCACGGTCACGCCGCTGGAGCGTAACCGGGTCGGGATCAATTTCAATATCGTTGAAGGCGAAACCGCCAAGATCCGCGAGATCAATATCATTGGCGCCAAGGCTTATCCGGAAAGCGAACTGCTGGATCTCTTCGAACTGTCGACGCCCACCTGGATGTCGTGGTACACCAAGTCCGACCAGTATTCGCGTCAGAAGCTGACAGCCGACATGGAAAAGCTCCGTTCCTTCTATCAGGATCGCGGCTTCCTTGATTACGCTATCGATTCCACGCAGGTCTCGATCAGCCCGAACAAGGAAAACATCTTCCTCACGATTACCCAGAACGAGGGCAATCGGTACATGATCAGCAGCGTCAAGGTTGTCGGTGAGTTCATCGTGCCCGAGAGTGAGATCCGCAAGCTGATCAAGATCTTCCCGGGTCAGGTCTTCAACCGCGACAAGGTTAACCAGACCGTCAAGGCCATCAACGAGCGCCTCGGTCAGGAGGGCTACGCGTTTGCCAACGTCAATGCGGCGCCGGATATCAATCGCGAGAAGCGGCTGGTCGGCTTTACCTTCTTTGTGGATCCGGGTCGCCGGGTGTATGTGCGTAAGATCAACGTGACCGGTAATACCAAGTCGCGTGATGAAGTCGTGCGTCAGGACATGCGCCAGATCGAGGGCGCCTGGTACGACGCCGACAAGCTCAAGCTCTCGCGTGAACGTCTGATGCGGACCGACTTCTACAAGCAGGTCGATATCCAGACCCCGCCCGTCGCCGGGACGAATGATCAGGTGGACGTCAACGTCAACGTCGAAGAAAAATCGACCGGTAGCTTCCAGATCGGTGCCGGCTTCTCAAGCTATGAAAAGCTGACGCTGTCGGGCTCGATCAGCCAGAACAACCTGTTCGGTAGCGGCAAGAACGTGACCTTGGGCGTCAATACCAGTAAGGTCAACACGCTGTATAACCTCTCGTACACCGATCCCTACTGGACGGTGAACGGGGTGAGTATCGGTTACGACGGTTACTACAAGACCTTTAACTCGGCCACGCTGGACTGGTTGTCGACTTATAAAACCATGTCGGGTGGTGGCGGCATCCGCTTCGGGTATCCGCTCAGCGAAACCAGTAGTACGAACCTGGGCTT
>JBFYKG010000056.1:0-9155 GCA_041311015.1 Rhodocyclaceae bacterium | reverse complement strand
AGCCAGCACGAGGTCAAGAAACTGATCGCCGGACCCTCGGTCTTCATCTGTGATGAATGTATTGACCTGTGTGCCGACATCGTTCAGGACGAGGTCGAGGAGGCAGCCCGGGTTGCACGGGAAGGCTTGCCGACACCGCGTGAGATTCGCGACACGTTGGACGAATACGTGATCGGTCAGGAAGCCGCTAAAAAGATTCTGGCGGTGGCGGTGTACAACCATTACAAGCGCCTGCGTTTGCCGTCGGCTAAGGATGATGGTGTCGAGCTGTCGAAGTCGAACATTCTGCTGATCGGTCCGACCGGTTCGGGCAAGACGCTGCTGGCGCAAACGCTGGCCCGGTTGCTCGATGTGCCTTTCGTGATGGCGGATGCCACCACGTTGACTGAGGCGGGTTATGTCGGCGAAGACGTCGAGAACATCATCCAGAAGCTGCTGCAGAAGTGTGACTACGATGTCGAAAAGGCGCGCCAGGGGATTGTGTATATCGATGAGATCGACAAGATCTCGCGTAAGTCGGATAACCCGTCAATCACCCGCGATGTGTCGGGTGAGGGTGTGCAACAGGCGCTGCTCAAACTGATCGAAGGCACCGTGGCTGCGGTGCCACCACAGGGTGGCCGCAAACATCCGAATCAGGATTTTGTTCAAGTAGACACAACCAACATCCTCTTTATCTGCGGTGGCGCGTTTGAAGGCATCGACAAGGTCATCCGTAACCGGACCGAGAAGACCGGGATCGGCTTCGGTGCCGAAGTGACCGGCAAGGAAGAAAAGGCCATTACAACATTGCTTAAGGTTGTGGAGCCGGAAGACCTGATCAAGTATGGACTGATCCCGGAACTGATTGGGCGTCTGCCTGTGGTGGCGACGCTGGACGAACTCGAAGAGGCGGCGCTGATTCGTATTCTGACCGAGCCTAAGAACGCACTGACCAAGCAGTACCAGAAACTATTCCAGATGGAGGGTGTGGATCTGGAGTTCCGCCCGGAGGCGCTCAAGGCCATTGCCAAGCGTGCTCTGGAACGCAAGACGGGTGCTCGTGGTCTGCGTTCGATCGTGGAAGCAACCTTGCTCGACACCATGTACGACCTGCCGGGTAGTACCGATATTGCCAAGGTGGTCGTCGAGGAAGCCGCGATTATCGGTGACAGCAAACCGCTGTATGTGTTGCAGGAGGGGGCGCAGGCCCAGGCCAGCTGAGCCATGGCCGATGCAGTTGAATTCGGCCATTTCGCCCCCAACTCCGCGACATGTCCCGCCCCTTGAAAGAGCGGGAACGCCCTAGAGAATGAATCAGGAACAAGACGAATGACGGACCACACTGAAAACCCCGAAGTCCAAGCTGACGACGACCAGAACGACCAGGCAGAAGGCGCGACTAAAAGCTTTGTGCTGCAGCCCGGTGAAACGGCACGCCTGCCGATGCTGCCGTTGCGTGACGTCGTGGTTTTCCCGCAGATGGTCATTCCGTTGTTTGTCGGTCGTCCGAAGTCGATCAAGGCGCTGGAGCTGGCCATGGAGGCCAACAAGGCCGTTGTGCTTGTTGCACAGAAGTCGGCCGCCGATGATGATCCCGGCCCGGATGCGCTCTACGAGGTTGGTTGCGTTGCTAATATTCTGCAGCTCCTCAAGTTGCCCGATGGTACCGTCAAAGTGCTGGTCGAAGGTACTCGCCGTGCGCGCATTGATGGGATTGATGCGCAGGACGATCTGTACTTTGCACGTTTGACTGGGCTCGATAGCGATCACAACGAAGACAACGAAGTCGAGGCCATGCGCCGTGCGCTGGTGGCGCAATTTGATCAGTACATCAAGCTGAACAAGAAGATTCCCCCGGAGATCCTGTCGTCGATCTCGGGTATCGATGACACGGGTCGTCTGTGCGACACCATCGCCGCGCATCTGCCGCTGCGTCTGGAACAGAAGCAGGAAATTCTGGAACTGCTCAGTGTGCGCGAGCGTACGGAACGTCTGCTGGGCCAGCTGGAATCGGAGATCGATATCCTGCAGGTGGAAAAGCGTATCCGCGGGCGCGTTAAGCGCCAGATGGAAAAGTCGCAACGCGAGTACTACCTGAACGAACAGGTCAAGGCGATCCAGAAAGAGCTGGGCGAAGGCGAAGAGGGCGCGGATCTCGAGGAGCTCGAGAAGAAGATCAAGGCCGCCGGTATGAGCAAGGAAGCACTCAAGAAGGCCGAATCCGAGCTCAAGAAACTCAAGCTGATGTCGCCGATGTCGGCGGAAGCCACGGTCGTGCGTAACTTCATCGATACGCTGGTGGGGCTGCCCTGGAAAAAGAAAACGCGTGTCAGCAAAGATCTGGCCGGCGCCGAGAAGATCCTCAATCAGGATCACTACGGCCTGGAGCGGGTGAAAGACCGCATCATCGAATACCTCGCCGTGCAACAGCGCGTCGACAAGGTTAAAGCGCCGATCCTCTGTCTGGTGGGTCCCCCGGGCGTGGGTAAGACCTCGCTCGGTCAGTCGATTGCCAAAGCCACCAATCGCAAGTTCGTGCGCATGGCACTGGGTGGCGTGCGAGATGAGGCCGAGATCCGCGGCCACCGTCGTACCTACATCGGTTCGATGCCGGGGAAGATTCTCACCAGCCTGACCAAGGTGGGGGTGCGGAATCCGCTCTTTCTGCTCGATGAAGTCGATAAGATGGGTCAGGACTTCCGGGGTGATCCGTCGTCGGCGCTCCTTGAAGTGCTCGATCCCGAACAGAACCATACCTTCCAGGATCACTACGTCGAAGTCGATTTTGATCTGTCGGATGTGATGTTCGTGGCCACCGCCAATAGCCTGAATCTGCCGGGTCCGTTGCTCGACCGGATGGAGATCATTCGTCTGTCGGGTTATACCGAAGACGAGAAGGTCAGCATTGCCATGCGCTATCTGCTGCCCAAGCAGATCAAGAACAATGGCCTGAAGGCTGCCGAGATTTCGGTGAGCGAAGCGGCGATTCGTGACATCGTGCGTTATTACACGCGCGAGGCGGGTGTGCGTTCGCTCGAGCGCGAGCTCTCCAAGATCTGTCGCAAGGTGGTCAAGACACTGTTGCTCAAGAAGAAGGGTGCCACGTCGCGTATTCAGGTCACCCCGAAGAATCTGGACAAGTTCCTGGGCGTTCGTCGCTTTACCTTCGGCATTGCCGAAAAGGAAAACCAGATCGGTCAGGTGACTGGTCTGGCCTGGACCGAAGTGGGGGGTGAGCTGCTCACCATCGAAGTGGCCTCCATGCCGGGCAAGGGGGTGGTTCAACGCACCGGTTCGCTCGGCGACGTGATGAAGGAATCGGTCGAGGCTGCCCGTACGGTGGTCCGTGCGCGGGCGCGCCGTCTGGGTATCAAGGACGATGTCTTCGAGAAGACCGATCTGCACGTGCATTTTCCCGAAGGCGCCACACCCAAGGATGGCCCGTCGGCAGGGATTGCCATCACCACGGCCATCGTGTCCGCATTGAGTGGCATCCCGGTGCGTTGTGATGTGGCCATGACCGGCGAGATCACCCTGCGGGGCGAAGTGCTGGCCATTGGCGGCCTCAAGGAGAAACTGCTGGCGGCGGTGCGTGGCGGCATCAGCAAGGCGCTGATTCCGCATGAAAACGTCAAGGATCTGGCCGAGATCCCCGATACCATCAAGGGTCGGATCGAGATCGTGCCGGTTAAGTGGATCGACGAGGTCCTGGAAAACGCCCTGGCCAGCCAGCCAGTGCCACTGCCAGACACCGTCGAACCCCCGGCAGAAGCGGCGGCTGCCAGTGTCCCGGCTGTAGCAGCGCCGCCGGTTCGACATTAATTTCAAATAAATGTATCCAACCCGGCGGCGGAGTGTTACACTTCGCCCCGTTGTTGATTGACGCGGTGCAATAAAACCCGTGTCAGCTTATACATCAAGCGCTTAGCGACCCCGGTCGCCCAAGGCGCTGCTGGCTCCGATCACTTCGGGCCAAATGTGTGCATCGTCCCCAGCCGTACCCACCGCGTTTTTAGAAAATCGCGCAAGGGTACACCGGACGCCGGAATTGCCGGCATCTGTCTGATGGTCGATGTTCTTTGACCACAGACCATCGCGTTAGACAGGCGCGACCGGTTTTCCTAATTGGGGATAAACATGACTGAACAAACAACCTGCTCGTTTGAGAGCATGGGTCTGGCCGCGCCCTTACTGAAGGCCATTGAAAACCTGGGTTTTACCCAGCCGACACCGGTGCAAGCCGAATCGATTCCGGCTGCCATGCAGGGCGGCGACTGGATGGTGAGCAGCCAGACGGGGAGCGGCAAAACCGCCGCCTTCCTGTTGCCGGTGCTGCACAACATCATGATGCTCAATGGCGGCAAGAGTTCGCCGATGGATCTGCAACGCTTTGTCGGCCCGGCTGCGCTGGTGTTATGTCCGACGCGTGAACTGGCGCAACAGGTGGCGCAGGACGCCATCGATCTACTCAAGAACAGCAAGGGCATTCGCGTGGCGACTGTTACTGGCGGCATGCCGTATGGTAAGCAGATGGCTAGCCTGCGGGGTGCGCTCGTGGTGGTGGCCACACCGGGTCGTCTACTTGACCTGGCGCAGCGTCGTCAGATCCATCTGGCCGAAGTGAAGGCACTGGTCGTCGACGAGGCCGACCGTATGCTGGACCTGGGCTTTGCCGAGGATCTGGAAGATATCAATCATCTGTGTCAGCACCGTGAGCAGACCCTGATGTTCTCGGCTACCTTTGCGCCACGCATCATGTCGCTGGCCGCACGCCTGATGAAGAAGCCGGGTCGACTCGAACTGGCGAGCGCCTCGGATCGCCATACACAGATTACCCAATCGCTGCACTGGGCCGATAACCTGATCCATAAGGAAAAGCTGCTCGACCATTATCTACGCGATGCCGATCTGGAGCAGGCTGTGGTGTTTGCAAGTACCCAGGTCGAGACAGACCGCCTGGCCGATGTGCTGGCTGAGCAGGGTCATGCCGTCGCTGCGCTTCATGGGGCCATGCCGCAGAAGGTGCGGGCGCACCGTCTGAAGCAACTGCGTAACGGTAACGTGCGTGTGCTGGTAGCGACCGATGTGGCCGCCCGCGGTATTGATGTGCCGACCATTTCCCACGTGTTCAATTTCGGCCTGCCGATGAAGGCCGAGGATTACGTGCATCGTATCGGGCGTACCGGTCGTGCTGGCCGAACGGGTAAGGCGATTACCTTTGCCGAACACCGTGACCGCATGAAGGTACGGACCATCGAAGCGCTGACCGATCAGCAGATCCCTGTGGCTGTGGTGGCAGGTCTGGAGCCGAAGACGCCGGAACGCCCTGAGCGCGGTGGTCGTGGGGAAGGCCGTGGTTTTGGTGGCCGTGGCGAAGGTCGCGGTCGTTCGGGCGGTGGCCGTGGTGCCTTTGGTGGCCATGGTCGTGGCAGCGCCCCGCGTGATTTCGGTGGCCCTCGCGAGCGAGACTTTGGTGGACCGCGACCCTTTAACGATCGTCCGCGCGAAGACCGGCCACGTGAAGATCGTGCGCCGCGTTCGTTCGATGACAAACCGCGTAGCTTTGGTGACCGGCCTAGACATACGCGTGACGATGGCGCACCGCGCAGCTTCGGGGACAAACCCCGCAGTTTTGACAAAGCACCGCGCGCCTGGGGTGACAAGCCCCGCCAAGAAGGTGCTGGTGGTGAAGCTCGCAAGTCGTTCGGCGATCGCAAGCCTTGGGGTGACAAACCTGCAGGCAAACCCTGGGGGGATAAGCCAGCTGGTAAGTTTGGTGATCGCCCGCCGCGCGAGGGTCGTACCGACAGCCGTTCGGATCGACCCGCCGGCAAATCCTTTGGCAAGCCAGCGGGTAAAACTTTCAGCAAGCCCGGTGGCAAGGTGTTCAGCAAGGCATCGGGCCATAGTGGCGCCGGGGGTCGCGGCCGTTAATTAACGGATTACGCATCAACATGACGCCGGTCTGGTGGGGTTACTCGCCAACCGGCGTTTTCTTTTGCCCTCTTGATTTCTCGTGTTTCGTCCGCATCTGGCACAATAAACGCAGTCAGACAAAGCACACGACGAGAATAAAGCCGGCATGAAATTCAAAGACTATTACGAGGTCCTGGGTATCTCACGCACCGCTTCGGCGGACGAGATCAAAAAGGCCTACAAGAAACTCGCGCACAAGTACCATCCGGACATCTCCAAGGACCCGGACGGTGAAGAGAAGTTCAAAGAGGTCAATGAGGCCTACAAGACGCTCAAAGATCCTGAGCTTCGCAAAGCCTACGACCAACTGGGTCGTCATAACCCGGGCGAGCAGTTCCGTCCGCCACCGGGTTGGGAGCAATATGCTCAGGGCGCCGGTTTTTCCGGGGGCCATGGCGGCGCCGGCGGTTTTGGTGGGGGCGGCTTCGGCGCGGGTGGATTTGAAGGCGCCAATTTCGAAGATATCGATCTTTCCGAGCTGTTTGCCCAGATGGGCCGCGGCCGTGCGCACGGCGGTCATTCGGGCCGGGCAGGTGCACACGCCGGTGGCTCGGGGTTTCAGCAACCCGGACAAGACTTCGAAGTCACGGCGCATATTTCGCTGGACGAGGCCGCCAAGGGCACCACGCTTGAACTCAATCTGGAAATGCCGGAATACGACGCACAGGGTCGCGTGCATCGCGTACCTCAGGTCTTCAAGGCGCGTATTCCCAAAGGTGCTACCAACGGCCAGAAGATGCGACTGCCCGGCAAGGGCGGCAAAGGCTTCAATGGGGGTCCCAATGGCGATCTGTATCTGAACGTTGCGTTGCACCCGCATCCGCTTTTCCGTGCGGATGGTCATGATCTATTCCTGGATTTACCAGTCACCCCTTGGGAAGCTGCGTTGGGTGCGGAGATCGATGTCCCAACCCTGGACGGGACGGTCCGTATGAAAATTCCTGCGGGTACGCCTGCAGGTCGGAAGATGCGGCTGAGTGGTCGTGGCTTGCCCAAACCTAAGGAAGGCGCCGGGGATCAGTATGTGATCGTGCAGATCGCCACACCAACCGAGCTGTCGGATGCTGAAAAGGCACTGTATCAACAGCTGGCTGACGGCTCCAACTTTAATCCGCGTGGCCATTTCGTGGCTGAAGCGCATCGCGCTGTGTGAGGATGACCATGACTGAACAAATCACCACCCTTGAAGCTACCTGGCTGAGCGTGACCGAGTTTACCCAGGTGGCTGGCCTGCAACAGACAGAGCTTGTTGCCCTGGTTGAAGTCGGTGTCCTCAAGCCCATTGGCCAGTCTTTGAATGACTGGAGTTTTGACAGCAACGCCATGACCCTGGCGCGTCGTTTACGTCGTATCCGGGAGGATCTGGAACTCGATCTGGATACACATGCGCTGGCATTGGGTTTTCGCCTGCTAGAGCGCATTACCGAGCTGGAGTCCGCACTCAACCGCGCACAGGTCGCCCAGCTGCAGGATCGCGGCTGATTCTGGTAGAATACATCCTGGTCGGGGGTTGTTAGCTCAGTTGGTAGAGCGTCTGCCTTACACGCAGAATGTCGGCGGTTCGAGCCCGTCACAACCCACCATCCCGACTGTATCAACCCGCCTTCGCTTCGAATGCGGGTTTTTTATTTCAGGCGCTCTTAACAGCGGCTTCCCGGATCGGTAGATTCACCACGGCCGCCAGGGCGGCCAGTGCCATATCGGCGATCCACATCACATCCAGGTTGCCGATTTCAGCCATGGCCAATCCACCCAGGTAAGCACCAAAGAATGCGCCCACCTGATGCGACAGCATAGAAACGCCGAACAGGGTGGCCAGATATCGTAAGCCGAAGAGTTTGCCGACAATAGCCGCGGTGGGTGGTACGGTGGCCAGCCAGGTAAACCCCAGGCCGACAGCAAATAGGTAGTACGTCCATTCGGTTTTTGGCAGCAGCATGTATGCTGCAATCAGCAGCGCCCGGCTGCTATACATGGCAAAGAGAATATATTTACTGCGATACCGCGCCACGCACTGGCCGGCGTACAGGCTGCCGAAAACGTTACTGAGCCCGATGATAGCGAGTGACCAGCTGGCAACGCTGGCTGGCAGACCGCATAAGCTGACTTCGCCCGGAAGATGCGTCACCAAGAGCGCGATATGAAAACCACAGGTAAAGAAGCCAAGATTGAGCAGAAAGTAATTCGGGTTGGCGAAGGCACCGCAGATCGTTTTGCCGAAGGGGTCGGACTCCGCCAGATTCTGCGGGTGCACGTGGATGGTTTTAATGCCGGTGAGGCGACGTATGAGTGGAAGCCCCGCCAGTGAGATCAGCGCCATCCCCCACAGCGCGCCCACCCAGCCGAAGAGTTGAATCAAGCCCTGATAGATCGGTGCGCCAACAAACTGGCCGAGTGAGGCGCCGGCATTGATGACACCGGAGGCGGGGCCACGGGCTTCGGCCGGGATGCGTTGGGCGGCGGCGCCAATCAGCACCGAGAAGCTGCTGAAGCCCGAACCGATCGCGGTGAGCAGACCGAAACTGATGATGAGCCCCAAGTCGGTGAGCAGGTAGGGGGTGAGGATACAGCCCAGCGCAATGAGCAGGAATCCGCTAGCCAATACTTTGGCAGGGCCAAAGCGGTCCGAGAGAAAACCGGCAAATGGTTGTGCCAGCCCCCACATGAATTGCCCGATGGCCATGGCGAGACTGATAGCGACGATGCCGATCTCGTTGGCGGAGTTGATCGGGCCAATAAAGAGCCCCAGTGACTGACGGGAGCCCATGTTCAACAGCAGTATGCCGGCGGCGGCCAGGGTTACGGCCATGGCGTGGGGCGCGGCGAGGGCGTTGCGGATGTTGAGGAACATGGTCCGGGTATTAGAAGCGCGGGAAGTCAGGTGAGAGAAGCCGGGGGTTTACGCCAGAGCGGTGCCAGCGCCCAAAGCGCGAGCAGGGGACCCGGCAGGAGTAGCCAGGCGATCGCTGTGCCCTCTCGACCAACTAGGGCGGTGCCTAATTGAATCGAGATCATGCCGATCGTGAACCCAATTGCGTTCTGTATGGAAAGTGCACTCCCCACAATTTCCGGCGGTGCCGCTCTGGCCGATAGTGCCGAAAACTGCGGCGAGTCGGCGACCACGGTAGCGCCCCAGAACAGCAATAGGGCGAGTATCCAGACCGGCTGATCCAGCGGCATCAGCGGGAACACGGCGC
>JBFYKG010000055.1:0-9304 GCA_041311015.1 Rhodocyclaceae bacterium | reverse complement strand
CCGGTAAGGCCGTCTGGTTTGATGAAGAAGATGTGCGCCCGATGGGTCGTCCGGCCCGCGGTGTGCGCGGTATGAAGCTGCAGAAAGACCAGCAGGTGCTGTCGCTGCTCGTGGCGCAGGATGATGCGCAAACCGTGCTGGTTGCCACCGAGAACGGGTTTGGCAAGCGCACGGCACTGGCCGACTTCCGTCACTCGGGTCGCGGTACACAAGGCGTCAAGGCGATTGCCGAAAGCGCGCGTAATGGTCGCGTGGTTGCCGCCAAGCTGGTCAGTGATGAAGACGAAATCATGCTCATCACCACCGGGGGTGTGCTGATTCGCACCCGCGTTAACGAGATCCGTGAGCTGGGTCGCGCCACGCAGGGCGTTACACTGATCTCGCTGGACGACGGCGAGAAGCTGGCGGGTCTGGAGAAGATTGTCGAAACCGACGACGAAGAATAAACAGCGAGGCAGACACGATGCGACTCTGGAATTTCTCGGCAGGTCCCGCAACGATTCCTCTGGCGGTGCTAGAGCAGGTGCGGGCGGAGTTGCCGGATTGGCACGGTGTGGGCTGTGGCGTCATGGAAATGAGCCACCGCGGCAAGATCTACACCGGCATCTATGAAAAGATCGTCGCCGATCTGCGCCAGCTGATGGATATCCCCGAGGATTACGCCATCCTGTTTTTGCAGGGCGGGGCCACGCTGCAGTTCTCGCAGATCCCGATGAATCTGCTCGATGGGGGTTCGGCCGATTACCTGACCACCGGTGCCTGGTCGGAAAAAGCTGTCAAAGCGGGGCAGCGCCTTTATGGTGATGCCATTTGTGAAGCTGGCAGTAGTGCCGACGCGGCGTTCACCCGACTGGTCGATCCAGCGTCGATGCACCTCAATCCCAAGGCCAAGTATCTGCATTTCTGCAGCAACGAAACCATTGGCGGCGTCGAGGTCTTCGATCTTAAGCAACTAGGCGGTGCGGTGCAACCCGGTGTGCCGCTGATTGCCGATATGTCATCGAACATCCTGTCGCGCCCGATGAACGTGCGCGACTACGGCATGATCTACGCCGGTGCGCAGAAGAACATTGGTCCGGCGGGTGTGACCTTGGTCATCATCCGCAAGGATCTGCTGGGCAAAGCCTCGAAAGCGATTCCGGCGTTGCTGGATTACGCCGAGGAAGAGAAGAACACTTCCATGCTCAATACGCCGCCGACCTTTGCCATCTATATGGCGGGGCTGGTGTTCGAGTGGTTGCTTAAGCAGGGTGGTCTGCCGGCGATTGCCAAGCTGAATCAGGCCAAGGCCGAGCTCCTCTATAAAACCATTGATGGCAGCGGCGGCTTCTATGCCAATCCGGTGGCACTGGATTGCCGCTCGTGGATGAACGTACCCTTTACGCTCAAGGACAAGGCGCTGGACCCGGTCTTTCTGGAAGAATCCGAAAAAGCCGGCCTGCTGGCCCTGAAAGGGCATAAACTGGTAGGCGGCATGCGCGCATCGATCTACAACGCCATGCCCTTGGAAGGGGTGCAGGCGCTGGTCGGTTTCATGAACGACTTCATGCGTCGCCACGGTTAATATCGCTGGAGCGGATGATGGGCTCGGAGAACGCAGGGCAGAACATTCAGGATGCGCTGGCCGTTGTGCGCCAGAAGATCGATGGCATTGACGGCTCGTTGCTCGAGTTGTTGAATCGTCGTGCGCAATGCGCCCGTGAAGTTGGCGACATCAAGGCGCGTTTTGGTGATGACGGTTTTATCTACCGCCCCGAACGCGAAGCGCAGGTGCTACGCCGCCTGCAGGAACTGAACCAGGGGCCGCTGGCAGATGAAACAATCACCCGCCTGTTTCGCGAGGTGATGTCTGCCTGTCTGGCGCTCGAGCAGCCGATCGGCGTGGCGTTCCTCGGCCCGCTGGGCACCTTCTCGGAATCGGCTGCGGTCAAACAGTTTGGCCATGCGGCCCGTTTATTGCCGCAAGCCTCGATTGATGATGTGTTCCGCGAAGTCGAAGCCGGTCATGCCGATTACGCCGTGGTCCCCGTCGAAAATTCGACGGAGGGTGCGATTGGTCGTACGCTGGATCTCCTGTTGGGCACGTCGCTGAAGATCTGTGGTGAAGTGGTGGTTCGTATCCACCAGAACCTGCTGACGCGTGCGTCGGCGCTGGGGCAGATCACGCAGGTGGTGTCGCACGCCCAGTCATTGGCGCAATGTCACGAATGGTTGAATCGCAGCTTGCCGGACGTGCCGCGTATTCCGGTGGCCAGCAATGCCGAAGCCGCACGACTCGCCGCCGAGAACCCGACCTGGGCCGCCATTGCGGGTGAGGCGGCTGCCGAGCGCTACCAGTTGCCACATCTGGCCAGAAATATCGAAGACGAACCGAATAACACCACGCGGTTTCTGGTGCTGGGCCGCTTTGCCGCCGGGCCATCAGGGCAGGATAAAACCTCGCTGATTCTCTCGACGCCCAACCGGACAGGGGCGCTGCAGGCGCTGCTGTCGCCGCTGGCCGAAGCCGGTGTGTCGATGACACGGCTGGAGTCGCGTCCGGCGCGTCATGCGTTGTGGGAGTACGTCTTCTTTGTTGATATCGAAGGCCACGGTGAAGCGGAACCTGTCAAAAGCGCGTTGGAAAAACTGGCCGCCGAAGCCGCATACCTCAAGGTATTGGGTTCCTACCCGATTGCCGTTTACTGAGGCCATACCCTGATGAGTCTGCTCGATCACGCACTGGCGAACATCAAACAGATTGCGCCCTACCAGCCGGGCAAGCCGATCACCGAGGTGGCGCGCGAGCTCGGGTTGCCGGTGGATTCGATCATCAAGCTCGCCTCGAATGAAAACCCGTTGGGGATGAGTCCGAAGGCGCGGGCAGCCGTTCAGGCGGCCATTGATGGTCTGGCAAGGTATCCGGATGACTTTGAGCTTAAAGCAGCACTGGCCAAACATGCGGGTGTTAATGCCAACCAGATTGTATTGGGCAATGGTTCCAACGATGTGCTGGAGCTGATCGCTCAGGTGTTTCTGGCGCCGGGTCGTTCAGCCGTTTTTTCGGCACACGCTTTTGCGGTGTATCCGCTGGCCACCATGGGTGTAGGTGGTGAATGTATTGCGGCACCCGCCAAAGACTACGCGCATGATCTGCCGGCCATGCGTGCCGCCGTTCGTGCCGACACCCGTCTGATCTGGATTGCCAATCCGAATAATCCGACGGGCACTTTTTTACCCTACGACGAATTGAAGACATTCATTGGCAGCCTGCCCCGCGACATCATTGTCGTTCTGGATGAGGCTTACAACGAATATCTGGCGCCGGAACACCGTGTTGACACGACGGCCTGGCTCGCCGAGTTCGATAATCTGGTGATTACGCGCACTTTCTCCAAGATCTACGGCATGGCCGGTTTGCGGATCGGCTTTGCGCTGTGCAGCCCCGCCGTGGCGGATCTGATGAACCGCGTCCGTCAGCCATTCAACTGCAATAACCTGGCATTGGCCGGTGCGATTGCCGCGCTGGAAGATGCCGAGTTTCTGGACCTGAGTTACCGCCTTAACGCCGCCGGCATGCAACAGATCGTTGCTGGGCTTGATGCGCTTGGGCTCAAACATCTGCCATCCCATGCCAACTTCGTCACTTTCCATGTGGCGGATGCGGCCGCTGTGAATCAGAAGCTGCTGAAGCAGGGCGTCATCATCCGTCCGCTGGCCGGTTATGCCATGCACGACTGGCTGCGCGTGACGATCGGCACCGAAGCGGAGAACACCCGCTTCCTGACGGCACTCAAAACAGCGCTAGTCTGAGATTACGGCGATGCATTTCAACAAAGTATTAATTTTCGGGGTCGGACTCATTGGGGCATCTTTTGCCCGTGCCCTGAAAGCCGCCAAGGCGGCCGATGAGATCGTGGGTTTCGGCCGTACGCCCAAGAGCCTGAAAGTGGCCTATGACCTCGGCATCATTGACGAAGTCGGAATCAACCCCGGCGCCGATGTGCGCGAGGCCGATCTGATTCTGGTGGCCACCCCGGTCGGTCAGATGCCGGAAATCTTTCAACGGATTGCACCCTATCTCAATGATCATACGATCGTTACCGATGCCGGTAGCACTAAGGCCGATGTGGTTGAGGCGGCTCGGGTAGCCTTCGGTAACCGCATCGGGCAGTTTGTGCCGGGTCATCCGATCGCCGGCGCGGAGATGAGCGGCGCCGAGGCCTCGCGAGCGGATCTCTATCAGGGACGCAAGGTCGTGCTGACCCCGCTGCTGGAAAACTCGGTCGGAGATATCGACAAGGTCAAGCGCGCCTGGGAACTATGCGGTGCTGATGTACGCATTCTCGACGCCGAGACGCATGATCGCGTCTTTGCTGCTGTGAGTCATCTGCCGCACCTGCTGGCATATGCGCTGGTCGACGAGTTTGCCCGGCGTGGCAATGCCGATCAGCTCTTTGAATATGCCGCCGCAGGCTTTCGAGACTTCACGCGCATTGCCGGCAGTAGCCCGGAAATGTGGCGGGATATTTCGCTGGCTAACCGCACGGCGTTGTTGGCCGAACTGGATCGTTACAATGCCGCCCTGATGCGCTTGCGCCAGGCCCTGGTCAATAGTGATGGCGATGCCCTGACGGAGATTTACGCCAACGCGCGTGACAAGCGACAAAGCTGGTCGCACTGAATTCTGAATCGAGTCTGATGAGTCATTTGCCTTTTATCGATCTGCCGGCCATGGTGTCGGCCCGTGGCACGGTGCGCCTGCCCGGTTCCAAGAGCCTGTCCAACCGTATTCTGTTACTGGCCGCCTTGGCCGAGGGCGAGACTGAAGTCCGCGACCTGCTCAAATCGGACGACACCGACCGCATGCTCGATGCGCTGAAGCTGCTGGGAATCAAAGTAACGCCCGCAGGCGAGGGCGCCATCAAGGTTGCCGGGTGTGGTGGCAACATCCCGGTGAAATCGGCAGATCTTTTTCTGGGCAATGCCGGTACGGCGTTTCGACCGCTGACGGCGGCGCTGGCGCTGGCCGGTGGCTCATACCAGCTGTCGGGCGTAGCGCGCATGCACGAGCGTCCAATTGGCGATCTGGTGGATGGGCTCCGTCACCTTGGTGCCGATATCACCTACCTGGGCAATGCGGGTTATCCGCCGCTGCAGATTAAGCCGGGCACGCTGGCACAGGCAGACAAGGGCGATAACAGTCCCCTCACCGTGCCTGTTAAAGGCAATGTATCGAGCCAGTTCCTGACTGGTCTCCTCATGGCCCTGCCGCTGCTTAACCGGTCGGTTACTGTCGAGGTAGTGGGCGAATTGATCTCCAAACCCTATATCGAGATTACGCTGGCCACCATGCGCCGTTTTGGTGTGGACGTGCAGCGGGACGGCTGGCAAAAGTTTACGGTGCCTGCCGGAGCGCGTTATTGCTCCCCGGGCCTGGTGTATGTCGAGGGCGATGCATCGTCTGCGTCCTACTTCCTCGCGCTGGGTGCGATTGCCGGTGGCCCGGTCCGGGTGGAAGGCGTTGGCGCTGATTCGGTGCAGGGCGATATCCGTTTTGCTGATGCGCTGGCCGCGATGGGCGCCCGTATCACCATGGGCCCCAACTGGATCGAAGCCGCCGCGCCAGCCGATGGTGTGCTGAACGGGATCGATCAGGACTGTATTGCGATTCCCGATGCGGCGATGACGCTGGTGCCCGTGGCAGCGTTTGCCCAAGGCCCAACGAGGCTCACGGGTATTGCCAGCTGGCGCGTTAAGGAGACCGATCGTATTGAGGCAATGGCCAGCGAGCTGCGCAAACTTGGCGGCACGGTGGAAACCACCGCCGATACACTGACCGTCCACCCGCCGGCCAGGCTGGATGCATTCCATTGCGCCGAGATCGAGACCTACGACGATCATCGTATCGCGATGTGTTTTTCGCTGATGACACGGGCAACACCGCTAAGGATTCTGGATCCGGGCTGTACCGCCAAAACCTTCCCCGATTATTTCGAGCGTTTTGCCGAGGTCACGCAGCCGGTGCCGGTGATTACTATCGATGGCCCCTCGGCCTCGGGCAAGGGCACCGTGTCGCAACGGGTGGCCGATGCCCTGGGTTGGCATTATCTGGATTCGGGCGCGCTATACCGCCTGACTGCGCTGGCTGCCCGTAAAGCGGGGGTCGATTGGCAGGATGAGGCCGCGGTTGCCCGCATCGCCGCCCAGTTGCCGGTACGGTTTGCTGGTGGCCGGACCTTTCTCAATGACGAAGCGGTGGATGATCAGTTTCGGACCGAGGAGATGGGCATTGGCGCCTCCACGGTGGGTGCGCTGCCGGCGGTCCGCGAGGCGCTGCTGCTGCGCCAGCGGGCCTTCCGCCAGGCCCCCGGCCTGGTGGCCGATGGGCGTGATATGGGCTCGGTGGTCTTTCCCGACGCCACCACCAAGGTGTTTCTGACAGCGAGCGCGGCGATTCGCGCCGAGCGACGTTACAAGCAGTTGATCGACAAAGGTTTTTCCGCTAAACTGCACGAGATTCTGCAGGATCTGGAGGATCGGGATGCCCGCGATGCGGCGCGACCCGTGGCACCACTCCGGCAAGAAGCCGATGCCCGGCTTCTGGAAACGTCGGCACTGTCCATCGAACAAGCGGTGGCTCAGGTGCTCGATTGGTCCGGCAACAGGGCGTCGTAACCCCAACGACAACGGGCGGGTCCGGGTGGCCGAATGATCGGTCGCAAGGATAGGCTTTTTGTCTTTTTTAACTTACCCACCGGTGGCCCTGCTGCTGAATGTCAGCACAGTGCTTTTCAGGAAACCACTCTCTCATGTCTCAAGCTGAAACGTTCGAAAGTTTTGCCGCTCTATTTGAAGAAAGCCTTGCCCGCCAGGATATGCGCCAAGGTGAAGTCATCACCGCCGAGGTGGTGCGCGTTGACCAGAACTTTGTGGTCGTCAACGCCGGACTCAAGTCCGAAAGCTATGTCCCCGTACACGAATTCCTGAACGATCAGGGCGAACTCGAAGTTGCCGTTGGCGATTTCGTGCAAGTTGCCATTGAATCGCTCGAAGATGGTTTCGGCGAAACCCGCCTGTCGCGCGACCGCGCGAAGCGTATTGCCGCCTGGAATGCCCTGGAAGCCGCACTGAACGACGGCTCGCTGGTCACCGGCGCTATCACCGGTAAGGTGAAGGGTGGTCTGACTGTGATGGTTAACAGCGTTCGCGCCTTCCTGCCGGGTTCGCTGGTTGATACCCGCCCGGTCAAGGACACCACGCCGTTCGAAGGCAAGACCATGGAGTTCAAGGTCATCAAGCTCGATCGCAAGCGTAATAACGTGGTGCTGTCGCGCCGTGCCGTCCTCGAAGAGAACATGGGCGAAGATCGCCAGAAGTTGCTGGAGACCCTGCAAGAGGGTGCCATCATCAAGGGCGTGGTCAAGAACATCACCGACTACGGTGCTTTCGTCGATCTCGGCGGCATCGATGGTCTGCTGCACATTACCGACCTGGCCTGGCGCCGTGTCCGTCACCCGTCCGAAGTACTGGCCGTGGGCGACGAAGTCACTGCCAAGGTCCTCAAGTTCGATACCGAAAAGAACCGCGTCTCGCTGGGCCTGAAGCAACTGGGCGACGACCCGTGGGTTGGTATCTCGCGCCGCTACCCGGCTCAGACCCGTCTGTTCGGTAAGGTCACCAATCTGACCGACTACGGTGCTTTCGTTGAAATCGAGCAGGGCATCGAAGGTCTGGTTCACGTATCTGAAATGGACTGGACCAACAAGAACATCCATCCGTCAAAGGTGGTTCAGCTGGGTGACGAAGTCGAAGTCATGATCCTCGAGATCGACGAAGACCGCCGCCGTATTTCGCTGGGCATGAAGCAGTGCCAGTCGAACCCGTGGCAGGATTTCGGCCTGAACTTCAAGAAGGGTGACAAGATCAAGGGCGCCATCAAGTCGATCACCGACTTCGGCATCTTTATCGGCCTGGACGGTGGTATCGATGGTCTGGTTCACCTGTCGGATCTGTCGTGGAACGTCGCTGGCGAAGAAGCCATCCGCAACTTCAAGAAGGGCGACGAAGTCGAAGCCATTGTCCTGGCCATCGACATCGACAAGGAGCGCATCTCCCTGGGCATGAAGCAGATGGATGGAGACCCGTTCACCTCGTTCGTTGCCATGCACGACAAGAACAGCCTGGTGAACGGTACCGTCAAGAGCGTTGACGCTCGTGGCGCCGTGATTCAACTGGCTGACGACATCGAAGGTTACCTGCGCGCTTCCGAGTTCTCGCGTGACCGTATCGAAGATCTGAGCCAGCACGTCAAGGTGGGCGAAGAGCTCGAAACGATGATCACCAACGTGGACCGCAAGACCCGTTCGATCAATCTGTCGATCAAGGCCAAGGACCAGGCGGAACAGCACGAAGCCATGCAGAAGCTGGCTGCTGACAGCGCTGGCGCCGCCACCGGCACGACCAATCTGGGCGCGCTGTTGAAGGCCAAGATGAACCAGCAGGGCTAATCCCCGATGACCAAATCAGAACTCATCGCACGGCTGGCGGAACGTTTTCCCCAGCTGGTCGCGAAAGATGCCGAACTCGCCGTTAAGGTGATTCTGGACGCGATGACCGAAGCGCTCGCCAATGGCGATCGTATCGAGATTCGTGGCTTTGGCAGCTTTTCGCTGAACCACCGTCCGCCGCGCGTTGGTCGCAACCCCCGTTCGGGTGAGCGTGTCGATGTCCCCGAGAAGTGGGTCCCCCACTTCAAGGCGGGCAAAGAGCTGCGCGAGCGGGTCGATGAAGCGGATCTATCCGGCGTGCCCATCACGTCGGGCGATTCGTCGGAGTCGCCGGTGTTCGCCGTAGCGGCACAGGGGCCGGGCAACGCGCTCTGAGAGTAGTCATTTGCTGTAAACTAAAAAGCGCTGGTTTCCGCCAGCGCTTTTTTTACGATCGGAATCCGGGATCAGGAGCTCACCATGCGTGCCATTATCTGGTTGTTTCGCATTGCCGTATTTGTCCTTTTTCTGGCGTTTGCCATCGAAAATACCGAGCCGGTCGTCATCAATCTGTTTCTGGGCTACTACCTGGAGGCACCGCTGGTGCTCTTCCTGCTCGGGGTGTTGCTGATCGGCGTGCTGTTGGGCATGCTGATGCTGGTGCCCAATCTGCTTCGCAAACGTCGTGAACTGGCCAAGCTGCGCCGTGAGGTCCAGCAGCGTGCGCCGCTCAACCCGCTGCCGGCCGAATCCGAAGCCCACGCCACGCCGACGCTTTAAGTTGATCCTCTGAAAGTTATCCCATGCTCACACTGGAACCCTGGGCGTTACTGATC
>JBFYKG010000054.1:0-9315 GCA_041311015.1 Rhodocyclaceae bacterium | reverse complement strand
GAAAAACTGGCGCAGCGGATTGGCGATGAAGAAGTCATCGTCATCGATGATGTTGATGAGGAGGGCGCCATTGGCCGAAGCTGGCGCGAAGCGCCGGATATCGATGGTGTGGTGCAAGTCATGGGTTATACCGACTGTGTACCGGGCGACCGCATCGCCGTAAAGATTGTCGATGCCGACGAGCATGACCTCTACGCCGAACCGATGACCTCGGTCAGCGTCAATTAACAGTCGTATTTCATGGCTCAGCCGCTGATCACCCAACTACAGGCCGCGCTGGGGGCAGATCAGGTTCTGATGGATCCGGTGGCCCAGGCACCGTATCTCAAGGATTGGCGCGGGCGCTATCAGGGGCGCGCCCTGGCGGTCGTCTTGCCGCAAACCACGGATCAGGTTGCCGATGTCGTCCGGCGCTGTGTGGCGGCCAACACCCCCATCGTGCCGCAGGGTGGCAACACCGGGCTTTGTGGCGGCGCTACGCCCGATCAGTCCGGCCTGGCCGTCGTGGTCTGCATGACCCACATGAACCGCATCCGCGAAGTCGATGCCCGTAACTTCAGCATCACTGCCGAAGCGGGTGCCACGCTTGATGATCTCAAGGCGGCGGCTGATGCCGTCAACCGTCTGTATCCGCTCACGCTCGGTGCCGGCCACCAGAGCACGCTGGGCGGCACCTTATCAACCAATGCCGGCGGGCTGCAGGTCCTGCGCTACGGCATGACGCGGGATCTGTGTCTGGGGCTCGAAGTGGTGCTGCCCGATGGCACCGTCTGGTCCAAACTGGCCGGTCTGCGTAAAGACAACACCGGGTTTGATCTCAAGCAATGGTTCATCGGCGCCGAAGGGACGCTGGGTCTGATTACGGCCGCCACCATGAAGCTCTACCCAAAGCCGGCAGCCCGCGCGCTGATCTGGCTCGATCTGCCCGATGTCAACGAGGCGGTCCGGGCGCACGAACGGGCCCAATCGGTCTTTGCCGGCGCGCAGACCGCCGCCGAACTCATCTCGGTGCCCACCCTGGCGTTGGTACGCCGGCATCTACCGTCGGCAACCCTGCCCATGGGGGCGTCCTGGCCAGCGTCAGCGGATCGCTGGGCGCTCATGATCGAAGTTTCCGGTAACGACACCGCATTTCTCGACGCCTTGCTCGATGGCTGGCGCCGTGCCTGTGAACGCGATGGCAAAGCGCACGGGTTGCTGGCGACCCGCGAGGCCGATCAGCAGGCGTTATGGGCAGTCCGCAAGGGCCTGGCCGAGGCGCAGAAGCGCGAGGGCCTGTCGATCAAGCACGATATCGGTCTGCCGATTTCGCAGATCCCGCAGTTTATAGATGAAGCCTCGGTTGCGCTCGAGAATGCCTATCCGGGCATCCGCATCGTGGCCTTTGGCCATATCGGCGACGGCAACCTGCATTACAACCTCTCGTATGCTGACCCGGTGGCCAACGCCGCGCTGTTGGCAAAGAGTGGCGAGGCCAACGCCATTGTTTACGACGTGGTGAGCCGGCTGGGGGGCAGTATTGCCGCCGAACACGGTATTGGTCAGCTCAAGACCGACTGGCTGGAGGCGCATGCGCCCGAAGGCAGCATCGCGCTGATGCAAAAGCTCAAGACCCTGCTGGATCCCAAAGGGCTGATGAATCCCGGTAAGGTGCTCGGCGCCCGCAAGTAGGGCGGTTGTTCCCTAGTGCAGCGTCTGCCCCTGTCGGGGATTGTTGTCCGATGACTTGTCGCTAAACAGTGCCAGCGCTTCCTCCGGGGTGAACCGGTATTCCTGATTGCTCAGTTCGTCGTGGATCACGACCGCGCCGTGTGTTTGCAGAATCGCATCGACCTCGGCCTTGCCCAGGCCGCGCACCATGTTTCTCACCTTGTCCCAGTTGCGCTCCCCGGCGTGGTGCAGCGCCTGGCCCGGTGCCAGACTGATCAGCTCTTCGGGGAACAGCATCGTCAGCAGTTGCGCTGGATCGAGTTGCAAAAGCTCGCGCTCGGTCAGTGTGCCGAACAGATGGGTCAGGCGATTCCAGCCATCCGCATCGGCATCGTCAGCCCCCGGCATTTTCTGCAGGAAGAGGGCGCCGGCCTGCGTGTCATCCGCCGCCAGCATGAGCAGCGTGGGTTGCTGTTCCGACTGCGTTAGGTAATGCCCAAAGGCTTCCGAGAGCGACTGGCCCACGAGGGGCACGAAACTCTGCCACGGTGTGCTGAACTGCTGCGCGTCCAGCGTCATCATCAGGCGGCTGCGGGTGTCGTCGTCAGACGCGTGGGTATTGAGGCACGGAAACGCCGGGTCCTGTAGCTGTGTCGCCAGCGCCGGGTCCCATTGCGCGGTACCGCGCAGACCCAGCTGGTCGGTGCAATCCATCACCAGCAGCGAAATCGGGCCCGGGTCGCGCATTTGAAAAGTGAGTCGGCCCGGGTGCTTGAGCTGGCCCGCCATCAGCGCGGTCACGCTCGCCATTTCGCCCAGCATGTGTCCCACCGCAGGCGGATAATTCCGGCCGGCAGTCAGTGCACGATACGTGTCATCCAGGTGCACCCAGGCACCCCGGATCGAGAGCTCGGGAAAATGGAATCGGACAAAGCGGTCGGTTTCGCGCAGCATGCAGGCTTTCTGAAATAAGGTTCGGGCAGGTATCGAGCAATCAGGCCATGAGGTCATGACGCCATAGGGTCAGAGCCAGATATGGGGACGTGCCCGCCGGACTTCAAGCGCCCGTAGGGCCAAGGTGCCGGAGTTGCTCGCGATACCGCGCCGCATTGACGGCGTATTTGGCCGCGCTGTTCATCAGTTTCGCGACTTCGTCATCCGTCAGTTCACGCACCACCTTGCCCGGGGTGCCCATGATCAGCGAGCGGGGCGGATACACCTTGCGTTCGGGGATCAGTGTGCCGGCCCCCACCAGGCTGTGTTCGCCGATCACCGCGTGGTTCAGAATCGTCGTGCCGATCCCGATCAGGCTGCCTTCGCCGATGCGGCAACCGTGCAGCATCACCTTGTGGCCAATGGTGACATCGGCTGCCAGGATCAGCGGCGCACCCGGGTCGGTATGGAAGATGCAGCCATCCTGAACGTTCGAGCGCGGGCCAATCACGATGGGCTCGTTGTCACCCCGCAGCACCGCGTTCCACCAGACCGACGATTGTTCGGCGCACTCGACCAGGCCGATCAGAACCGCATTGGGGGCCACCCAGGCCGTCGGGTCGATTTGGGGCACCCGGTCTTCCAGTTGATAGATACTCATGGGATGCGTGGCGCGCGGCCAATCCAGTAAAATGAATGATTATGCATTTTAAGCCGATCCCTCAGGCACATAAAGTCACCTTCGCCGTTCATCCGTTGTCTCTTCAATGACGCTTGCCCGCCCACCCGTTTACGATCTGCATTGCCATTCCACGGCCTCCGACGGCATGTTGCCGCCAGCCGATGTGGTGGCACGGGCGCATATCAACGGCGTTACTACGCTGGCGCTGACCGATCACGATGGGCTGTCCGGTCTGCCCGAAGCGCAGGCTGCCGCCCGTGCCCTGGGGCTGGATCTGGTGGCGGGTACCGAAATCTCGGTCGAATGGAACGACCACTCGGTGCATATCGTCGGCCTGCGGATTGATCCGCAGAATCCGGCCCTTGTCGCGGGTCTGGATGGCATTCGCCTCGGGCGGGCCAATCGCGCCGCCCGGATTGCCGGCGAGCTGGAAAAGGTCGGCTTTACCGGCATTCTCGAGCGCACCATGACCTACGTGGGGAACCCTGAACTGGTATCGCGGGCGCACTTTGCCCGGGCGCTGGTCGAAATGGGCGCCTGTCGCGAGGTGAAGCAGGTCTTTGACCGCTACCTCACGCCGGGCAAACCCGGTTATGTCGAGCATCCCTGGCCCACGCTGGCCGAAGCGCTGGGCTGGATCCGTCAGGCGGGCGGGGTGGCGGTTATTGCCCACCCGGGTCGTTACCGGATGTCCAATAAGGAACTCGCCAAGCTTTTTGACGCCTTCCGGGACCTCGGTGGCGAATCCATCGAAGTCGCCTCGGGTAGCCACACCCCCGAGCAGGTGGCCCACTTCGGGCGGCAAGCCCGGCACTATGCCTTCATGGGCTCGCAGGGCTCAGACTTCCACGCCCCGGGCGAAAGCTATGTCGATCTGGGGGGCGGCTTGCCCTTGCCCGAAGGCGTCGTTCCTGTATGGAATAACTGGTAAAACATAGGCTTAAAGAAGTAACGTGACACAGTACTTTAATATCCACCCCGATAACCCGCAGTCCCGTCTGCTCGAACAGACCGCCGAATTACTCCGCAAAGGGGGCGTGGCGGCGCTACCGACGGACTCCTGTTATTCGTTGGCTTGCCACCTGGGCGATGCCGCCGCGCTGGATAAGATCCGCAAGATCCGCGGGATCGACGACCACCACCTCATGACCCTCATGTGCCGGGATCTGTCCGACATCGGGCAGTACGCCCGGGTCGACAATGCCCAGTACCGGCTGCTCAAAATGGCCACCCCGGGTGCCTACACCTTCGTGCTGGAAGGCACCAAAGAGCTGCCGCGCCGGATCCTGCACCCCAAGCGCAAGACGCTGGGGCTGCGGATTCCCGACAACCGCATCATGCTGGGCGTGCTTGAAGCCCTGGGCGAGCCCCTGCTAACCACCACACTGATGCTGCCCGGTGACGACGACCCGCTCAGCGACGGCTGGTCGATCAAGGAACGCCTGCAGCCGCAGCTGGATCTGGTGGTGGAGGGGGGCTGGTGCGGTACGGACCCCACCACGGTGATCGATCTCTGTGAGATGCCGCCCACCGTGTTGCGTCGCGGCCACGGCCCGCTGGCGCCTCTGGGCCTCGACTAGCACCATATCAAGCCATATCAGCCCGGGGCGCTCGCCAATCCGGGGCGTTATTCCGCCGGAGTCGGCCCCCGGCTCTGCTAGAATCGCAGCCTACGGACCCCCTATGAATATCGATATCGCCTACCTGGCCATTGCCGCCATCCCCGTCATCTTTGCCATTACGCTGCACGAAGCCGCGCATGGCTATGTGGCGCGCTATTTTGGTGACCCGACGGCCTATCAGCTGGGGCGCATCAGCCTTAACCCGATGCGTCATATCGATCTGGTTGGCACCATCCTCGTTCCGGCACTCACACTCATGTTCGGCGGCATCCTCTTCGGCTGGGCCAAACCCGTGCCGGTCGATTACAGCCGCCTGCGGCATCCGCGTACCGATATGCGCTGGGTGGCGCTGGCCGGCCCCGGTGTCAACCTGCTCATGGCCTTTGGCTGGGCGTTACTGCTCAAGATCGGCCTATCGACCGATACCTACTACAGCGTGCCGCTGGAAGAGATGTCGCGCATTGGTGTTTCGATCAACCTGATGCTGATGGCGCTCAATCTGCTGCCCATCCTGCCGCTTGATGGCGGGCGTGTGCTGTTCAGCCTGTTGCCGCCGGCGGCTGCCCAGTCTTATGGCCGCACCGAAGCCTACGGCCTCCCCATCCTGTTACTCCTGCTGGTCACCGGTCTGCTGGGCGTCTTTGTCATGCCGCTGATCCACGCCGCGGGTTCGCTGATCTCCACCGTTTTCTTTATCTGAGTTTTCTGATGTCTGCTGAACGCGTTCTTTCCGGCATGCGCCCCACGGGTAGCCTGCACCTCGGTCACTATCACGGCGTCATCGAAAACTGGGTCCGTCTGCAGAACGACTACGAATGTCTGTTTTTTGTTGCCGACTGGCACGCATTGACCACCAACTACGACGCCCCGCAGAGCATTGCCCAGGCCAGTCGTGACATGGTGGTCGACTGGCTGGCCGCCGGCCTCGATCCCGAGAAGTCCATCATCTTCCAGCAGTCGCAGGTACTGCAACACGCCGAGCTGCATCTGCTGCTCTCGATGATGACGCCGCTGGGCTGGCTCGAGCGCGTGCCCACCTACAAGGACCAGCAGGAAAAGCTCTCGCACAAGGATCTGTCGACCTACGGCTTCCTGGGTTACCCCTTGCTGCAGTCGGCCGACATCCTCGTTTACGATGCGCGCCATGTCCCCGTCGGCGAAGACCAGGTGCCGCATATCGAGCTGACGCGCGAAGTCGCCCGTCGTTTCAATCATCTCTACGGTCGTACGCCGGAGTTCGAGCAGGAAGTCATTGCCGCCCTCAAGAAACTCGGTCCGGCGGCCAAGCCCTACAAAGAACTGCGCCAGCGTTACCAGCAGGATGGTGACCGCGATGTGTTGCAGCAGGCCGAAGCCTTCCTCGCCGGTGCCGATGTGCTGACGCTGGGCGACAAGGAATCCCTCTGGGGCTGGCTGGTGGGTTCCGGTAAGGCCATTCTGGTCGAACCGGCCGCCTTGCTAACCAAAGCCTCCAAGATGCCGGGGCTGGATGGCCAGAAGATGTCTAAGTCGTATAACAACACCATCAGCCTGCGCGAAAAGCCCGAAGACGTGGTCAAGAAGCTCAAGGCCATGCCCACCGATCCGGCACGCGTCCGCCGTACCGATGTCGGCAACCCGAAAAACTGCCCGGTCTGGCAATTGCACGAGATCTACAGTGATGAGGCGAGGAAGCAGTGGGTGACCGAAGGCTGCACCACCGCCGGTATCGGTTGTATCGACTGCAAGAATGCCGTGGCCGAAGGCATTGAGGTGGTGCTCGCGCCGATGCGTGCCCGCGCCGAAGCGCTCGATGCCGAACCGGAAAAGATCGACCGCATTCTGCGCGAGGGTGCCGAACGCGCCCGCGCCCTGGCGGATCAGACCATGAGCCGCGTCCGCAGCGTCATGGGTCTGACCGGCGCCTGAGATAAAGACATCATGACGATTGACGATCAGCATTCCGAAGATCCGAACGCCGAGCAACCGGTGCAGTCGGGGCCTGCCGTTGAACCCACGCCGGAAGGCGTCATCGATGTGAATGTGCCGGCAGAGGCCCCTGTGCCTTACGAGCAGGCCATCTCGGTGACGGTTGAGGGTGGCGAGCCGCGCGTCATGCTCTACGGTCAGCCGATCGTTGATCTGCCGCAGGATCTGTACATCCCGCCCGATGCGCTGTCGGTCATGCTCGACGCCTTCGAAGGCCCGCTTGATCTACTCCTTTACCTGATCCGCAAGGCCAACGTCGATATCCTCGATATCCCGATGGCGCCGCTGACGATTCAGTATCTGGATTACGTCGAAGCGATGCGCGCGCAGAACCTGGAACTCGCCGCCGAGTATCTGGTCATGGCCGCGATGCTCATCGAGATCAAGTCGCGCATGCTGCTGCCGCGCCCGAAGGCCGAGTTCGAAGAAGAGGTCGAAGATCCGCGTGCCGAGCTGGTGCGTCGCCTCATCGAATACGAGCAGATGAAACTCGCCGCGCGCGAAATCGACGACATGCCCAAGGCCGAAATCGATTTCCAGTGGCTCAACGTCTGGGTCGATCGTCAGGCCGTGGTGCGCCACCCGGATGTGTCGCCTGAAGATCTGCATGACGCCTGGCGTGCCGTCGTCCGGCAGGCCAAGCTGCATACGCATCACAAGATCCAGCGCGAAGAGCTCTCGGTGCGGGAGCACATGGGCCTGATCCTGCGTCGACTGCGTAACAGCGAAGGCTATCTGGAGTTCAGCGAATTATTTGATGTCACCGGTGGCGTGCCGGTGGTTGTCGTCAACTTCATTGCGCTGCTCGAGCTCGCCAAGGAACACCTGCTCGAAATGGCGCAGACCGCGGCCTTTGCGCCCATCTACGTGCGTCTGCCCACCGACGCCCCCGAACAATCGATGTTTGAAGTGCCCGAGGCAGACGATCTGCCCGAGGAGGATGAAAGTGTCTGAAGAACAACGCTCCCTGACCGAGCTGGTTGAAAACACCGAAGGTGAAGTCGCCGTTGGCCCGGTGATCGACATCGCCGAGCTGGCCTGCATTGTCGAGGCCGCCTTGCTGGCCACGATGGCACCGCTCGATATGCCGCACCTGCGTCGCCTTTTTGACGACACGGTGGCCGCCGACGAAATCCTCCAGGCCATTAGCCATCTGCAGGAACGCTGGCAGAACCGCGGTTGCGAGCTTGTCGAGCTGGCCGATGGCTGGCGCTTCCGCACCCATGCCAAGATCCAGCCGCACCTTGATCGTCTCAACCCGGAAAAGCCGCCGCGCTATTCGCGTGCCGTGATGGAAACGCTGGCCATCATCGCCTACCGTCAGCCGGTCACACGCGGTGATATCGAAGACATCCGTGGCGTCACTGTCGCCACGCAGGTAATCCGCACGCTCGAAGAGCGGGGCTGGATCGACACCGTCGGTCACCGTGAAACACCGGGCCGCCCCGCGCTGTATGCCACCACCCGCCAGTTCCTCGACGACCTGGGGCTGCGTAGCCTGACCGAGCTGCCGCCGCTGGAAACCATGCAGGGTGCGCTCGAAGGCGTACCCGAGGCCTGATCCTCAACCGGATTCCCGCCATGACCCGAAAGAATTCGCCAATTCGCCCGCCGGCTGCAAAAAAACCCGCAGCGGCCAAAGCGCCTGCGCGTCGCCAACCCGCGCCGCCGGTTGCGGACGAAAGTTTTGATGACTTCGACGTCGAATCATTCGACGATTACGATGATCCGGCCGATGCAGGCGCCGCGCCGCAACGCAAGGCACCGGCTGCTGCCGGGGAACGCCTGCAGAAGCTGCTGGCCCAGTCGGGCCTGGGTGGCCGCCGCGAGATGGAAGAGTGGATCGCCGCCGGCCGGGTGCAGGTCAACGGCCAGCCCGCTACACTGGGGCAGCGGGTGCTTCCCGGTGACCGGGTCAAGGTCAATGGGCGCCTCGTCAACCTGCATGGCGCCACCCGCGCGCCGCAGGTGCTGCTCTATCACAAGCCCGAAGGCGAAATCGTCTCGCGCAGCGACCCGGCTGGTCGGCCCAATGTCTTTAGCAACCTGCCGCGCCTGCGCGGTGGCAAGTGGATCGCCGTTGGTCGCCTGGATTTCAATACCAGCGGTCTGTTGCTGTTCACCACCTCCGGGGCGCTCGCCAATGCGCTGATGCATCCGCGTAACGAAATGCTGCGCGAATACGCGGTGCGCGTGCTGGGCCCGCTCGATGATGAGGCCAAGACCCAGCTCAAGAAGGGCGTCGAGCTCGAAGACGGCCCGGCGGCCTTGAAGAGCATCGATGATGCCGGCGGTGAGGGTGCCAACCAGTGGTATCGCGTCACCATTGCCGAAGGCCGTAACCGTGAGGTGCGCCGCCTGTTCGAAGCCGTGGGTCGCACGGTGAGTCGTCTGATCCGTGTCCGTTACGGCCCGTTCTACCTGCCACCCCGCCTCAAGCGCGGGCAGAGCCTGCAGGTG
>JBFYKG010000005.1:0-32842 GCA_041311015.1 Rhodocyclaceae bacterium | reverse complement strand
TGGGCCGCTGCGTTCGCTACGTTTTCAGTCGCCATCTCAGGTTCTTTTCGCCAATGCTAAAAAATTGACCTGCAAGGTGATTGCCATACTGAGCAGCATACTGGGCCAGTTCAGGTCCGCATACAGCACGATGGCAACCGCCAACAAAACCAGTGTGAAAGCCAGCTTGAAGAATTCGTAGACAATAAACAGACCGGCCGATGCGACAGATGCGCGATTGGCCGACGCTGCCATCAATCTCAGCGCGAACAGAAAGTTGGGAATTACTACGGCCCCGCCCCCGATCGCGGCAGAAATGCTGCCACGCCCTCCCACAAGCAACCCGGCCAGAGCCACAGCTATGATTGTCGCGATCAGTTGCAGGCGTAATACTCGGAACACCGTGACCTCATCGCTTTGTGTGCTGTGCCTAACAAGGCGCCTTCAAACGCCGTAACTATACGACCAGCTTTCGCGGCCGTCAATCAGAAAAACGCTCGATCAGCCCATCGAGCTGATCGAGGCTATCGAAGCTGATCGTGACTTTTCCTGCGCCACGCTTGTTTGCCGAGATCGATACCGCGGCGCCCAGGCTGTCGGCCAGGCGTTCGGCCAGGCGGACCACATCGGCGCTTTCTGCCTTGGCACCTGCGCCACCCGCTCTGGGTGCGGCTTTCCCGCTCTGGCGCCGACGCACCAATTCCTCGGTTTCACGCACCGTCAGACTTTTCAGAACGACTTGTTGCGCCACAGCAATCTGGTCGCTGCCCGCCAGCACCAGCAACGCCCGCGCATGGCCCATATCCAGACGGCCCTGCATCAGCAAATCCTGCACGGGTGATGCCAGCTCCAGCAGGCGCAGCAGATTGGTCGCCGCCGAGCGGGACCGGCCTACGGCGTCGGCCGCCTCCTGATGCGTTAGCTGGAACTCATCAATCAGGCGGCGCAGACCCTGCGCCTCTTCCAGCGGATTCAGGTCTTCGCGCTGAATGTTCTCGATGAGTGCCATTGCCAGCGCGGCCTCATCACTGATGTGGTGTACATGCACCGGCACGTCTTTGAGCCCGGCGATCTGCGATGCGCGCCAGCGACGTTCACCGGCGATAATTTCGTAAGGGGGCTTGGCCCCCGCGCCCAGCGGACGGACGCTGATGGGCTGTACCAGCCCCTGCGCCGCGATCGACGCGGCCAGCTCGTTCAGGCTGGCTTCGTCCATACGGGTCCGCGGCTGGTACTTACCCGGCTGCAGATCCGTTACGGGTAATTTGCGCGGCGACTCAGGCGCCGTTACAGACGACGGGCCCGGAGCGGGCTTATCTGCCACCGGCTTCGAACCGCCGAGGAGGGCATCCAGACCGCGCCCCAGCCCCCGGGTTTGTTTCTTCGCGTTCATTGTTTTCCTCGTCGTTTCGTTTTAAGCAGCGTTGGCGTGACGCGCCAGCAGTTCGTCGGCCAGCGCCATGTATGCCTGGGCACCCTTGGAGGCCGCGTCATAAGCCGTTGCTGGCTTACCGTGCGACGGAGCTTCGGCCAAACGCACATTGCGCGGAATAATGGTTTCGTACACCTTGTCGCCAAAGTGATTCATCAATTCATCCGAAACCTGCTGGGTCAGCGTGTTCTGGGCGTTATACATCGTCCGCAACAGGCCCTCGATTTCCAGATCCGGGTTCAGGTTGCCGCGTACCTTGCGCAACGTTTCGACCAGGTCCGACAGACCTTCCAGGGCGTAGTACTCGCACTGCATGGGGATCATCACCGATTGCGATGCCACCAGGGCGTTGACCGTCAGCATGTTCAGGGCCGGCGGGCAATCGATCAGGACATAGTCGTACTGATCCGCCACGGTAGCCAGCGCATCCTTGAGGCGTTGCTCGCGGCCATCGAGCTCAATCAGCTCGATCTCGGCCCCGGCCAGCTCGCGGTTGGCCGGCAGAATATCGAAGCCAAAAGCCGTCTTCACGATCGCGCCGCCCAGCGTGGTATCGCCGATCAGCAATTGATACACGGTTGGCAGCGCATCGGTCTTGACGATACCGCAGCCAGTAGTGGCGTTGCCTTGCGGGTCCAGATCAATCAGCAGGACGCGCTTGCCCAGCTTGGCCAGTGCGGCGCTCAGATTAACTGCTGACGTGGTTTTACCCACCCCGCCTTTTTGATTGGTAATCGCCAGAATACGCATGCTGCGCCTTTACTAATGCTACGGATTAATTCGTGGATTCGCGGCGGTCAGCGCCATGACCACCAGATGCCGTTCCGCACCCAGATCGGGCACTTGCAGCGGAAAAACCGCCTTGACCGCGACATCAGACGGTAATTCTGCCATCTCGGCGTCGGGAAAGACACCTTTCATGGCGTACCAAGCCCCATTTTCTGCCAGAAGGCGTCGGGTTTGACCCACCAGAGTCGCCAGCGTGGCGTATGCCCGCGCCGTAATAAGCGCAAAACCATTCGTATGCGTGGCCGGCGGTTTCCAGCTTTCGATCCGATCCGACACCGCGGTCAGGTTTTTCAGACCCAGCGTCATGGCCGCCTGCTTCAGAAAAGCGACCTTTTTACCCACTGTATCAATCAGCGTAATTGAGCGTTCCGGCTGCAGAATCGCCAGCGGGATCCCCGGCAGGCCGCCACCACTGCCCACGTCCAGCAAATCGCCTGGTGGCAGGTGCGGCACGATCGACAACGAATCGAGCAGATGCTGGGTCAGCATGGCCGGACGCTCGCGCACAGCCGTGAGGTTGTAGGCCTTGTTCCACTTCTGCAGCAAATCAAGGTAGTCGAGCAGCTTATCGGCCTGCGCCTCGGTCAGCGGCACATTCATCTGTGCTGCGCCACGCAGTAAGTGCGCGATTTCTGCTGCTCGCTCGCTCACAGTGCCGCGCCCAACGCCACGCCAAGGCGCTTGAGGTGTACCAGCAGCAACCCGATCGCGGCGGGGGTCACCCCCTGGATGCGCGCCGCCTGGCCCAGCGTCTGTGGCCGATGCGTCTGCAACTTCTGACAGACCTCACGAGACAAACCGATTACATCGCTGTAATTCAGCGTCTCTGGCAAGGCGAGTGTCTCGTAGGCAGCTTGACGCGCCACTTCATCGCGCTGGCGGTCGATATAGCCCTGATACTTGGCCTGAATCTCGACCTGTTCCACCACCTCAGGCGGCAGGACCACCGATTCGGACAAACCGGCATTCTCAGCCAGTTGCTGCAGACCGGCGTGGCTTGTGTCTGGACGGCGTAGCAGTTCAAACACGGTGGTTTCGCGCTCTAGCGGTTTACCAAGCGCCGGCTCGATCAGCGCATTGTCAATCTTGGCCGGATTAACACGAAGACCTCGCAATCGCTGATTTTCTTGTTCAATAGCGTCACGTTTGGCGCAGAATGCCGCCCAGCGCACATCGTCAACCAGACCCATGTCACGACCGATCTCGGTCAGGCGCAGATCAGCGTTATCTTCACGTAGGCTCAAACGGTATTCAGCGCGGCTGGTAAACATGCGATAGGGTTCACTCACCCCGCGCGTAATCAGATCATCCACCAGCACGCCCAGATACGATTCGTCCCGGCGCGGGCACCAGGCTGCCTGGCCGCGTGACAGGCGTGCCGCATTCAAGCCGGCCAGCAAGCCCTGAGCGGCCGCTTCTTCGTAACCCGTGGTGCCATTAATCTGACCAGCAAAGAACAAGCCGCTGATCGCCTTGGTTTCCAGCGAGGCCTTCAGGCCGCGCGGATCGAAGTAATCGTATTCGATGGCATAACCAGGGCGCAGGATGTGGCACTGTTCCATACCGCGAATTGAGCGCACGATCTGCAGCTGCACATCAAAGGGCAGGGAGGTCGAAATGCCGTTTGGGTAAATCTCGTGCGTATCCAGGCCTTCCGGCTCCAGAAATACATGGTGGCTCGCCTTATCCGCAAAGCGGTGGATCTTGTCTTCGATCGACGGGCAGTAGCGCGGGCCGACGCCCTCAATCACGCCGGTATACATCGGCGAACGGTCAAGATTATTGCGGATAATTTCGTGCGTGCGCTCGTTGGTATCCGTCACCCAGCACGGCAACTGCTGCGGGTGTTGCGCGGCATTGCCCAGGAAGGAGAACACCGGCATCGGGTCGTCCGAGTGCTGGGTCTGCATGACCGAAAAATCAATCGTCTTACCGTCCAGTCGCGGCGGCGTACCTGTTTTTAGGCGGCCCTGCGGCAGCTTGAGTTCGCGTAAGCGCGCCGCCAAGGAGACGGAGGGTGGATCACCCATGCGGCCGCCCGAATAGTTCTGCAGCCCCACATGAATGAGGCCATTTAAAAACGTGCCCGCGGTCAGCACCACGGCATTGGCCTGAAAACTTATACCGAGCTGCGTGACCGCACCGACCACCCGGTCGCCTGCCATGATCAGGTCGTCACAGGCCTGAGCAAAAATGGTCAGGTTGGGCTGATTTTCCAGACGGCGGCGGATCGCCTGTTTGTACAAAACTCGGTCTGCCTGGGCGCGGGTGGCGCGCACGGCCGGACCTTTCGAGGCATTGAGAATGCGGAACTGGATCCCGGCCTCATCGGTGGCGGCGGCCATGGCGCCGCCCAGCGCATCGACTTCTTTAACCAGGTGGCCCTTACCAATACCGCCAATCGACGGATTGCAGCTCATCACCCCCAGCGTTTCCATACTGTGCGTCAGCAGAAGCGTGCGGGCCCCCGTGCGCGCCGAAGCCAGAGCGGCCTCAGTACCGGCGTGACCACCGCCCACCACAATCACATCGAAACGATCCGGAAATTCCATCAACAGGCTTTCGTCCAGCGATTACCACGCGCACAAAAAGGGGTTCACATTTTATCGAAAGACGGCCGCATTGGTGCGCATTTTCGCTGCTTTTCGTTTGATTTCTCAGGGAAATTTCTCAAACACACCCTACAACGCTTTGCGGAGGCAACCGGTTCATGATAGTTTTTAACTAACGCTAGTTTAGTAACAATCAATTGGATTTATCGACAGGGCCTCCGTACACTGCGAAGGGTCGATAAGACATTCCCGCTGTCAGAATCACGCAAACACCACAACAGGAGCAACACCATGTCGCTGATCAACACCCATGTTCAACCGTTCAAGGCCCAGGCCTTCGTCAACCGCACCGGCAAGGGCGAATTCATTGAAGTATCTGATGCCAGCCTGAAGGGCAAGTGGTCCGTGCTGATTTTCATGCCGGCCGCCTTTACCTTCAACTGCCCGACCGAAATCGAAGATGCCGCCGACCATTACGCCGAGTTCCAAAAGGCTGGCGCCGAGGTCTACATTGTCACGACCGACACGCATTTCTCGCACAAGGTCTGGCACGAAACCTCGCCGGCCGTAGGCAAGGCCAAGTTTCCGCTGATCGGCGACCCGACCCACCAGCTGACCAATGCCTTTGGTGTGCACATCCCCGAAGAAGGCCTCTCGCTGCGCGGCACATTCGTGATCAATCCGGATGGCGTTATCAAGACCGCCGAAATCCACTCGAATGAAATCGCCCGTGACGTGGGTGAGACGCTGCGCAAGCTGAAGGCCGCCCAGTACACCGCATCTCACCCGGGTGAAGTCTGTCCGGCGAAGTGGAAAGAAGGCGAAAAGACGCTGGCACCATCGCTGGATCTGGTCGGCAAGATCTAAAAACCTAAGTTGCACCCGCGGTCAAAAACAACCGCAACAGAGAACGTCCGGGGCTAAGGTCCCGGACACCCCCAACCCTCGTAATTGCATCGCCAAGCGGCGAGTTGGTTTTCTGTGTTCTGCAGATGCACCGACGCTGCTTTGCCATGTGATGACCGCAGCTACCCCGTAGGAGCGCACCATGCTTGATACCAACATCCAAGAACAGCTCAAAGCCTATCTGCAGCGCCTCGAGCAACCGATCCAGATCATGACCTCTCTGGATAACAGTGATGCTTCGGCACAGATGCGTGAACTGGTGAGCGACATTGATAAGCTCTCCGATATGGTCAGCGTCGTCGAGACCAATGATGCCGAACTAAAGCCCTCTTTCCGGGTGGCGCCCCTCAACCATGCGGGCGAACGCGGCGTCGCCCGCTTTGCCGGGTTGCCGATGGGGCACGAATTTACGTCGCTGGTACTAGCCTTACTGCAAATGGGTGGCTACCCGCCCAAGGTCGACGCCAGCGTGATCGAACAGATTCGCAACCTACCTGGTGACTACCGGTTCGAAACCTTCATATCGTTGAGTTGTCATAACTGTCCGGATGTCGTGCAGGCCCTGAACCTCATGGCCGCCATCAATCCACGTGTCCAGCACACCATGATCGATGGTGGCATGTTCCAGGAACTTGTCGAATCACGTCAGATCATGGCCGTGCCCACCGTGTACCTCAACGGTGAAGAATTCGGCGCCGGCCGGATGACCATTGAAGAGATTCTGGCCAAGCTGGATACCGGGGCAGCAGCCCGGGAAGCGGAAAAAATCAGCGGCCAGGCACCCTACGATGTACTCATCGTCGGTGGCGGCCCAGCCGGTGCTGCGGCCGCCGTTTATGCGGCCCGCAAGGGGATTCGTACCGGTATTCTGGCCGAGCGTTTTGGTGGCCAGGTCATGGATACCGTGGGCATCGAAAACTTTATTTCGGTACAGGAAACCGAGGGGCCCAAACTGGTCGCCCAGCTGGAACAGCATGTGAAGTCCTACGACGTAGACATTATGAACCTGCAACGTGCCGCCGCGCTGACACCTGCATCCACACCCGTTGGCTATGCCGAGGTGCGCACTGCCAGCGGCGCCTCGCTTAAAGCCCGCAGCGTTATCATCTCGACCGGCGCCCGCTGGCGCGAGCTCAATGTACCGGGCGAACAAGAGTACCGGGGCAAAGGGGTCGCATACTGCCCGCACTGTGATGGCCCGCTGTTCAAGGGCAAGCGCGTGGCCGTGATTGGTGGTGGCAACTCGGGTGTCGAGGCAGCCATTGATCTGGCCGGTATCGTTGGCCATGTCACGCTGATCGAATTCGGCCCCGAATTGCGTGCCGATGCCGTGCTCCAGCGCAAGCTGGTCAGCCTGCCCAATGTGGTCATTCTAAAGAATGCACAAACCATGGAAGTGCTGGGCGATGGCAACAAGGTCAACGGCCTCGTCTACAAAAACCGTGACAATGGCGAAGATATCAAGGTCGAACTTGAGGGCATTTTTGTACAGATCGGCCTGCTGCCTAATACCGACTGGCTCAAGGGCACCCTCAATCTCTCAAAGATGGGTGAGATCGAAGTCGATGCCCGGGGTCAGACCTCCGCCGCTGGCATCTTCGCCGCTGGCGACTGCACCACGGTGCCCTACAAGCAGATCGTCATCGCCATGGGCGAGGGCGCCAAAGCCTCGCTCGGTGCTTTCGATTATTTGATACGTAGCTCGGCTCCGGCCTAAACACATGGCGGCGTAAAATGCCGCCATGACCAACACCGCTGCCACGCCCAAAAAAACGGTTGCCATTATCGGTGGTGGGCCAGCCGGCCTGATGGCCGCTGAGGCACTCAGCCAGGCGGGTATGGCTGTCGATGTGTATGACGCCATGCCCTCCGTCGGCCGCAAATTTTTGCTGGCCGGTATCGGCGGCCTCAACATCACGCACAGCGAGCCCTACGACGCGTTCTGCCTGCGATATGGGCCGGAGCGCCATGATCTGCAAGCCAGCCTCGACGGCTTTACACCCGATAATCTGCGCCATTGGACGAACGATCACGGCATCGAAACCTTAGTCGGCACCTCCGGCCGGGTCTTCCCCAAAGAAATGAAGGCCGCGCCGCTACTGCGCGCCTGGTTACACCGCTTACGTTCGAACGGCGTACGCTTTCATGTACGACATCGTTGGCTCGGTTGGACGACTGAGGGCGCCCTAGAACTTACCGGGCCTAATGGCACGATTGCCATACACCCCGACGCCACCATCCTTGCCTTAGGTGGCGCCAGCTGGCCCAAGCTAGGCAGCGATGGTGCCTGGGTACCGGTGCTCGAAAGGCAAGGCGTCAGGATCACACCGCTACAAAGTGCTAACTGCGGTTTTAACGTGGCCTGGTCCGCGCATCTGCAAAACAAGTTCGCGGGCGAACCGCTCAAGTCCATTGCGATCCGATTCACCGATCACACCGGCCAACCTCATGAACGGCAAGGCGAATGCATCATCAGCAAAGATGGCATCGAAGGCAGTCTGATCTACGCGCTTTCGCGGCCGCTACGTGAAGCCATTAGCACCGCAGGCAGCGCAACGTTTCACATCGATCTCGCGCCAGATCGCACCGCCGAACAGATTTTGGACACGCTATGCCGACGCGGCAGCAAGTCACTCTCCAGCCATCTCAAATCAGCGCTTGGCTTTAGCGGCCTCAAGACGGCACTATTGTATGAAGTACTGGGCAAAGACCAAATCCACGATCTTCAAAAATTAGCCGCCACCATTAAAACTTTGCCCATCACCGTTACGGCCACACGCCCCATTGCCGAAGCCATCAGCAGCGCGGGCGGTGTCTGCTTTAACAATCTCGATAGCAAGCTCATGCTCAATACCAGGCCCGGCATTTTCGTTGCCGGAGAAATGCTGGATTGGGAAGCGCCTACGGGCGGTTATCTGCTCACGGCCTGCATGGCCACCGGCCGCCAGGCCGCTCGCGGCGCTATCGACTGGCTTACTGCGCCGGGCTCACCTCAACATTCAGCGTAAAGATCTTGGCGGGAAGGGCATTCTTTTCCCAGGGCCGCGCATAGATATAAGTCAGCACCGCGCGACCCGTGCCCTGAGCGCGAAACGACCACACCTCCAGCCCCGGCACACCCGCCATGCCATCCGGCGCCGGCGCTTCGCCCGTTAACGTATCAAGAACCAACACCTGATCACCTGCCACCGTATACGACCACATATAACCCGTGCTGGGGTTGGTCGGCAAACGAACCACCAGCGGTTGATACGGAATCAGCGATGCCGTGCCGCCCGAGTCCGACAGCGATGCGGTCACCGGCATTTCGGTAGGAAAGAGCGAAGGGGCACACGCGGTCAGCGTCAAGATTGTCAGCAACGTTACCAACCCACGTTTCATGATTATTTCCCGATACAAAATTTTGAGAAGATGGCGCCCAGCAGATCGTCCGGGGTGTATTCCCCGGTAATGCTTTGTAGTGCTTTGTGTGACAAGCGTAGTTCTTCGGCGAAGATTTCTAATGCGGGCAATGCTGCCGCTGCGGTTTCCAGATGGTGCGCAGCATCACTCAACGCACGCAGGTGTCGCTCACGGGCAATGAAAAGGCTTTCACCCGGTTGCCAGCCCGCAATCTGTAGCAGCTTGGCGCGTAGTGCGTCGATACCGATGCCGGTCTTGGCTGAAATCTGCAGCCCGTCCGCTTCTGATGCAGCAGCACCCAGATCGATTTTGTTCTGCACAGTGACGCGCGTCATGCCTTGCGGTAACCGTTCAATGATCCCCGTTTCGGAAGGCGTGAGGCCATGCTGTGCGTCGGTGAGCAAGACAGCAACATCCGCTTTTTCGATTTCTTTCCAGGTGCGCTCGATGCCGATGCGTTCGACTTCGTCCATCGTCTCGTGCAGGCCGGCGGTATCGATCACATGCAATGGCACACCTTCGATCTGCAGATGCGCACGCACGACGTCGCGTGTTGTGCCCGCCACCGACGTGACGATGGCAAGGTCTTCACCCGCCAGTGCATTGAGCAAAGAGGACTTTCCCACGTTGGGTTGGCCGATCAGCACGACGGTTAAACCATCGTGCAGGAGCTTGCCCTGCTTGGCACTGGCTTGCACCCTGGTAAGTGCTTCACGAATGTTCTGCAACCGCGCTTCGGCCTGAATGCTTTTGATAAAGTCGACTTCTTCTTCGGGGAAGTCGAGCGTGGCCTCGGTCAACGCCCGCAACTCAACCAGCGGATTCATTAGCGCATCGATGGCGCGCGAGAAGTCACCTTGTAGTGAACGCACGGCGGAACGCGCAGCGGTCGCCGTGGATGCATTGATCAGGTCAGCAACGGCTTCGGCCTGTGCCAGATCGAGCTTGCCGTTGATGAAGGCACGACGCGTGAATTCACCGGGCTCGGCCAGACGCGCCCCCAGATCCAGACAGCGCGCCAGCAGGAGTTGTAGCACAACGGGGCCGCCGTGACCCTGCAGTTCGATGACATCTTCACCGGTAAACGAGTGTGGTCCGGCAAAAAAGATCAGCAGGCCTTCATCGATGGCCTGATGGGTGGCGTCCAGAAACTGGGTTAGGGTGGCAACGCGCGGCGCCGCAAAGTTCTCTGACGGCGCTTTACCCGTCAGCGGTTCGATCCAGTTTTTGAGTCCGGTACCCGAGAGCCGGACAATGCCCACCCCACCGCGACCCGGCGCCGTGGCGATGGCCGCAATGGGAGGACTTTGCATCTTAACGGTGGCCGCGATGCGTGGTGTCGGCTTCGATCTTGCGGTTAATGGCCCACTGCTGCGCGATCGACAACACGTTGTTCACGGTCCAGTACAACACCAGACCGGCCGGGAAGAAGAAGAACATGATGCCAAAGCCGATCGGCATGATCCACATGATCTTGGCCTGGATCGGGTCCGGCGGTGTCGGATTGAGCTTCACCTGGAACAGCATGGTGGCCATCATGATGGCGGGCAGAATGTAGAACGGATCCGGTTGGGTGAGGTCATGAATCCAGCCGACCCAGGGTGCATTACGCATTTCCACGGCACCAAGCAGTACCCAGTACAGCGCAATGAACACCGGGATCTGAACCAGAATCGGCAGACAACCGCCCAACGGATTGATCTTTTCCTTGCGGTACAGATCCATCATTTCCTGATTCAGTTTCTGCTTGTCGCTCCCGTAGCGTTCCTTCAGCGCCATCAGGCGCGGCGTCACGGTGCGCATGCGCGCCATCGACTTGTAACTTGCCGCCGACAGCGGGAAGAAAATCAACTTAAGCAAAATGGTCAGAACAACAATGGCCCAACCCCAGTTACCGGTCAGACGCTCGAGCCACTCCAGCACCCAGAAAATCGGTGCGGCCAGTACCGTTAGCCAACCGTAATCCACCACCAAGTCAAAACCGGGGGCGACTTTTTCCAGAGTGTTATGTTCTTGCGGACCCGCATACAACGGCACGGTCAGCGTGCTGACGCCGTTGACAGCAGCCGGCATCGGCACGATCACGCCGGCGGCAAACACGCCGGGCTCCACCTGGCGTGCGTAGAACTCGCGCGGGGTACCGGTTGCCGGCAGAAACGCGGTAACAAAGTAGTGCTGAATCATGGCGACCCAGCCGTTATCGGCTGTTTTGTCGAACTTGACGCTGCCATCGGCAATGTCGGCAAACTTGATCTTATTGAACTTCTGGGCATCGGTATAGAAGGCCGGGCCGGTAAATACGCTGACCATATTCGGGTCACCGGCGGGCGCCTTGTCATCGCGCACCAGCTGGAAGTAGGCGTCGGCCTTATCGGCGGCGGCACCCTTAAGCTTGTAGGTCACGTCGATACCGTATTCGCCACGCTTGAAGGTCAGGGTCTTGCTGACCTTACCGCCATCGGCTTCAAACACCACATCCAGCGTATTCTGGCCGGACTTCATTTCGGTTGCCGACGACACCTGCCGCCACATCGTTTTGTGATTAGGCAACCCGTCACCAATCAGACCGGACTGTGCAACATACTTGTGTGTCTTACCGAAAAGCTCGACATTGCCCGACTGATCCCAGCCCTTGTGCTTGTTGAGTTCCAGGTTGCTGATTGTGGCACCGGCCAGGCTGATTGTTGCCACGTACTCATCGGTTTTTACGGTGACTGTCGGTGCCGAGGTTGTCGGCGCATCGGCAGCAGGTGCATTACCAGCGCGCGCTGGCACATTGTTACCGTCTTTGCGTAAATCAACCGATGCGGCCGGCGCGGTCTGCGCAGCAGCCTGGATCGTCGCTGCTTTTTGTGCGGCCTTCTGCTGGCTCCAGCCGTCCCACAAGAGGAACGCGGAAATGGTAAAGATCAGGGTCAGAAATAAACGGCGGTAATCCATGGTTCAACCAGCAAAAGAAAACTGAAATCGGGCGTTGCGCAAACCAGGCGGCTAGGCAACGGCGTAAAGCATGCAAGGGTACCAGATTCAGGGCACGGGATCGTGCCCTCCGGGATGAAAAGGGTGACAACGACAAACGCGTTTTGCCGCTAACCAACTACCGCGCAACGCCCCGTAGCGGGTCAAGGCCTCAGCGGCGTAGGCCGAGCAGCTGGGGTGAAAGCGGCAACGCTGGCCCAAAAAAGGGCTTAGCGCATAGCGGTAAACAGCAATGAGCAGGAGCAATACATGCTGGATAAGCCAGCCGGGGAGCGCCGTGAGGCGCGTTAGCGTTATTTTTTTTTGCTCAGGCGCCATCCGCAGACCCCTTGGCAACGCGCTGTCCCGCAACCCGTTTGAGGATCTGCGCCAAATCTGTGCGCAACCCGGCCACCACTTGCAACCGGGTCGGTATGGGCACGCCTTTTCTAACGCGCGCCGGCGATGGAAAAGGGGACTCGTGCAGCCGGATGATCCAATCCCCGGCCGGAAACACATTGCGCGTGGTGCGGAAGTACTCACGCAGCACCCGGCGGATCAGATTCCGGCGGGCGGCCGCAGGCACTAGGCGTTTAGCAACAATCAGCCCCAGCCGAGAGGCTGAAGGGTTTGTTGCAATCTGTTCGGGTATCTCTGCTTCAACAACGGCGCCGGCACGATGTACCGTCAACCATTGTCCTCTGCAGGCTTTGCGGGCATCAAACACCGCCTGGAACTCGGACGGTTTAAGAAGTCTTGATGCCCTGCTAAAGCGAAAACGGTTCGAAGTCACTGATGAATTCACCGTTGTTCCAACCGGATCTATGTTTTATCCGGCCGATGTATTTATGCGTCCGGCAAGCGGACACGCAAACTTAGACTGACAGGCGATGACGGCCCTTGGCGCGGCGCGCGGCCAGAACGGCACGGCCACCACGGGTGCGCGAGCGGACGAGGAAACCGTGAGTGCGCTTGCGACGGATGACGGAAGGTTGATAGGTGCGTTTCATGTTGGGGACTCCCCGGAATTCGAATTCAACAAAGGGCGGCGGAATGCCGCGGAAAACCCGTGATTAAACAGCAAGTTCCTACCGACTGTCAAGTTGGAATTTGTTCGGTAGCCCATGGCTAAGCGGGCCGGGGTGGTTTTACGGTATGATTTTACTTATCCACCGTTTCTGTGGAAAAGTTTCCTCATCCATGATGATTAATGGCACAAAAGCGCAGTTTTGAGGTATCCTGCAACTCATTGGGGTCTCTTTGAGGCCCCTTCGTGTTTTTTGTCAGCCATATTATCCACAAGTTACCCACAGATTTTCTGTATTTATAATCGTCTTTGTTTGCAAAAAAGTCTAATAACATCATGAATCCATTCTGGAATTTCTGTATTGAGCAGTTGGCGGCCGATTTGCCTGCTCAACAGTTCAGCACCTGGATTCGCCCGTTGCAGTCCGGCGGGGATATCAATGCGAACGGCGAAGTGACTATCTGTGCCCCAAATCGCTTCATTCTCAAATGGGTCCGCGACAATTATCTGGATCGCTTTCAGAGTTTCGCGGAAGCGTTCTATAAAGAACCCGTGACCATTGTGCTGACGGTAGGTGCGTCCGAAGCCGCAGTAGCGTTACCGTCCCGTGCCGCAGCTGGTGTAACAACCGCACCGATATCTGTACCTAAACCTGCCGATACCGCCCTGCGTACCGAAGATATTCGTGAATCAGCCGCTCGAGCCAGTAGTGGCCCTAAAAGCAGTGCAACGCTTAACGGCCAAGGCACCCGGTTGATGCCGCATTTCACCTTTGATTCTCTGGTCGTTGGTAAAGCCAACGAACTCGCCCGTGCGGCCTGCCTGAATGTCGCACAATCGCCAGGGGGAGCCTATAACCCCCTATTCATCTACGGTGGCGCTGGGCTGGGTAAAACCCACCTGATCCACGCGATTGGTAATGCTGTACTGGCTGCCGACCCGACCAAGGTGGTGCGTTATGTTCATGCAGAAGACTATTACTCGGATGTGGTCCGGGCCTATCAGCAGAAAGCCTTCGATAGTTTCAAGCGCAATTACCGGTCGCTCGATCTGCTGCTGCTTGATGATGTTCAGTTTCTGAAAGGCAAAGATCGCTCACAGGAAGAGTTTTTCTACCTCTTCAATGCCCTTGTGGAAGCACGAAAGCAGATTGTGATTACCTGCGACACCTACCCGAAGGCGATTGAAGGCCTTGAGGATCGGCTAATTACGCGCCTGGACTGGGGTTTGACGGTCCAGATCGAACCACCTGAAACCGAAATGCGGGTGGCCATTCTCAAGAAGAAAGCAGAATCCGAAGGTAAACCGATTGCCGATGAGGTTGCATTCTTTATTGCAAAGCATTTACGGTCGAACGTTCGCGAATTAGAGGGAGCTTTGACCCGGGTTCTGGCATTTGCACAGTTTCATGGGCGAGAAATTACCCTGGAAACAGCAAAAGAGGCACTAAAAGACATCGTTGGTGCCTATAACCGCCAGATTACGGTCGAAAATATCCAAAAAATGGTGGCTGACTACTATAAATTAAAGGTTGCAGACCTGTATTCCAAGAAGAGAACCCGGGCGATTGCCCGTCCACGGCAAATTGCCATGTGGCTCTGCAAGGAGGTTACGCCGCATAGCTACCAGATGATCGGTGAATCGTTTGGCGGCCGCGATCACACAACCGTGCTTCATGCGGTGCGTACGGTTGAAGACCTGCGTACCAAAGATCAACAGATCAATCATGATATTCACGTCTTGCTGCAGGTCTTGAAGGGATGATGAACAAGTCCTGTACAGTGCGTGAGTGTTTTGTGCATAACCATGGGTTTGCCGGAAACGCACAATTTCATCCCCTTTTCGGTCACACCCAATCCCCGGGGTTTTCCTTAGGGTTTTACAGTCTGCAATAGTATGAATTTTCGTGAGAAAATTACGTTATCCACTAAAGTGACCTGAGCTTATTCGTATTAGGAACCTGATATATGTTGTTATTAAAGACCTCTAGAGAAACGCTCCTGGCACCTTTACAGACAGTTGCTGGCATTGTCGAGAAGCGTCATACGCTTCCGATCCTGTCGAACGTACTGATCGAAAAAAAGGGTTCCATGCTGACCCTGGTTGCTACAGATATCGAAATCCAGATCACGACAGGCACACAACTTGAAGGTGGTGCCGAGGGTTCTGTCACAGTGGGTGCCCGCAAGCTGCAGGATATTCTGCGTTCGCTGCCAGAAGAATCTACCGTAAGCCTGGATCTGGATGACAAGCGTCTGGTCGTCAAAGCCGGTAAGAGTCGTTTTTCGTTACAGACCTTGCCCGCGGAAGATTTTCCGCAAATGAATCTGAATGCGGCTAATCAGGTGTCATTCACGGTGACCCAAAAGTCCTTCAAGAATCTTTTGGGTCAGACCCAATATGCGATGGCGGCACAGGATGTCCGTTATTACCTCAACGGGATGTTGTTACAGGTTGAAGGTACTGCACTTCGTTCGGTGGCAACGGATGGCCATCGTCTGGCATTTGCCCAGATGGAAATTGCCGAAAGCCTCGATCGTCAGGAAGTGATCCTGCCCCGTAAATCGGTACTGGAACTGGCACGGTTGCTCGCAGATTCAGAAGATCCGCTGAATATCACCCTAGCGAATAACCAGGCCCGCTTCTCGTTTGGTGAGGTTGTTTTTGTCACCAAACTGATTGACGGCAAGTTCCCGGATTACACGCGGGTTATTCCGCCGAGCTTCTCGCAGGAACTGGTGTTAAACCGTATTGCGTTCAGTCAGGCGTTGCAACGTGCTCGCATTCTTTCGAATGAGAAATTCTCAGGGGTACGTCTGATTCTAGAAAATAATGCACTGCGCATCAGTGCAGCCAATGCCGAGCAGGAAGAAGCTCAAGAAGAATTGGAAGCCAATTACGCCGGCGATCGTCTGGATATTGGATTTAACGTCAATTACCTGTTGGATGTATTAAGTCATGTTACGGATGAAACCGTGGTCTGGCGATTTAATGATTCGAATTCCAGTGCACTGTTTGGACCGGCTGATAGTAGCAACTTCAAGTATGTTGTGATGCCGATGCGTATCTGAAAACCAAACGAACTGTACACACTCAAGACATAGCTTAAACTGACGAAACAATACGATGGCCGAAAAGAAAACACCTACAGTACCTGATTACGACGAATCATCGATCCAACAACTCGAAGGCCTAGAAGCTGTCCGCAAGCGCCCGGGGATGTACATCGGCGATACCTCGGATGGTAGTGGCTTGCACCATATGGTGTTCGAAGTCGTCGATAACGGTATCGATGAAGCGCTGGCTGGGCATTGTGATGACATTGTGGTCACCATTCATGCTGATAACTCGATTTCGGTGAAAGATAACGGCCGGGGTATTCCAACAGGGATCAAGTTTGACGATAAACATGAACCCAAGCGTTCGGCGGCAGAAATTGTTATGTGCGTTCTGCACGCGGGTGGCAAATTCAATCAGAACAGCTACAAGGTGTCTGGTGGTCTGCACGGCGTGGGTGTTTCCTGTGTGAATGCGCTGTCGCAATGGTTGAAGCTGACGATCCGCCGCGATGGTAAAAAGCATTTCATGGAGTTCAATCAGGGCAAGCCGATTAACCGTGTCCTGGAAATGCAGAATGGCGTGGAAGTCTCGCCGCTGCAAATCATTGGTGATACTGAGAACCGCGGTACCGAAGTCCATTTCCTGGCCGACCCTGAAATCTTTGGCAAGGTGGAGTTCCACTACGAGATTCTGGCTAAGCGCTTGCGCGAATTGTCGTTCCTGAATAACGGTGTCCGTGTTCGCCTAGTGGATCAACGCACTGGCAAGGAAGAAGATTTTGCCTTCTCGGGCGGCGTTAAAGGTTTCGTTGATTACATCAACAAGAATAAGACCGTGTTGCATCCGAACGTGTTCTATTCGACCGGGGAAAGCAAAGCCGGTGAATCGACAATTTCGGTAGAAGTCGCCATGCAGTGGAATGACTCCTACGCCGAAAACGTACTCTGCTTTACCAATAACATTCCGCAGTCCGATGGGGGTACCCATCTGACCGGCCTGCGTGCTGCGATGACCCGTGTCATCAACAAGTACATCGAAGAAAACGATATCGCCAAGAAGGCCAAGGTGGATATCACGGGTGATGATATGCGCGAAGGTCTGACTTGCGTGCTGTCGGTCAAGATGCCGGATCCGAAGTTTGCCTCGCAAACCAAGATGAAGTTGGTGTCGTCTGAAGCCCGTCCGGCCGTGGAAGAAGTGGTTGCCCAGAAGCTGGCCGATTTTTTGCTGGAACGCCCGGCCGATGCCAAGGTGATTACCGGGAAGATCGTTGAAGCCGCCCGTGCCCGCGATGCGGCCCGCAAAGCCCGCGAAATGACACGTCGTAAGAGCGTCATGGATGGCGTGGGTCTGCCCGGCAAGCTGGCAGACTGCCAGGAAAAAGACCCATCGCAGTGTGAACTGTATCTGGTGGAGGGTGACTCCGCCGGCGGTTCGGCCAAGCAGGGTCGCGACCGTAAGTTCCAGGCCATCCTGCCGCTCAAAGGCAAGATTCTTAACGTGGAGAAGGCCCGTTTCGACAAGTTGATCGGTTCACAGGAAATTGCCACGCTGATTACGGCCCTGGGCACCGGTATTGGTAAAGACGAGTACAAGCCCGAAAAACTGCGCTATCACCGCATTATCATCATGACTGATGCCGACGTGGATGGCGCCCATATCCGTACCCTGCTTCTGACCTTCTTCTACCGTCAGATGCCGGAACTTGTGGAGCGCGGGCATATCTACATTGCCCAGCCGCCGCTGTATAAGGTGAAGCACGGTAAAACCGAGCGTTACCTCAAGGATGATCACGAATATCACCAGTTCCTGCTGCAGATGGCGCTGGATGAAGCGCGTTTGCAACCAGGTAAGGGCGCCAAGGCCATCGACGGCGATGCCCTGGCCGATCTTGCGCGCAGTTTCCTGTTGTCGGAAGCCATTATTGAGCGCCTGTCGTACCTGATTCCGCCGGAAGTGTTGCACACCCTGGTCAACGACAATCTCAGCCTGGCACTGGGTGACGAAGCCGCCGCCAAGAAGTCCGCCAAGATACTGGGTGATGCATTGACAGCCCATGCCACCCTGCGTGCCGCCCATGAAAAGCCGCTGGAAATCGTGCCGGCCTATGATGCCGCTCGCGAAAGCTGGGTGCTGCGTCTGGAGCGCTGGCACCACGGCAACCTCAAGCTGGGCCTGATCGATGGTGATTTCCTGGGTTCGGGCGACTATACCCAGTTGCGTAAGACCGCTGAACTGCTGGCTGACCTGATGAAGGCCGGAGCCACCATCCATCGTGGCGAAAAGCAGCAGTCCGTAAGCCGCTTCAGCGAAGCCATGCAGTGGCTATTCAACGAAGTCGAACGTGGTATCAGCAAGCAGCGCTATAAAGGCCTGGGCGAAATGAACCCCGAGCAGCTGTGGGAAACCACGATGGACCCGACGGTCCGTCGCCTGCTCAAGGTTCAGATCGAAGATGCCATTGGTGCCGATCAGATCTTCTCGACCCTGATGGGCGAACTGGTTGAACCGCGCCGTGCGTTTATCGAAACCAACGCGCTCACCGCCCGTAATATTGATGCATAAGCATTCAGGCTGAACCAAGACGGCTCGCCACGGCGGGCCGTTTTTGTTTGACCCCCCTGGTGGGTTGTTACAGATAACAACAAATAGCAACACGAAGACGACATGAAGACGTATTTTAAGTGAAGTTATAGCGATTAATGGCGAAACCTAACCGACATACCACGCTCGAACGCCTACTGCAGGGTCAGGGCTTTGGTTCGCGCAAGCTGTGCCGCAGCCTCGTGCGCAACGGGTGCGTTGCCGTCAATGGCGCGCTTTGTGACGACCCCGACGAGGTGTTTGTGCCCGACGAAGGTCTTAGCTTAACCGTCGAGGGCGTTGAGGGCGATTGGCCGGTATGCGAGAAGGCCTACATCCTGCTCAACAAGCCAGCTGGCTATGAATGCTCCCGGGCCCCCAAACATAACCCGGGCGTTTTGTCTCTGTTGCCGGCGCCTTTGCGTGAACGTAACGTTCAACCGGTGGGCCGGCTGGATGTCGAGACCACGGGTTTGCTCCTTCTGACCGATGACGGCCAGTGTATTCACGTGCTAACCTCCCCCAAGCATGCGGTGCCCAAGGTGTACTGTGCAAGTCTTGCTGAACCGGCGGGTGCTGATTTGTGCGATCGGCTTCTGGCGGGGGTGCTGCTCAAGGATGAGAATGAAACGCTGGGCGCCCAGTCGTGTCGACTCATCGAGCCGACCCTGCTGGAACTCACAATTACTCAGGGAAAGTATCACCAGGTGCGGCGGATGGTCGCCGCGGCCGGTAATCATGTGGCCGCACTCACTCGGGTAGCGATTGGTGATTTGCGATTGCCTGACGCGCTGGCACCCGGAGAATGGCAATGGCTGGATGCTCAGGGTATGCTTCTGGCTGGCTGGCCCCCCAGATAAGGGTGGCTTCAAACCAGAATAGGTTTCACGTGAAACATCCGCCAAGGCGTGCGGGCAGTTGGTTATTCATGTTTCACGTGGAACAATCAGGCTAGACGGAATAATCGGGGTTGAGCATGGCCACAATGACACTGACTGAGATGCGCTACATCAGCGCGCTAGACAAAACCCGACACTTTGGGCGCGCGGCGGATCTGTGTCATGTCAGCCAGCCCACCCTGTCGGTGGCCATTAAAAAAGTGGAACAACAGATCGGGGCCGCACTTTTCGAGCGCGGTGCCACCGAAATCCGCACAACACCGCTGGGTGAACAGGTTGTCACCCAGATCAAACGGGTTTTGGATGAAACATTACGGCTGGAAGAGATTGCCACACAGCGTCGGGATCCGCTTTGCGGCCCCTTGCGCGTGGGTGTGATTTATACGATTGCGCCCTACCTATTGCCTGCGTTGATTCCGGTTCTGCACCAGCTGGCGCCAGAAATGCCGCTGTATCTGCGTGAAGATTTCACTGCAAACCTTCTGCCCGCGCTTAAAGAAGGTGATCTTGATGTGCTGGTGCTGGCCTTGCCGGTTGATGTGCCGGGAATCGTGACGCAGCGGGTTTATCAGGAGCCCTTCCGGGTAGTTGTTCCGGCGGCGCACCCATGGTCAAAACGACAGCAGGTCAAGGCTGATGAGCTCGATGGTGAAAACCTGCTGTTGCTGGGTAGCGGTAACTGCTTTCGGGATCAGGTGCTGGAGGCTTGCCCGCGTTTGCAGCGTGCCGAGGGTTTGTCGGGTTCATTAGAAGGCAGCTCGCTGGAAACGATCCGGCACATGGTGGCCAGTGGTGCGGGTATTGCCGTGATGCCAAGCTCGGCGGCGGATCCGCTGATCGAACGGGAACCGATGGTTCGCGTCCTGCCCTTTGATCCCCTTGGTGGAAAGCCGGGATCGGAAAGCGCGATTGGTCGAACGGTGGGTTTGGCATGGCGGGCAACTTTTCCCCGTCCAAAGGCGATCGATGTGGTACGTCAGGCGATCCTGTCGTGCCGGTTAGCGGGCGTTGCCACGAGTAAGTAGTTCGTTCTGGTTACCGAGGCACCAATGACAACGCCCGATGTTCCACGTGAAACATCGGGCGTCTTGTTTTGAGCGTCAGAAATTAGCCGAGGCGGGCTTTTAGTTTTGCGGCAATGTCGCGGGGATCAACGGCCGGCTTTTTTGCCCAGTCACGCTGCCTGTTTGCCCAGACCGGATCGGGAAAGTGCGAATCATCTTTCCAGCGGGGAATCACATGCCAATGAACATGCGGCACTACATTACCCAAACTCGCCAGATTAATTTTGTCGGGCTGTATCAGATCCTGCAAAACCGACTCAGTGGCCCAAACGGCGTTCATGATCTCGGTCCGGGCAGCGATGGGCAGGTCGGTCATCTCGCGGGCGTGTTGATTCAGGATGACGCGACAAAACCCCGGCCAAGCCGGGTCGTTAACTGCAATTATCCTATATAAATCAGATAGATACAAAACATCTTCGCCTGTGGGCGCGCAGAGAGGACAAGGTGAGGTCATGGTATTCCGGAGGTTGTTTTAATGCCTTAGAGGCCCCAGTATAGCGTCCCTTTTGGAAAGCCGCGCCGGCTCTGGGTTTGCGCGCCCCCCTCAGGGGAAACGGGCGCGAAATTCCATCCCCACCCTCTAAAACCACTTTGTCATTCGCGAAAATCCGAAACGCTGGTTATACTTCGACCGAAACAGGTTCTTTGATCGGTGTTATGGATTTACAGGTTTTTACAACAGAAGAGCTCGAGCGGCTGCTCAAAATTTTGCCGGAAGAAATTCGTCGACGCGAAATGCAGGACGATGATGCGGCTGAAGCCGAGCGCAGAAAGCGGAGTGTATTTGCGAGTTTTCAGGAGCTCGCCAAAAAACAGGGCGTCAGTCTCGGCGACCTCTGAGTGCGCGTTTGATTAAAACAAAGGGCAGCCGAGGCTGCCCTTGTCGTTGTCTGTACCGGAACAGACTAAAGCAGCACGCGTTCGATACTGCCGGTATTGGCGCGGGTGACATACTCCGCCATCCAGTTATCTCCCAGCAGGTGTTTGGCAAGTTCCACGACGATGTAGTCGGCTTCTTCACCGGTATCGTCACGGAAACGGGATAGGCCTTGCAGGCACGACGGGCACGAGGTGAGCACTTTGATGTCGCCGGCAAAACCATCCGCGCGCAACTCATGGGTGCCTTTGACCAGCTCTTCCTGCTTGCGGAAACGGACCTGGGTCGAGATGTCCGGGCGGGTGACGGCTAAGGTGCCGGACTCCCCGCAGCAGCGGTCATTCAGCGGCACAGCCGCGCCCATGAGTTCGCTAGTGACCTTGAGCGGCGCGTAGGTCTTCATCGGGCTGTGGCAAGGGTCGTGATACATGTAGCGCGTGCCCTCGACGCCATCCAGCTTGACGCCCTTCTCCATCAAATATTCGTGGATATCGAGCAGGCGGCAGCCCGGAAAGATGCGCTCAAACTCGTATTTCTGTAGCTGGTCCATACAGGTGCCGCAGGAGACGATCACCGTCTTGATGTCCAGATAGTTGAGCGTGTTGGCCACACGATGGAACAGAACGCGGTTGTCCGTCGTGATGCGCTGGCCCTTGTCCTCCTGGCCGGCGGAGGTCTGCGGGTAACCGCAACACAGATAACCCGGCGGTAGCACGGTGGTGGCGCCCACCTCATAGAGCATGGCTTGGGTCGCCAGACCAACTTGCGAAAATAAACGCTCCGAGCCGCACCCGGGGAAGTAAAACACCGCTTCGGATTCTTCGGTACTGAGCTTCGGGTTGCGGATGACCGGGATCACCTTATCGTCTTCAATATCGAGCAGTGCCCGCGCAGTGCGCTTGGGCAGGTTGCCCGGCATCGGCTTGTTGATGAAGTTGATGATTTGCGTCCGGATGGGCGGCTTGTGCACAGTAGCCGGCGGATGCGCCACCTGGTCCTGGATCAGGCGGAGTGACTTGCCCAGCTTGTAGAGCTTGTTTTGTGCCGCATAGCCAAAGCGGATCATGGCTTCGCGGATGCCCTTGATAAAGGTCGGGTCCTTGATCGTCAGGAACGCCATGGCCGCCGCCGTGCCCGGGTTGAATTGCTGCTTGCCCTGCTTGCGCAGCAGGTTACGCATGGCAATCGTGACATCGCCGAAATCGATATCGACCGGACACGGTTTCTCGCAACGGTGACAGACCGTGCAGTGCGCAGCCACATCATCAAATTCGGCCCAGTGGGCCAGCGATACGCCGCGGCGCGTCTGCTCTTCGTAGAGGAAGGCTTCGATCAGCAGCGAGGTGCCGAGGATTTTGTTGCGTGGCGAGTACAACAGATTGGCGCGAGGCACGTGGGTCGAACAGACAGGCTTGCACTTGCCGCAGCGCAAACAGTCTTTGACCATCTCGGAGATTTCGCCAATCCCAGATTGCTCCATCACGATCGATTCACTACCGATCAGGTTGTAGCTCGGTGTGTAAGCCATGTCGAGGTTGCCGCCCCGCATGAGTTTGCCACGGTTGAAGTGGCCGTCCGGATCAACCTTTGCCTTGTACGCCCAGAACGCCGCCATCTCGTTGTCTTCAAGATAGTCGATCTTGGTGATGCCGATGCCGTGTTCGCCAGAAATTACACCGTTTAGCGAGCGTGCCAGTAGCATGATCCGATCAACGGCCTTGTTGGCCGTTTGCAGCATCTGGTAGTTGTCGGAATTGACCGGCAGGTTGGTATGTACGTTGCCATCGCCGGCGTGCATGTGCAGGGCGACGAATACGCGGCCGCGCAGCACTTCTTTGTGGATCGCATTGATACGATCCAGGATCGGGCGATAGACGTTGCCGTCAAAAATACGCTCCAGCGCCGGTTTGAGTTCCTGCTTCCATGAGACGCGGACGCTGTAGTCCTGTAGGCGGTGGAAGAGTACCGGATTCGCCGCTTTGTTCTCGAGCGGTCCGGCGACGATGCCCAAGGCGGCGAAAGAGGCTTCGGCTTCGCCCAGAGGCGTGTCGAGATGATCGAGCAGCCACTGCCAGCGGGTGCGAACCTGCGCCACCGCGTCGAGTGCCTGCTGTGCGCGGTCGCCGATGAGGACGTCCTTGCCAACATTGGCATCGCCGGCATCCACAGCCAGATTACCGCTTAGATAGGTGGTGAGCGCATCGCAGAGCGCCAGTTTGTTGGCAATCGAGAGTTCGATGTTGATGCGCTCGATGCCGTCGCAGTAATCGCCCATGCGCGGCAGCGGAATGACGACGTCTTCATTCAGCTTGAAGGCATTGGTGTGCTTTGAGATCGCGGCCGTACGCGAACGATCCAGCCAGAAGTTCTTGCGTTGTTCCGGGCTGACCGCGATGAAGCCTTCAGCCGAGCGCAGGTTACACATGCGCACGACTTCGGAGGCGGCCTGCATCACGGCGTTTTCGTCGTCGCCGACCAGGTCGCCGATCAGCACCATCTTCGGGCGACCGTGGCGCTTGGCCTTGGTCGCATAACCAACTGCCTTCAGGTAGCGTTCGTCAAGGTGCTCGAGGCCGGCCAGCAGCACGCCGAGGTTGCGGCCACCGCCATTGGGCTTGAAGTAATCGGTAATCTCGACAATCGCCGGCACAGCTTCGCGTACCTGGCCAAAAAACTCCAGGCAGACGGTGCGGGTATGCGCCGGCATCTTGTGCAGCACCCAGCGGGCTGCCACGATGATGCCGTCGGTGCCTTCCTTCTGAACACCGGGCACGCCGCCAAGGAATTTATCGGTCACATCCTTGCCTAGGCCGATCTTGCGGCAGGCAGCGCCCGCGATGCTGAGAACGTCTTCGCTCAGCAGTTTTTTGCCGTGTGCGTCAAAGCGCTTCAGGCGGAAGCGCACGGTTTCCTGTTCGTGGATCTTGCCCAGATTATGGTCGAGGCGTTCCGCTTCCAACCAGTTGCCGTCCGGCGTCACCATCTTCCACCAGGCCAGGTTGTCGAGCGCGGTGCCCCACAGTACGGCCTTTTTGCCGCCGGCATTCATGGCGATATTGCCCCCGATACACGAGGCTTCGGCGGAGGTCGGGTCCACCGCAAACACCAGGCCGGCACGTTCCGCGGCTTCAGACACGCGCTTGGTGACTACCCCAGCACCTGTGCGGATGGTGCCCACGGCATGATCCACGCCGGGCAGGTTCACAAACTCTACCGGGGCGATGTCGATGAGCTTTTCGGTATTGATCACCACCGAGTCGGCGGTCAGCGGTACGGCGCCGCCGGTGTAACCGGTGCCGCCCCCACGGGGAATAATGGTGAGACCGAGCTTGATACAGTCACGGACCAGCGGGCCGATTTCTTCTTCGGTATCCGGGTAGAGCACCACGAAGGGGTATTCGACGCGCCAGTCGGTGGCGTCGGTCACGTGCGACACACGGGCTAAACCGTCAAAGGCAATATTGTCTTTACGGGTGTGCTTGGACAGGGCGCGTAGTACCTTGCGGCGGCGACCGGCCGCGGTTTGAAGCTGTTGCGCAAAACGGTCAATGGCCTCACCGGTGGCCTTGAGCAGTTGCGCGACCTTGTCGTTACCGTCGCGACGCTTTTCAATTTCAGCCACACGATGGCGCAGGGCCGTGATGAGGGCGCTCTGCCGTTGCGGATTCTGCAGCAGATCGTCTTCCAGATACGGATTGCGCTGCACGACCCAGACATCACCCAGGACCTCGTACAACATGCGCGCCGAGCGGCCGGTGACGCGTTCGCTACGGAGTGCGTCCAGAAGCGCCCAGTTCTCCTGGCCGAGCAGGCGAATGACGATCTCTCGGTCAGAGTACGAGGTGTAGTTGTAGGGGATCTCGCGGAGGCGTGCGTTCATGGTTTTGTTCTGGTCGATTGGGGCCCGTAAAGGCCATTTTCGGACCCTGTATTGTAGCGCATCGGTATAATGCAATGTCGCGCCGGCGTGGCTTTTCAGCCCTTCTGGCGTTGTGCCTTTTCCATGAAATCCGATGTTGCCATGACCGCTAAAAACGAGGTGCCTTTCCCATTGACTGATTATCTGCGCCGGATCGAGGCAGCAGAGGTCTATGATGTGGCCATTGAATCGCCGCTGGACTTTGCGCCAAACCTGTCGGCCCGGATCGGCAATCAGGTGTTTTTTAAGCGCGAAGACCAGCAGCCGGTGTTTTCGTTCAAGCTGCGTGGCGCCTATAACAAGATGGCCAAGCTGTCGTCTGAGGCGCTAAAACGGGGCGTGGTAGCAGCCTCAGCCGGTAACCATGCCCAGGGTGTGGCGCTCTCAGCACAAAAGCTGGGTTGCCGTGCCGTGATCGTGATGCCGACCACCACGCCGGGGATCAAGGTCAATGCCGTCCGGTCGCGCGGCGGCGAGGTGGTGCTGTTTGGGGACTCATTTGACGATGCCTACAACGAGGCGCGCCGCCTGGAACGTGAGGAGGGGCTGACTTTTGTGCACCCCTTTGATGATCCGGAGGTTATTGCCGGCCAGGGCACGGTGGGGCTTGAGATCCTTCGCCAGCACCCCAAGCCGATTGATGCCATCTTCTGTTGTGTCGGTGGCGGCGGTCTGATTGCCGGTGTGGCAGCGGCCGTCAAACTGGTGCGCCCCGAGATCAAGGTGATCGGGGTTGAAGCCGTGGACGCCGACGCCATGACCCGTTCGCTGGCTGCTCATGGTCGGGTACGCCTGGAACAGGTGGGCCTGTTTGCCGATGGTGCTGCCGTCAAGGAAGTCGGCGGGGAGTGCTTCCGCATCGCCGAGCAGTACGTGGACGAGATGATCCTCGTAGATAACGACGCCATCTGCGCCGCCATCAAGGACGTCTTCGAAGATACCCGCTCCGTGCTGGAGCCGGCCGGCGCGCTGGCGGTGGCCGGCATGAAGGCCTGGGTCGACAAAACAGGTGCCCAGGGCAAAACGCTGGTGGCCGTGGCCTCGGGCGCTAACATGAACTTTGATCGGCTGCGCTTTGTGGCCGAGCGGGCCGAGCTCGGTGAACAGCGGGAGGCCATTCTGGCCGTGACGCTGCCCGAGAAGCCGGGTGCCTACCGTAAATTCCTGTCGCTGCTGGGCAACCGCAGCATCACCGAGTTCAACTACCGCTACAACGACCCGGGAGCGGCCCATGTCTTCGTGGGTATTCAGACGGCGAAGCGGGCCGAGGTTACGGCACTGGTTGATATGCTCCAGGCTGAGGGCTACCCGGCGCTGGATCTGACCGATGACGAAATGGCTAAGCTTCATGTCCGTTATATGGTCGGCGGTCATACCCCGCGGCAGGGCGGCAGTGCGTCGACCCACGAACTGATTTATCGCTTCGAGTTTCCTGAGCGTCCGGGTGCCCTGATGCGCTTTCTGGAGAACATGAGTGCTGGCTGGAACATCAGCCTATTCCATTACCGCAATCATGGTGCCGATTTTGGTCGCGTGCTGGTGGGCTTTCAGGTGCCTGCCAATGAGATGCCGGCGTTCGAGGCCTTCCTCGCTGGCCTGGGGTATCCGTACCGAAACGAATCGGACAACCCGGCCTACCGCCTCTTCCTCGCCTGATATCTGAGGCGCCCGGGATGTACGAGACTACCATCTACCTCCTGGCCGGCGCCCTGGTGCTGGTTGGCTGGTCTTGCTGCCGGTTATTTCCCGGAGTACCCAATTCGGGCGGCATCAAAGGCCTGCGTTTCTGGTTGGCTTTGGTTCTGGTCGTAATGTTCGACCGGCTTCTGAATGCGGCATTCTTTACTGTCGAAACCGGCCTGTTCGATTATCCGGATGCCGTGTTGGCATTTATTGAGGCGGCGATGCTTTTTGTAGTGACGGGTATCGTGCTCCGGCAACCGGCTTCTGGCCAGAGCGCTTAGAGCACTAGACCTTTTTCGGTGATCCAGCCATCCAGCGGCACGTCGTGTGCCTGGGGTCGGATGTCGTCGAGTAGCTGCCCCGAGAACAGCACCCCGATAGTTTTGACACCGGGCAGTAACGGCAGCGTCCGGTCGTAATACCCGCCGCCGTAACCCAGCCGGTACCCTTGCTTATCCAGCCCCAGGCAGGGGATGAACAGCATCTTGGGCGTGACCTGTTTGTCCGGGTTGGCCGGCGGGGCGGCAATCCCCGCCTCATCCAGCGTGGGGCGGATATACGGGTCCCAGAGATAAAACGATAGCGGTGCACATGCTTCGGTCACGCGGGGCAGGCAGACGCCCACGCCGGCGGCATACCACTCGTGCATTAGCGGCGCGATATCCGGTTCCTTGGTGATCGGTGCATAGAACGCAAAGGGCGAAGGTGGCGGGTGAAAATGGTCTTCGAGGATGTCGCACATGCGCCGGCTAAAGGTGGCATGATCTTCGGCCGAGAGCGTGCGCCGCCAAGATTTCATGCGGGTACGCAGCGTACTGCGATAGAATTTTTCATCCGTTGGGTTCGGCATAGTCCGGACAGTAACACACCCCCCTGATCCATTCTGGTCTTCCAGCCTGTGCCTATGTTGAAGCACCCTCTGATGTTGCAATCCCCGCGAGCAATCTTTTTGCTGTTGGCGCTGGGCGTTTCTACCGGGTTGACGCCCCTCGCCCTGGCGCAGGATGCCACCTATCTCAGTGCCCGCGAAGCCGTTCAGAAGGGGCAGCTGAACAAGGTCGAGCAGCTTTATCCGCAGCTGAAGCAACATGAGTTGGCCCCCTACGTCGAATCCTGGCTGCTCAAGCCGCAATTGACGACCGACAGTCCGGAAATCCGTGCCTTCCTCAAAAAGTACGAGGGCGAACGCCCTGCCGAAATTTTGCGGGCCGACTGGATACGGGCTCAGGCCAAACAGGGTAACTGGGTGCTGGTGGCGCAGCAGGGCACGCAGATGCTGCAGCCCGAGCCCGATGTCCAGTGTTACAGCCTGCTACCACGGGTCAACAACGGCGATACTGCTGCCAAGGATCAGGCGCGACAACTCTGGACCACCAGTGTGGATACACCGGAAGCCTGTCAGATGCTGTTTGAAGCGATGTGGGCTAACGGTGATCTCAAGGCCAGCGACGGCTGGTTACGGGCACGCCGTCAGGTGGCCATGAATAAACCGGGTCAGGCGCGCCTGACGCTGGGGGTGATGCGGGTCAATGCCAATGATGCGGCCGGCGGCCTGGATGCGGTGCTCGGCCGGCCTGTGATTTACCTGGAGCGGGTCGGTACCCCGAATGACGACACCCAGAAGGAACTGGCCACACTGGCGCTGGTGCGCATGGCCCGCAACGAACCAACAAGCGCTATCCCTGCGCTCAAACGCTATGGCGGCCACCTGGAAAAACCGCAGCAGGAATACGTCTGGGGCATCATCGGTTGGCAGCTGGGCATTCAGCAAAGCCCGGAGGCGCTCAATGCCGTGCGGCAAAGCGGTACGGTCTTGTTGCCGGACGACGCGATGGCGTGGCGGATCCGTGTTGCGTTGCGTGCCCAAGACTGGAGTCTGGTGCGCAAAGATATCGAGGCCATGCCAGAACCCATGATCAATTCGCCGGAATGGGTGTACTGGCTGGGCCGCGCCTATAAAGCGCAGGGTCGCGATAGTGCCGCGGAAGAGCAGTTCCGAAAGATTGTGGGGCAACCCAATTTCTATGGCGTCCTTGCCGCCGAAGAGCTGGGTGGTCGAGCCAAGGTGCCGGCCCAGGCCAGCCCCGCGACCCCCGATGAAATCCGTGCTGTTGAAAAGCAACCCGGGATTCGCCGTGCGCTGGCCATGTACCGGTTGGAATTACGCCCGGAGGGCGTCAAGGAATGGAGCTGGGCGTTGCGCGGTATGAGTGATCGGCAGCTGTTGGCAGCCGCCGAAATTGCCCAGCGCAATCAGATCATTGATCGGTCGATCAGCGCGGCCGACCGCACTAAGGACGAACATAACTACAAGTTGCGCTTCCCGACGCCGCACGCCGACAAGATCATGACCCATTCAGACCGGCAGAATCTGGATAAAGCCTGGGTTTACGGCTTGATGCGCCAGGAAAGCCGCTTTGTGACCAATGCTAAATCCAATGTTGGGGCCGCGGGTCTGATGCAGGTCATGCCAGCCACCGGTAAATGGGTAGCAAACAAGATCGGGGTCAAACTGGCGCCGGGCGATCTGCACAACCCGGATACCAACGTCATGCTGGGCACGACCTATATGCGTCTGGTGCTAGAGAGCCTGGATAACCATCCGGTACTGGCATCGGCGGCTTATAACGCCGGGCCGGGTCGGGCCCGTAAATGGCGTGATGTAAAACCGTTGGAAGGGGCGATCTACGCCGAGACCATTCCATTTTCCGAAACCCGGGATTACGTTAAAAAGGTCATGAGCAATGCCGTCTTCTATCAGACGGTGATGACGGGCAATACCCCCTCGCTCAAGATCATGCTGGGCACGATTGGGCCCAAGTCCGGTCAATCCGACGGGATGCCGGAATTGCCCTGAAATGGCATAAAATAACCGCTTGGATGCCCTATTGACCTCATCTGGACGATCGACCAAGGAAAACTCATGCTGACGAATAAGAAAATTCTCCTCATTGGTGGTACCGGATTTGTCGGACGTCATCTGGCGCGAGTGCTGGTCGATGCCGGTGTACAGGTCACGATCCCGACGCGTCGCTACGAAAAGAATCGTGACATCACGATGCTGCCCAGCGTCACGCTGGTTGAGGCGGACATTCATGAGACAGGGGTTATCGAGCGTCTGGCCAGCGGTCAGGATGCCGTGATCAATCTGGTCGGTATTCTGCATGGCGCAACGCCGGCTATTCCCTACGGTAAGGAATTCGCCGCGGCGCATGTCGAGCTGCCCAAAAAGATTGTGGCTGCCTGCAAGGCGGCCGGCGTTAACCGTCTGCTGCACATGAGCGCCCTGAATGCAGGCAAGAATGCACCCTCGGAATATCTGCGCTCCAAGGCCGCCGGAGAAGCCGTTGTTGCCAACTCTGGTCTGGTCACCACCATCTTCCGCCCATCGGTGATCTTTGGTGTCCGCGATTCCTTTATCAACACCTTTGCCTGCCTGTTGCGCAAGCTGCCATTTTTGCCGTTGGGTTGTGCCGATGCCCGCTTCCAGCCGGTGTCGGTTGATGATGTTGCCAAGGCGTTTGCCCAGGCACTTGATACGCCGGCAACTGAAGGTCAGGCCTATGACCTCTGTGGCCCGACGGTGTACAGCCTGAAAGAACTGGTCGAGTACACCGCTGATGTGCTGGATGTGAAGCGTCGCATCATTCCGCTTTCGGAAAACCTCGCGTACTTCCAGGCCGCGTTGCTGTCATTGTTGCCGAACAAAATGATGTCGGCGGACAACATCCGCTCGATGGAAGTCGATAGCGTTTGCAGCGGTAGCTGCAAAACGCCCCCGAATTGGAACCCGGAGCCCCTTGAAGCCGTGGCGCCGCTCTACCTGCTGGGCGCAGGGGATACGGTCCAGTTCGATGACTACCGCAGCCGCGCCGGGCGCTAATCCTTCGCGCCGCGCTTCAGGCTTAAGCGCAGGTCATGAAAATCTACACCGTTGGCGGCGCCGTTCGCGACCGCCTACTGGGCTTGCCCCCGGGCGATCGGGATTATGTGGTCGTTGGCAGCGCGCCTGACGAGATGCTTGCCGCGGGTTATACCCCCGTTGGTAAAGACTTTCCCGTCTTTCTGCATCCGCAAACCCATGAGGAATATGCGCTCGCGCGTACCGAGCGGAAGACCGGCCACGGCTATCACGGGTTCAGTTTTTATGCCGCACCCGACGTCACGCTGGAGGAAGATCTGGCGCGACGTGATCTCACCATCAACGCCATGGCCGAAGACGCCGAGGGCAACGTGGTTGATCCTTATGGCGGCCAGCAGGACCTGAAAGCAAAAGTGCTGCGCCACGTGGGGCCAGCCTTTGCCGAAGACCCGGTACGGATTCTACGGCTGGCAAGGTTCGCGGCACGGTTTCCGGAATTTACGGTTGCCCCTGAAACGTTGGCCCTCATGCAGCAGATGGTGCGGGCTGGCGAAACTAAGCACCTGGTGGCCGAGCGGGTCTGGCAGGAGCTGTCGCGCGGCCTGATGGCCGTGCAGCCCGAGCGGATGTTTGCCGAACTTGCCGCTAGCGGTGCCAGCGCCGATCTGTTGCCACCGGTGCCGATGGTTGACGGGCGACTCAATGCAGCGGCAAGCGCCAATCTACCTATGGCGGAACGCGTTGCGCTTTGGTTGTCCGAATGCCCACCTGATCGGGTGAACGAGGTAGCTGAACGGTTACGACTGCCTACGGATTGCCGGGATATGGCGTTGCTGTTGGTAGGCCAGAAGACGGCCTTGTTACAACCGGATGCGCTGAGTGCCGAAGACCAGCTAAATACCCTAGAGCGTTGTGATGGGCTGCGCCGAGCAGAGCGCTTCAAACGTTTGTTGTCGACCTTGCCCTTCCTGGGGGCATTACCGGATACCGTTAGCCGGTGGGTCCAGATTCAGCATGCGGCCGCGGGCGTTGATGCGGGCGCGATTGCACTGGCCGTCCGCACTCAGGAACATATTGCCACGCGCATCCGAGATGCCCGTATTGAAGCCATCCGGAACCTTAGCTAAGGAATCATTGTGTCCGACGCCCTCTCCCTGGAAGTTATCAGCCGTTACCCGAGCAAGGGTAAAAAGCGTACACCGTTGCTCTTTGTCCACGGCGCATTCACCGCCGCCTGGGTCTGGTCCGAACATTTTCTCGAATGGTTTGCCGAACGGGGTTGGCCGGCACACGCGGTATCCGTGCGCGGCCACGGGGGCAGCGAAGGCCACGAGCAACTCGGTAACTGGGGCATTGACCACTACGTGGACGATGTCCTGCAGGTGGTGGATGAGCTGGGGCAGCCCCCCGTGCTGATCGGCCACTCGATGGGTGGTTTTGTTGTGCAGAAATGTCTGGAGCAGCAAGAATTTCCCGCAGCGGTGCTGATGTGCTCGGTACCTCCGCGGGGCCTGATTGCCAGTTCGATGTCACTGCTCTGGTCACGCCCCGATATGCTGGGCAATCTCTCCCAGTTGATGACCGGTGGCCCCATCGATATCGATGCCCTGAAAGACGCGCTCTTTGCGCAGCCAGCCTCGCTGACTGATCTGCAGCGTTACCTGCTGCTATCTCAGATGGAATCGCAACGCGCCATCTGGGATATGACCATGTTCAACCTAATCAAACCGGAGCGTCTCAAGCCGGTACCCAAGCTGATTATCGGTGCAGAACTGGACCACATCATCCCGGCCAATCAGGTGTGTGACACCGCCGAGGTCTATGGGGTCGAACCCGTGATCTTCCCGGGT